>DATFRZ010000052.1:0-27071 GCA_035262885.1 Candidatus Acidiferrum sp.
CGCCCACTACCAAGGAGTGTCCGCAATGCGCGATGACCATCCCCATCACCGCAAAGCGCTGCGGCCACTGCACCTCGCAAATAGGCTGAACCACCTTGGGCCAATTCTGACCAGTCCAGCTTGCCGAGAAGCTGTCTGATAGGCGCTAGTCCGTCTTGACTAGCCCGAAAGCCATGGCCCGTTGCCGGCTGGTCAAGACGGTTGCTTGCGTTTCTTCTGATTTGCCTCGAGATGCGACCGCAAGCGGCAGACCACGTCATCTTCGTGGCCATCTTCCATTTCTTTCTGGACTTCTTCCAAGGCGAAATGGACCACGTCGTGGTGGTGCAGCTCCATGGGCGAGACCAAATCGCTGAAGCGCAGCCACAATCTGTGCAGGAGATTGATTTCGTTGGCCGTGAGGTTCGGAGCGTGGGGACCAAGAACTTTGTAGAGCTTGTCCCCGTTGGGCATGTGAATTTCCAGGTTGAACTGCGGTTTCGTGTCCCCCAGCTTTTCCCAAGCCTCTCCGACTTGCCGGGCTTGTTCCTCGGTGCTTTCTCTCGAAGAGTGACCAAACACAATGGTGCTGGACTGCAGCGAAGTCGCCGCGCGGAGAATGCCTTCCGCCAAGTCATTTGCGGCAACGACGGCGAGGCGGATGGATTTGCCGCGCTTCTCCGCCATGCCTAGCGTCTGAGAAAAAAGCTGCTGCTCGATACCGCCAAAAAGTTGCTCAGCTTCGAGTTCGTATTCACCGGAGGCCGAGCGCCGGAGTAATCGAACATGAAGAACCACGACGTCGCGGCGGCCTGGTTTTACGCGATCGAGGACGTTGCCCAGGTGATACAGCGAATGGATGTTGCTGACCGGCACCAGAATATTGCCCGGACGCACTCCCACGGCCGCAGGTGTTAGCTCGCTTTCCATTTCAAGGTGGAATTGATCCAACTCCACATGCTTTGCGGCGCCGCGCCCGCGGTGCGTGACTCTCTCCGAGATAGTGAAGACGATGAAAAGGAGGACGGAGAAAGTGACGCCCGCGATAGTCGCGTCTTTTTTCGTGAACAGGTTTATGACCGCAATTCCGAGAAGCACCAGAGTAATCAGGCCCAGACCCACGGGAACTTCCACGCCGAATAGCTTGAAATTCAATGGCACTCGATATTCGCGGTCGCCGGGATGGGTATAACGCAAAAGCAGGACCGCCATGCCTTTCATTGCGAAACTCCAGATCACTCCGAAGGCGTACAAGTTCGCAAGGAACGTCACGTCGCCGCGGCTGATGATGATGGTGATAATCTGCAGCGCCGCGATAATGTTGATGATGCGGTAGGACGTGCCGAAGCGGCGGTGTGGTTGACGGAACCAGTCGGCGAGAACTCCGTCTTCCGAGACGCGGTTTAGAACACCGTTCGAACCGACGATGGCGGTGTTCACGGCGCCGGCGAGAATCAGAGTTCCTACCACAACGACAAATGCGTGAAAGACGAGCCGGATCAGGAACGGCCCCTCGAGGCTCATCGCCAGTCCGCCGATAAGGTTTTCCAAATAATTCTGGCGAACGCCGTCGGGAATAATCATCACGGCAAAAAACGAGACCAGCGAAGTGAACACGAGACTGTAAATGAAGATGACCAGCCCGGTCTTCTTCAAGTTGGGGAGCTTGGGACTCTCGATTTCGCGATACACCTGCGCAAGCGACTCTTCTCCGCTCATGGCGAGGACGGAATGTCCGAGACCGACGAAAACGGCGATGAGTCCCGCAAAATGCGCGAAATGCACACCGTAGAGCCAACCAAGTGCGTTGGGCTCAAGCTTTAGGTTTTTCGGGTGCGGCAGCGGGGGGAGCGCGGGATGCCGCAAAGAAATGGTGTATAGGCACCACGCAATCAGGATCACGACCATCACGGTCGTGAGCTGCATGATGCGCATGGCCTTCTGGCTGGATTCGGGAACGCCTTTGACGTTGTACCACCAAAAATAAACGGTAACAAGGATGGCGAAGAAGGCGGCACCAGCACCCGGGGGGATGTGCAGGGGGATGTGGACATAGTCGAAGGTTTCGTTGAAGAGGCCGACAATATATTGGCCCGCAGATACGCCGCTGATCGGTCCCGTTAGGATGTAATCGAACATCAGCGCGGAAACGCTGAACTTGGCCAGCGTGCCGCCCATCGCTTCCTTAACTACGCGGTACACGCCGCCGCGCACAAACATGCTGCAGCTTTCGACGTAAATCGCGCGAACGGCGTAGGAAAACAGCATGATGCCGAGGATGAACCAAGGCGCTGCCTTGCCGATGTAGCCTTCCGCCTCGCCGCCCGCGTAATAGGCGGAAGAGGCGAGATCGTTGAGGACAATCGCGGCCGCGCGCCAGAAAGAGATAAAGCTGAGCAGCGCGGTCGTGGCCACCAGGACGCGCGGAACTCCGTTGCCCCGGCTGCCCGCAGCAGCAGGGTTATTGGTAATGCTGCTCATGTATGGGTTTGGCTACCTAGCAGACTGAAATGCTCCCATTTTTCAGGCGCGAAGTCTAGCAAATCAAGTTTCGGTTGCTTATTTCTGACGCAGCAAGTCCTCGATGTCGCCAATCTTTTCGCCCAGCAAATTGAGTTTGCGGGCCAGTCCTTGAATGTCCGAGGCGGCGCGCCGGTTGACGTCGTAATCCAATTCACCGCGCAGGCGGTCTTTGGTGTCCTGGCGGTTCTGACTCATCATGATGACCGGCGCCTGAATTGCCGCGAGCAAGGAAAGAAACAGGTTGAGGAGAATGAAGGGATAAGGATCCCAGGCGCGCTTACCCAAGTACACGTTGATGGCCGTGTACGTGATTGCCAAGACACCGAAAAGAATGATGAACGTCCAAGAACCGCCAAATAGCGCCACCGTATCGGCAACGCGCTCGCCAAGCGTGGCTTCCTTTTCAATGATCTCATTGGGATGCCGTCCAGCGCGCACGCGCACGAGTCGTTGCGAGGCGTGGAACTGCCTGCCAAGCACCGTGAGCATGTCCATCCCAGCGTGAGGCTTTCGCTGCAGAAGCGTGGCGATATCGTCGCGCGAAACCTCGAGGCAAGCGGTCTCTTCAAGCGCGATGGCATCGGTCTGATGCGGTGTCCTCTCTAACATCGAGGCAAAGCCGAAGAATTCCCCGTGTCCCGGCTCGTCGACGATAACTTCCTGGTGATCTTCGTCGACCGTCGTGACGCGCACGCGCCCGGAAATCATGACGTAGGCTTGTCCGGTGGTATCCCCCATTTTGTAAATCCGCTGGCGCGGGGCGAAGCGCTTCAGCTCCACCTGGCTGGCAAGGACGGCCGCCTCTTCGTCGTCGAGAAGCGCAAAGAGCGGAACGTGCTTCAATTCGTTGCGATCACAGGCCATGGTCGTCACCTCATTTGGAAAAGACGGAGCGATGCGAATCTTAGGAGAGAATTCCACAACGATTGGAACGGTTCAACCCGCGAGTTCTAACCGAAGGCCGGCGAATCTAGCCGGCAGCGGTGCGGAACGCTCTGGCGCACTCTTCGCAAGGGCAGATGCTGCGGAGATGATCGTAGGCGTAGATGCTTGTGGAGTGCCCGTCGGTAAATGTGATCTGAATGGCGTAATTCCCTACTTGCGTGGCGGCTCTGGCGCGCGGCTTGGGCTTGAACATTGGCAGCGCCGGAGAAGAGGCCATTCCCGGCGCGGACTGGAAGGCTGCTTTTTTGTCGCGCTCGTCGTTGCAGGTCGCGCAGGGGCATTCGTCGCGTAAATATGCGAAATCGTAATGGCTCGCGTGGCCGTCGGCCCAAGCGATGTCCACACCGGCACCGCTCGAGAGGTGGATCTTGACGCTGGTGGGCTTTTTGCGCGGGTCGAGGGGAGTGGGCATTTCTTGCGGCGTGTTCAGGCTTTCTTTTTTCCGTCGCAGCAGTCGCCGGGGGGAATCGGGTTGCCGTGCGGGCAGGTTTTCGGATGGCCAAGGAACGTGCAGATACGCGCGTCGAGTTCCGGGCTGATGATGTGCTCGAACCGGCAGGCCTGCGTGTGCGCTTCAGTTTCGTCGACGGCAAAAGTGTCTTTGAAAAGCCGCTCCGCAAGACGGTGCCGCCGGACTACGTCGCGGGCGCGCTGGCTTCCCACGGGAGTCAGATGCACCTCTCCGTTTTGCAACGCGACCAAATGGAGATCGGCCATGCGCGAAAGAACGCGGGACGCAGGCTCCTCGGGCGCGTTCGGCAAGCCGCCAGCTGGCCCGGAGGCATGCAGGTGCACAACCTCGGCAGCCTTCCCTTCCTCGCCGCAAACCCAAATCTGTTCGAGCAAGTGGTCGAAGCGAATCTCGTCGTCGCCCGAAAGGGACTTGCAACAATCCGGCGTATCCACCAGCGGACAATTGAGCGGCTGACTCGGTCCGTGCAACGCGGAGTCATAATGCAAGTGGCCGTGCGCCAGCTCGATGCGGCGATCCGCTTGCCGGGCGATATCCGGATCGTGCGTGACCATCAAGATCGTGTGACCGGCGTTGTGCAGCTTGCGGAAGATTTCGATGACGATTCTTTCGTTGGCTTCGTCGAGATTGCCAGTGGGTTCGTCGGCCAGAATGAGTTTCGGCTGATTGATCAAGGCGCGGGCGATGGCCACACGCTGTTGCTCGCCTCCAGAGAGCTGGGCAGGCAAATGCGACAAGCGGTCTCCGAGGCCCACGCGCTTCAACGCTTCCTCGGCCTCCTTTTCGTCCGTGACGCTGTGAAAATACTGCGCCAGCATCACGTTCTCAAGCGCTGTCAGATACGGCACCAGATGAAATTGCTGAAAAACGAAGCCCACTTTTTCCGCGCGGTAGCGTACCAGGTCGTTTTCGCCGAGTTTCGCGAGATCCACGTCGTCAACGACGACCCGGCCGGAAGTTAGCGTGTCAAGACCCCCGAGAATGTTGATGAGCGTGGTCTTGCCGGAACCCGAAGGGCCCATCAGGGCAACCCACTCGCCGCTGTTCACCGCGAAGCTGACGCCGTTGAGCGCGTGCAGCGTACCGTAGCGCTTGATCAAGTTGTCGATGACAACTTGCTGCGCCCCCGAGCGCGCCTGCAATTGGACGGGAGCCACCACACTCACGCTTCACCTCGGAACACCGATACCGGGCGGATGCCCGCAAGCCGCCGCAGCGGGAAGGCACTCAGAATCGCCACCAGCATCGTCAAACCCACAGCTACAGGATACACAATCAGCCGCGGGCGCGCCGCCACGCCAAAGACAGCTTTGCCCAGGGCGATAGAGAGCAACATCCCGAGCGCTGCGCCGATCAAACCGCCAGCCAAGCCAAGTAGCGCGGCTTCCGCGAGGAACAGCCGCACGACACGCCGAGTCGCTCCGCCAATCGCTTTCATCAGGCCGACGTCCATTTTTCGCTCGATGGCGACGTTGGTCATGGCCGCCATGACGCAGAGCGAGGTCAACAGCAGTACGATTCCCACCGTCGCCGTGAGCAAACCGCTGATGCGGTTGTAAATTTTTGCTTCGCCTTCTGTGAATTGGCGAATCGGACGAACGTCAACATCGGGAAGCTGCCGTTGAAGATCCGCAATGTACGTTTGGATTTCGCCGGGAGTGCCTGGAACGGTCAGATGGACCAGGCTGATGTCCTTTGGCAAGCCGGCCAGGCGTTGCGCCGTCCCGAGTCCGGTTAAAATGCGGTCGTCTTCCGGTCCCCCGGTGTTCGCGCGGATCCCAGCGACGTGGCATGACTCTCGGTGGTCACCGCTCGTTAAGACAAGTTCCGCATCCTGCTGAACGCCTGCCTGATCCGCGAATCTTGCGCCTGCGATGCACATGTCCTCTGGGGATTGGCTTGATTGATTCGGACCACCCGCAGGCATTGCAGAAGCCAGCGAGACCTTGAGAAATGCAAACGGATTGCTTCCAGCAACAACGGCGGTCACTGATTTCCCCGACGGCGGAACCGAAACGCTAGCAACAATGTAGAGGGCCGACGATGCCGTTACGTGGCCGCCGGGGCCGTTCAAAGGCACTGAATGGATGATGAACTCGGGCAACGTTCCGGAGCTTGACTCCGAAGAGCCCTTCGGAGCAAGCAACACGTTAGCGCCAAACGCGCGGAATTCGGAGGTAAGGCGCCGCTTGGCGTCCACTTGCAGATTGAGCAGCGCGGCGGTGACCGCGGCGCCAGCTCCGAGCGCGAGCAGCATGACGAACAGACGTCCGCGATTCGCACCCAGCAAGCGCCGGAGGATGCGCCAGAACATCTCGCGATTGGCGTCAGACATGACCGTGCCCCGAACCGATGAGACAGCACCGACCTAAAGGTCGGCCACTACAAAAGAGCGGTCGCAAGCGACGTAGGGGCCGCCTGCCTACCGCAGCCAGGGTCTTAGACCGGTTCTCTTGCCACGCGGCGTGTCGGCAAAACATCATCACTCGCCTCGCAGAATGGGCGCGGGCTCGATGCGCGAAGCGCGCCGCAGGGGAATGGCGCTGCCGAGCAGCGTCACAAGCGCCGCCAGCCCGATCACCACGAAAAAGACCAACAGCGTCGGTTCCGGTGCAGCGCCGAAAATCTTTTCTCCTAGCAGGCGCGCCAGAACGATTCCCAGCGCATAGCCGACGCCCCCACCCACAAACGCCAAGAGAAGTTGCTCGGCGGCCAGCAAGAAACCCACCGTGCCGGAGCCCGCGCCCAAGGCCTTCATCAACCCAATCTCCACGCGCCGCTCGATCACCGAAGCTGCCGACGAAGCGCCCACCGCCAGAGCCGCAGCCAGCATCGCGGCAAACGTAACCAGCCACAGCAGCGTTTGCACGCGCGTGAGGATCTGGCCTTCGCCTTCGGCAACGCGACGGATCACGCGCACGTCCGTTCCGGGCAGAATCTGTCCAATCGAATAGGCAATCGAGGAAACATATGGGCTGCAAGACCATCGCTCGAATTCGTCCGGCTTCATCGTTTTCGGATCGCGACGTGCGAAATCGTCCTCCGGCTTCGTCAATGCGCTGACGTAAAGTTTGCGGTACTGCCCTGGCTTGCCAAGGTATTCCTGCACAATCGACAGTGGCGCTACCACGGCGTCGTCCTCTGATCCGCCGCTCGAAAAAATCCCTGTGACTTTAAGTGCGAGCCCGCTGTCTGACGTAGGAGAAGCCAGATAAACCGGACTACCAATCAGGACGGAGTTCTTTTTCGCGAAGTTCCTTCCTACCATGCATTCACCCGCACCATCGCCAAACCACGCCCCCTCCACATGCCACCAGGGATTCGTTTGCCTAACCCCAGTTACAAAAGCACCCCCATCCAGCATTGGAACCTTATGGTCTGACCAAGCTCCGATCAAAGTAGCGTTGCCATTTGGCGCCGATCTCACAAAAGTTGCGGACGCGGGCGAAAATTGGCGAGTCCAGGATGCAACGCGAGCTTCGAGGATGGGACTGAACCCCATGATGTTGTTGTGCCAGAAAATCGTTTTGAGTTTTGGAAGGTCTGTTTCCGGCAGATAGGCGCCCGCATTCACGGGACGATAGTCAACGCCGCCGATTTCGAGCGGCAACGAATCGGCCTTCGGCGTGACCACCAGGTTCGCGCCCAAGCTGCGGAACTCTCTTGCCATGCGGTCACCGACGTCCAGGGCCACGCTGAGCGCGGCCGTGGCCACACCCATACCCAGAGCGAGCGCCGCGCCGGTCAGCAGCTTGTGCCGGGGGCGCCGCCCAAAGGAATCGGCCACGAGTCGGAAGAACATGGAGTGGTCAGCGCAATCTCAAAGGGCACGATATATCGCGCCCTACTGCGGAATCTCCTTGGACGCCTGAGCGAGGGCGGAAATATCAATCACAATGTCGCTTCCATCCACGTGCGCAGGCACGCCGATGGGATTACAGCCTCCCTGATCGCCTATCGAGGGAATGTAAATCGCGGACGCGCAGTGGCGGCAAATCACGTTCTGGCCGTCCTGACGGTAGCCTTCCGCGCCGCAAATCCGGCAGGCGTCCAGCGCCACGCCCCAGCCATTCGGTTTCTTGATGACCATGAAGCGCATAGACTGATTGCCAGCACTCACGGTGAAGAGGTGCATGGCGCCGTCCTGCACTTCGCTGACAGGCACGCGCACGATGTTGCCAGCTGGGTCAATCGCCTGGGCTGTAGGCGGAGCGGAATTGGCCCGCGCATAGATGAAATCCGCCGTCAAAACGAGAATCACGGCCAGAGATGCCGTGGCCGCCGCGACCATCCAGCGGCGCTGGCGCCGGTTTTGCGACTCGAGCAGGCGCTTCTCCGCGCCGTTCGGCGATTCTTTCACGGCTTTGGCGTGCGAGGCGGCTTGCCATTCGCGCAGAATCAAAAGCATCGCCGCACCAAAAATGAAAACAAAGAAGAACAGTTCGTTGCGCACAATGGGGCCCAGAATGGCCATCTCCGCTTTGCTCGAAGGCAGCCAGCGCGCTTCGCTCAATTCATGCAAACCGGTCAGCGCTAGTTGGAACGCGACCAGCATGAGAATGACACTCGTCACCGCGAAAAACCGGTGCAGCGGAATGCGCAGCGTGCCTTTGAAGAAGAACAGCCCAACCGCGACCGCCGCGGCAATCCCTGCCAGTGTGCCTATCCAAGTCTGCAATCCCTCGGTCGAAAGTTCCACGGCGCGCAGGATTAGAGCCAGCTCCACACCTTCGCGCAGAACCATGAGGAACACAAAAAGGAAAATGGCCCAGCCGGCGGCCTTCCCGCGCTCGGCATAGGACTCCACTTTCTCCTCAATTTCTTTTCTGAGGTGGCGCGCAACGCGGTTCATCCATACAATCATCGTAACGACGAAGATCGAGGCCACCAGGAGCATCAGGCCTTCGAAGCCGTCTTCACTGACTCGCCAGCGCTCCAGCCCCACCGCCACCGCCAGGCTCAGACCAGCGGCTGTCGCGACACCGTACCAGACGAACTGCGTCAGATAGCTGCGGGCGGTGCGGGAGAGATACACCAGGATGATGCCGACCACGAGCGCGGCTTCCACGCCTTCACGGAGCGCAATAAGAAATGCGGAGAGCACGGATTTTCCTGTACTTCTAGTTGTAAGTCATTTGCAACTACAAATTCGAGTGTACCTCAGGCAAACTCCCAAGGTCAACCGGACTAATTTAGTCCTATTTGATCAGATGCGCAAATCCGGCGCTTGGAATAAGCTATTCTCCGGCCCGTCTTTCGCCTTCAGTAACTTATGCAGAGTCAACGCGCGGAGTTTGCCATCTACGTCCATCGTGTCACCACTGGCAGGTTTTGTTGCACGTTTTTTGCACGTTTTTTCTGCTGGCCGTTCCCTGCCGAGCGCAGACCTACCGCGTCCCAAACGACAGGACAGAGGGCGCTAAACCAACTGCTCGCTAGTGGACAGACTCAGAGGCTTGGTGAAGGCGGCAGGCGGAACGCTTACAGTATTTCGCGCCAGGAAGAGGGGCAGGGGTGAACCCCTTCAATTCCCGCGAAGATTTGCCAGGGGATTCACCCCCGTGTTTCTTGTATGGCTAGCTTGGAGCCGTTTCTCAAAGCCACAATCAGGTGAACACCTGCTTTTCCCATCGAGGGTCCTTGCGTTCGAGGCACAGGCGACGTAACATTGCCGCCCCCGCTGAAAGTCCCATCGAGAGGTGAGTCATGACGACCTGCCTATATCCCCTTCCACAAGCGTGTCTCGATCATTTGAAACGAACCGAGGAGACAGGCATCGGCTATCAGATAATTTCAGTCGATCTCAATGACGGCAGGCATTTCGACCAAGTTCTCGTCAGCGAGGGCTGCATCATCGAGGTCCGAGGATATGAGGAAATTCCGTTTGCGCCTGCAGAAGTGGCAGTCGTAAGCGTCAACCACAAGCGCTGGAATTTCAGGGACGGGTCGGACGCGCGGGTCAAGTGCAGGGCTGCCAACGCCTGATTTGGTGACTCACCGGCGGTATGAGTCCCACCAGGGGAGAGAATCCGCGAGGTACCGCCCCGCACACCCCACCTTGCGGATTCATCTTTCGACGCTGGCAGATTCGACGCTTCGCGGAGCAGGCGGAATGCGCGGAGCCGGATCGGTATTTCGCGAAAGAATGAAGGAGGCGGCCCCGCGGAGCTAAGTGGCAGCTCTACGAGAATGTGAAAAGTGGTATTCTAACCCGCAATCAACACCCTCGGAGGGCAGCATGAAGAAAATCTCTGGGGCCGCGCTGTTCGTTATCATCATCGTAATCACCATTTGCCTCGGTGCAATCTACGTCGACAACAGACTGAAACCTCTGTGCGATTGGCTTATGCTCTTCAAAGTCATACCTGCCATTGCGATCATTGCCCTGGCCCTCATAACTTTCTGGCCACGCCCTCAAAACGGCGGTCCGAATAATTGAGGGAGAGGAACAGACACGGAGAGGACAACGGAGAAGAACGGAGAAGAACAGATATTGACTTGCTCCTTGTAAATCACTACAGTCTTTGCACCGGTTATCCTACTCAGCCCGTAGATTACTCCCAGTATGACTAGGCGAAGGGGTTTGCCCAGCCACCTCCTCGCGTTTCTTTCTACGAATGCACTAGGAGGTGTGAAATGTTCGACTCGAAGCTAAATCACGAACTATCGCTTGCGGCTGCGGTTCTCGGCTTGTTGACCGTAGCGGGGTGCTCGAGCCAACCCGCCGTAGTAGCCAGCAGCCAGCCCGCGCAAGCTGCGGGTCAAGCTACTAGCAGCGCTGCCGACAGCGCTGCGCCTGTCAACCCTGCAAGCCCTGCGGCCGACTCCACGCACGCGCCGCAACCACTCCATCTCGTCACCTTGCCGAAAGGCACAAAGATCACCGCGACCGTCCGTCAAACCCTCGCCACCGACAAGAATCACTCGGGCGATCCCTTCGCGGCCAGCATCGTCAGGCCCGTTAAGGTAGACGGAAAAACCGTGCTTCCGCGAGGCACCCAGGTCACTGGCAGCGTTTACGAGGTGAGGAAGCACGAATTGAAGGTGGTTCTCGATTCTGTGGTCATCAACGGAGTGTACTGCGACTTGTCTACCCATTCGCGTCGCCCTTCTGACAAAGACCAACCCAAGGGTGCGGGCCAAAAGCAGAAGAAAGACAATTCTATTCTCTCAGCCAGGACGCGGTTGACGTTTAAGCTCTCCAAAGCCGTCAGCATCCCGGTCAAAGCGTAGGATGCTGGAGAGTTTCTCCAGAGCCAATCCCTCTGGAGAAACTCCTCCGGATTATGGCTCAGGCCGACCAACCTTCGGGGAGGCTTTGCCGCTTCGATAGCTGGCTTTGATTCCCCCGTATTATTTTGACCGGTTAACGATCTGACGCATTCTTTGTGGCCGACTCGTCTACCTGGATGCGCAGCGACTGGTGGAAGGGCGGGTGCTGCGTGGTCACCGTCGCGCCGTGGCGCTTGGCCAGCCCAATCCTGGCGTCCAGCTTCCGTACGATGTCGTAGCCATGTGCACGCACGCCGGCAATCGCGTCCGTAATGCGGTCGGAATTCGGATACGGTGTCGTGGATGGCGTGTCCCAATTCGCGAAGCAAGTTCTTCAAGTGATCGTCGCGTTGCAAGGTGGTTCTCCTGTCACTCCAGTCTGCCAGTATAGGCCCCCTTATTACTTTGACCGGTACTAAATTCCGGCAGGTTTTTCCTTGCAAGGGGACCGCGGGGGACCCATGGGCCCCTTTTCTTTCGCGCGTTTTGCGTTTTCATAGAAGCCGAATTTTAATGCTGGCCAGGACCATTGATTTTCTGAGGAGTATCTGCTACAGGTGTATAGCATGAAAGGACTTTCCACGCGCCAGGCTGCTAGGAGGCTGGGCGTTCACCTGATTACCCTGCAAAGGCAGGTGTCAACAGCGATATCGGGAAGGCCCGGAAGAGTCTCGCCAACATCAGACCAGGCAGGAAAAAGAAGCAGTAAGGCTGCATTTCCAGCACGATTATTGCACAATCCAAGGTTTGCCCATCTCCGAATGTCCGTAAGTTCTTGACAACACGCCACAAGCAGGGGAGCGGAACTGTAAGCGTGTTTAAGCTATTCTGTTTGTCGCGTATGGGGTCGCTTCGACAAGCTTGGTCGCTGATTCTTTCTGGTCTCCTGTTGTCTTCGCAAGCCTTCGGCCAAACGCAAGCGCCCGTATCATCACCAGCACAGCCGGCCCCTCCCCAGCGGGTACATCCCGACCTAAAGCGGGCGCGCAGAGCAGCGGAGCGGGGCGAAAAAGCGGAGGCCGCTGGCCGTCTCGATGAGGCCCTGACCGCTTTTGAAGAAGCCGTACACTATGCTCCGCAGGATATGTCGTACGCCACGCACGCGGCAGGGCTTCGCTCCAAGCTGGTTCGCTCCTATGCAGATGCGGCTGAGCGCGACGCTTTGGCCAGCCGCTTTGACCAAGCCATGGAAGATCTTGCCGCCGCGTTGGCCATCGACCCAACAAACGCCATCGTCCTGGAGCGATTGCGCGAAATAAGAAGTATGGGCGATGAGACCGGACCAAAGGCCGCACCGGCTATTCCCGGTTTGCCTCGATTGAAGCCGCAAGCCGGAAAGCGCAATCTCGACCTGCGCGGCGACACCAAGACCGTTTACGAGCAACTGGCAAGCATCTTTGGCCTCAGGGTCACTTTTGACGCGGACCTGACCGTTCGAAACGTGCGCTTGAATATTGAGAACGTGGACTTTGAGAACGCACTGAAAGTTCTCGCAGCGGAAACGGGGACGTTCTGGCGTCCGGTGAACAGCGCCTTGATGTTTGTCGCCGCCGACACCCCGGAAAAACGCAGGCAATATGATCTGCAGGCAGAACAGACTTTTCCACTTTCCTCCGCCATCAGTTCCGAGGACGCCACGGAAGTTCTGCGCATCGTGCGCGACATCACAGCTGCTCCTCACATTGACCTCGATACGCGCACTCACAGCATCACTATGCGCGATACTCCCGAGCACCTGGTTCTGACCGGCGCACTGATTCAGCAGATGGAAAGAGCGCGGGGCGAGTTGATGCTCGAAATTGAACTGCTGGAAGTGGACAAAAACACCGCGAGGAAACTCGGAGTCGAGCCTCCCACCCGTCACAGACTCATCGCCCTCCCCCCCAACTTGCTCAGCCAATTGACGCAGGCAAACAATCTAACTGCGCTTCAGACGCTTCTTGCCGGAATTTTTGGTAGCGCAGCGACAGGAGGATCCTCATCGGTCAGCTCCCTCATTCCGCCGATCGTGGCTGTTGGCGGCGGCAAATCCACGTTTCTTTTGACTCTTCCTTCGGCCGCGGTGGATTTCTCCGATGCGCTGTCGCTTGTGCAGAGCGGGCGCCAGGTTCTCCTGCGCGCGCAGGATGGCAAGCCGGCTACTTTCTTTGTCGGGGAGCGATTCCCCGTCACTCTTTCCTTGTTGTCGGGCAGCCTGGGGACTTCCGCCTTTACCCCCAATCCCGGCGGAGCGAGCAATCCTTTTCCAAGCATTTCCTTTGCGGCCGGAAAAGGACCGGCGGCGCTTGTGACCGCGGATTTTCTGAATAACGGTTCGTTGGACCTCGCAGCGGTCAACGAAATCGATAATTCCGTCACGGTTTTGTTGAACCAGAGCAGCAGCCATGGAACATTTGCGCAATCTACGGGTTCTCCCATTTCTTTGCTGGGGGGTGCGCGCACTGCGGCTCCCGCCACGCATCCCGGAATTGCCTCCGCGACATTCACGAACAGCGGATGCCACGATTTGGTGGCTAGTGATCCCCTCGCAAACCAGGTGGACGTGCTCCTCAGCAATTGTGACGGCGCGTTTCAGAAGCCAGTGGCAATTCCAGTGGGCTCCAATCCTACTGGGATTGCGACTGGAGATTTTAACGGCGATGGAATACAAGACTTCGCTGTGGTGAACGAAAACGACGATTCCGTTTCCATTTTTCTCGGGGATGGCACGGGAAAGTTTACCTCCGCAACCGGTTCCCCTATGGTGCTCGCGCGGCAACTCATCATTACCACTACTTCGCTTCCCGACGGCGTCCTGAACACCGCCTACAACGCTACTTTGCAAGCGATCGGTGGAATCAGAGCGGTCACCTGGAGCCTCGCAACTGGAACGCTTCCCGCAGGCTTGACTCTGAATCCCAGCACTGGAGCTATCACCGGCACTCCCACCGCTGCGGGAACATCAGCAATCACAGTCGGCGCCACTGACTCCGCCAGTCCCCCTAAATCCGCGACGATCACGCTCAGCATCACCGTCGACGCCAGCACTCCCGCTTTTGCTATCTCGACGGCGTCCCTTCCTAACGGAACCATCGGCGTGCCTTACGACCAGATTCTCACAGCCGCCGGTGGGACGGCTCCGTTCACCTGGGCCGTCTCGTCGGGCGCCCTTCCTACCGGATTGACTTTGAATCCGACAGGGGAAATTACTGGAACTCCCACGTCTTCCACGACAACGACGCCAACTTTTACCTTCACCGTGACTGCGACGGACTCCAGCGCGACACCCTTAACGTCGCAAAAGCAATTTACTTTGACCCCGATCCCGTCCACAGCTACGCAGCGTGGCCCTGTGGCCATCGTCCAGAGTGATTTCAATGCGGATGGAAACCAGGACCTGGCCATCGTCAATCAAGCGACGAACAACGTGACCATTCTCCTCGGCAGAGGCGACGGCACTTTCATCGAAGCTACCGACTCGCCGATTTCCTCAGGTATTGGCAACGGTCCCGTGGCGATTGCGGCGGGAGATTTGAACGCCGATTCGAAACCGGATCTTGCTGTCGTGAATCAAACCGACAATACCCTCAGTGTGCTGCTGAACAACGGCGATGCGACCTTCACCGCCAGCGCGAGTTCTCCCCTGAAAACCGCGGCCTCGCCGACCGGAGTCGCCATCGCGGACTTCAATCAAGACGGCCTCGCGGACATCGCTGTGACCAACGGCGGAGCCAACACCTTCAGCGTGTTCGTGGGAATTTCCGGCGGGCTTTTCACCCAAGCGTTTCAGCCGCCCGCCGGCCCGACCGGTTCCTCGCCAACCGCTATCGTTGCAGGCACATTCGCAACAGGTGGCTTTCCGGACGTGGCGATCACCAATGATGTGCCCGGCGCCGCCGGCGACATCACCGTGATTCTCAGCCCAGCTAGCCTGTTTGCCAATGGTGTCGCTCCCGGAGTCCTGCAGCAGCCCTATCCCGGTTCGGAATACGTGGATCTCGGCGTGAAAATCAAAGCGACTCCCGCGCTTCACCCCAATTCGGAAGTGACGCTGCAGTTGGAATTTGAAATTCGCGCGCTTGCCGGAAGCGCGGTCAACGGCATTCCCATCCTTTCGAATCGCACGCTGTCGCAAACGGTGCGCGTAAAGGAGAACGAGCCGACGCTGTTTACCGGAATGACGGACACGGAAGAGACCCGCTCCATCGCAGGTTTGCCAGGTTTCGCGAGGGTTCCGGGGCTGAGATACGCGTTTAGTTCAACGAACCGCGCTTTTCAGGATACCGAGCTTCTCATCGTGATTACGCCGCGCCGGCTGCGCCTGGCCGATCATCTCACTCGGACGATCTACGCGGGCCGCGGCGACGTTGGCCGTGGCGGCGCCGGCCCAGGATTCCGGGGAACTCCCGCGCCGCCACAACCTCAGCCTCAGCCGCAACAACCTGAGCCACCGCTCCAACAACCACCGCCGCCCCAGCAGCCTCCGCCTCAACCGCCACCTCCGCCTCAACCACAGCAACCGCCGCAGCAACAGCCTTGACATCAAGCGGCTATCCGCTTATGGCAACGGTTCGAACACTATCAGGGGCTGATACGTTCGAGGAACGACCGCTTCGGCAATCGCAATCAACTTTTCCTGCTGGTTGAAGACGCGCAAGCACGGAGCCATCGGCGGCCCGCCATCGAGTTCGCTGGTCGCTCCGGGAGGAGGCTCCACGCGCCCGGGTTGCAAATGCGAAACTGAAATATTGAACTTCGAGCCGTGCCGCACACGCTTCTCGATCACCGGCAAAACGTTGATGCGCGGAAAATTGGGAAGCAGGTTTTCAAGCTTTATCAGGCAGTTTGCGAATCGGCCCGCCCGGCTCGCCTCGGCAAGTTCTTCGAGGGTGATGGATTGTTCAAGCGAAAATTCCCCCACGGCCGTGCGCGTAATTTCTGCGAGATGCGCGCCGCAGCCCAGTTTTTGCCCCATTTCATGCGCCAGGGAACGGATATATGTCCCGGAAGAACATTCGATAACAAAACGCGCGACGGCACCTTCTATCCCCGTCAATTTATACTCATAGAGTTCAATGGAAACGGGCTTCAGGGCCACTTCCTGTTTTCTCCGGGCGAGTTCGTAGGCAGGGCGCCCTCCCACTTTCTTGGCAGAAAACGCTGGCGGCATCTGTTCGAAGGGCCCGATGCATTCCGCGGCGAGCCGCTCAAGCACCGCAGCATGGAGGGCCGGCGCAGCCTCCGGACTTTGCGCTTCACCATCGGAGTCGTACGTATCGGTTGCAAATCCGAAGCGAAAACCCGCGGCGTAACGCTTTCGTCGCCCGGAATAAAAACGCACGAGCCGCGTAGCTCGCCCCAACAACAGAACGAGAACGCCCGTTGCCAGCGGATCCAGAGTTCCTAAATGTCCAATTTGCCGGAACCCCGCCAAGTGGCGCACTGCGTCTACAACATCGTGCGAGGTTTTTCCTTTAGGCTTGTTGATGACGAGCGCGCCATCAAACGGCGCCGGTTGTGGCTGGCGTGGCATGAATCCAGTTATTCGTCGTAGGCTCTAAGCTGTAAGTAAAAAAATAAACCGGCCACGCTGAAACAAGGGAGGGGGATACCCGCACAAAATGTCACGTTGTATTCTCGGTTTTCCTCATTCACTACTTATAACTTACAACTTCGAAGCGAAAGAGAACTAACGTGAACCCTTCTTCTTCGCGGACGGCTTGCTTTTCTTCTTTGATTTGCTGCGCGCCGGTTCGCCTTTCCCGATCTCTTTCGGTGCAAGTTCGTCCTTCTTCACTTCCCGCAACAATTGGTCGATCCGCTCCACGCGCTCCTCGGACAGGTCCAGCGCGAAGTGCAATTCCGGTAGCCGGCGAAGCTGCAAGCGCTCGACGAGTTCGTGACGGATGAATCCGGCCGCATGCTCGAGCGCTTTGATCGCATCCGTTTGTTCCTCGGTCGTTCCTTTCACACTCACAAACACACGCGCGTGCTTCATGTCCGGCTGCACGCGGACTTCGCTCGCGATGACGCTGCCTTCCAACCGCGGATCCTTCAATTCACCCGCCAGCATGGCGTTGATTTCGTGGGCGATTTCCTCGCCCACGCGTTCGTGACGATGATTGGTGGAACTCATCTGCGTTTCTTCTGCAGCGCCTGCTAAATAATCTCAACCGCCTGGTTGATCAAAATCGAGCCGAGAATCCCGTCCGCTTCGTCCAAGACTTTCTGCAGCACTTCATTCACGTGCTTCTCTTCATTCGAAATGGTGACCACGCCCACCACGGACCTCTGCCAGGTGTCGTGATGTTCGAGTTCCGCTACCGCCACGTTGAAATCTCGCCTCAGCTTGTCCTTCAGGCTGCGCAGCACTTGCCGCTTGTCCTTCAACGATTGGGCGTCGGGGATGTGCAGCTCGAGGGTCAGCAAGCCGACTGGCATCTGCGGCTCCGGCGAAAAACCGGCTGCTTATTTTTTGCCCGCGGGCGCGCTGGCCTGTCCGGCAGCTTCCGCGGCGCTCATCTTGGTGACGCTGAAGCATTCCAGCACGTCGCCAACCTTGATGTCGTTGAAATTGGCTACACCCGCGCCGCATTCAAAGCCCGTGCGCACTTCGCCGACGTCGTCCTTGAACCGCTTCAGCGAGCTCAATTTCGACGTGTAAACCACCGTGCCGTCGCGCACCACGCGCACTTGCGCATCGCGCTTCAGAATCCCGTCGACCACATAGCAGCCTGCCACTGTGCCTGCGCCCTTGACCTTAAAGGTGTTCCGCACTTCCGCCCGGCCCAGATAGGTCTCGGTAATGACCGGTTCGAGCAAACCTTCCATGGCTTTTTTAATTTCATCGGAAACTTCGTAGATGATGTTGTGCGTTCGAATGTCCACATGTTCTTGCTGCGCCAGGTCCGCGGCCTTGCGGTCCGGGCGCACACCGAACGCGATGATAATTGCACCGGAGGCCGAAGCCAGAAGAACATCGTTTTCCGTCACTGCACCCACGCCCGACCCGATGATTTTCAGCTTCACCTGGTCGGTCGAAAGTTTCGGCAACATCTCGCTCAACACTTCCACGGAACCTTGCACGTCCGCCTTGATGACAATCGGCAGCTCCTTGACTTCGCCGGCCTTCAACTGCTCGTGGAGCTGGTCCAGCGTGATGCGCCCACCGCTACTACGCGCCATCGCTGCGTCGCGCTGTTTGCCCTGGCGGTATTCCACAATGTGGCGCGCCTTGGCCTCGTCGGCCACCTGGAAGTGATCACCCGCTTCCGGCACGCCTTGCAATCCCAGCACTTCCACGGGCGTGGATGGCGGAGCGTCCTTCACCGCGCGGCCGCGGTCATCGAACATCGCGCGCACTTTGCCGAACACGGAACCGCAGATAAAAAAGTCGCCGGCGTTGAGTGTGCCATTCTGCACCAGCACCGTGGCCACGGGGCCGCGCCCTTTGTCCACGCGCGATTCCAGCACCGTGCCGCTTGCCGGCGCATCCGGATTGGCTTTCAGTTCGCGCAAGTCGGCGACGAGCAAAATAATTTCCAGCAGCTTGTCGATTCCCTTCTTCTGTTTCGCCGAAACTTCCACGAATTCCGTGTCGCCGCCCCATTCCGCAGGCATCAGGCCCAAATCCGACAACTGGCGCTTTACGCGCTCCGGCTGCGCTTCCGGCTTGTCAATCTTGTTGACCGCCACAATGATCGGCACATTTGCCGCCCTGGCGTGGTCGATGGCTTCTTTGGTCTGCGGCATGACGCCGTCGTCCGCGGCCACAACCAGCACCACGATGTCCGTCACCTTCGCGCCGCGCGAACGCATGCGCGTGAACGCTTCGTGGCCCGGCGTATCGACAAAAACCACGCTGCGTTCGTTTACCAAAACTTTGTACGCGCCGATATGCTGCGTAATTCCGCCGGCTTCACCAGCCGCAACGTCCGCTTCGCGAATCGCATCCAGAAGGCTGGTTTTCCCGTGGTCCACGTGACCCATCACCGTTACCACCGGCGGCCGCGGCTTCAAACTCTCTTTCGTTTCTTCCTTGGCGACCTCCAGCACCATTTCTTCTTCGAGCGACACCACGCTCACCACGCCGCTGAAGGCTTCCGCGAGCGTCGTCGCCGTTGGGACGTCGAGCGCCTGGTTGATGCTTGCGAACACGCCTTTGTCCAACAAAGTCTTTAATAGATCTTTCGCGCGCACATCGAGTTTTTCCGCAAGCTCGCGAATGGTGATGCCTTCGGTGATGGTCACTTCGCGTGGCGGACGTGGTTCCGGCGGCGCAATGACCGCCGCGGCAGCCGCGCCGCGCCCAGCTCCCTGACGCATCCGCGTCGGGTGCAGCTTGCGCTCCCCTTCAATCTCTCGCTTGTCAACCGCGGGCCGCTGACGCGGCGGAGTCTTGCGCGCGTAAAGCGGCTTTCCAGGCTCCGCCTTGGGCGGCATCTTGTCGGGAAGCGGCGGCAACATTCCCGGGCGCCCCGGCGTGCGCGGCCCAGGACGTGTTCCGGTGGGCATCGGCCCGCGCCGATGTTCGAAAGGACGCGCAGGCTCGGCTCCGGGCGCGCCAGGCCGCATCGGTCTGCCCTGGCCGGGTTGTTGTGGACGAATAGGCTGTCCCGGACGCGGTCCGCTGGGACGTTCGCGTGATACATCGGGGAGCGGCCCACGATTGCCGGTCGGCATAGGACCACGATTTCCAGAAGGCCGGAGCGGCGTGCTTGGTCGCGGCGGCATATTGGGTCGCGCGGGGGCACCGGGACGCGCGGGAGCTGTTCCCGGCGCGGCAGCCGCCGGCCGCGTTGCAGAAGGCTGTGTACTCGCGGGGGCCGCGGCAGCCGGCCGAGCTGTAGCGGCTCCGGGTTGTGAGGCTGGAGCTGCCGGACGAATGGGTGTCGGCGCTGCAGGGGCGGGCGCTTTCACGGGAGGAGCGCCTGCTGGCGCTGGCGGCTTGGGAACAATCTTCGGAGCCGTGGGCGCAGCAGCCGGAGGCGTCGTCGGGTGCGCTGCTGGCACTGTCGGTTTAGCTGCGGGCGTTGCTGGCGCTACAGGAGCGGCTGGCTTTACAGCAGAAGGCGCCACGCGAGCCTGTGGCGGTGCCGCTGCCGGTGCGGCTGGCCTCCGCGCCGCCTTTGCCGCAGCCTCCTTCGCTTCCTTCTCCGCCTTGGCAGCCGCTTCCGCTTGAGCCTCGGCTTCCGCAACTCCCTGAATTTTTTTCCGAACCTTTTCCGCGACGTCCGCGGGAATCGAGCTCGAATGCGTCTTTTTTTCTGTGACACCGAAACCGGGCAGAAGATCAATAATCGCTTTGGCCTTCACTTCCAGTTCGCGGGCCAGCTCGTTGATTCTGACTTGGTTCGCGTCGCTCATGCGCTCCGTTCGTTCCTTTGACCTGGTTACTCCGGCTTTGGCTCTTCCGCTCGCGTCGCTTCGCCTCCGCTTTCCTCTGACGACGCTTCGGTGTGCGCGCCTTCCGCGGGCGCCGCCTCTTCTCCCGCCGCCGCATCCGCTTGTATAGGAACCTCTTCTGCAGCCCGCGCTCCTTCAGCAGTTCCCGCCGAGGATTCTTCTACCGCTGCGGCCTCTTCGCCACCTTCGGCGGTAGCCTCTGCAGTTTGTGCGCCGGCTGCGTTTTCATTTGTTGCCGCAGCTTCAGAAGCGCTCTCATAAAACTGGTTCACGGCCTGGTAGATCTTGTCCACCATTTTTTCGCCGATGCCGGGAATCTCCATCAATTGCTCCGGCGTCATCGAAGCGAGTTTTTCCACGGAATTGATTCCCGCGGCTTCCATCTTCTCGATCGTTTTTGCCCCGACCCCTGCGAGCGAAGTGAGCGGTGTTGCCGGTGCGGTCAGCGCGCTCATCTGCTCTTCGATTTCCTGGCGTTTCTCTTCCTCGCTCTTGATGTCAATGTCCCAGCCAATAAGCTTGCTCGCCAGCCGTACGTTCTGCCCTTTCTTGCCGATGGCCAGCGAAAGCTGCGAATCCTCCACAATCACTTCCAGCTTTTTCGCTTCTGGATCAGTGATCTGCACGCGCGTCACTTTCGCGGGGCTGAGCGCCTTCTGCGCGAACGCCACGGTTTCTTCGCTGTACGGGATAATGTCGATTTTTTCGCCGCGCAATTCACGGATGATGGATTGCACGCGCATGCCCTTCATGCCGACACAGGCGCCGACGGGATCTACATCTTTGTCGCGGCTCATCACCGCCACTTTGGTGCGTTCGCCGGCTTCGCGGGCGGCGTGGCGGATCTGCACCGTGCCGTCGTAAATCTCCGGCACTTCCATTTCGAATAGCCGCTGCACCAGGCTCGCGTCCGCGCGCGACACAATCACTTGCGGCCCTTTCGCCGCGCGGTCTACTGCTTTAATCACCACGCGCAAGCGTTCACCGATGTTGTAGGTCTCCAGCTTTGATTGCTCGCGCTTTGGCAGCCGCGCTTCCGTCCGGCCCATGTCCACGATCAGGTCCGGACCTTCGGCGCGCTTCACAATCACCGTCACAAGCTCTCCCACGCGTCCGTTGTATTCGTTGAAAATGGTGTCGCGCTCGGCTTCGCGCACTTTCTGCAGGATCACCTGCTTGGCCGTTTGTGCGGCAATGCGCCCCAGCACGTCGGTCGGCTTCGGCGTCAGGATTTCTGTGCCAACCTCCGCGGAAGGATTCTTTTTCTTCGCTTCCGTCAGAGCGATTTCCTTCTTCGGGTCGGCTACTTCCTCGACGACGGTTTGCACGGAATAAACGTCCACCTGGCCCGTTTCCGGGTTGAACTTCCCGCGCAGGTCTTCCTCGGTTTTGTAGAACTTGCGGGCCGCCACCACCATCGCGTCTTCGATCGCCGACACCACCACTTCCGGCTCGATGTGCTTCTCGCGGCTCAGCATCTCGATTTGTTGATAAAGCAAACTCGCCATATCGCTTCCCTAGTCCCCAGAGTCCCCGCCTCTAAATCCTCTCTGTGGGCTCTGCGGTCTCTGTGTTAACTCTTATTTGCTGAAAGCTATTAACCGTCGGCGGTCATGTTCCTTTCTAAAACTCCACCACCAAATTTGCCTTGCGAATCGACTCGAGAGGCAGTTCCACGGTCCTCGCTGCCTTCCCTTTCAACTCCATTCGTACTTTGCCTGCAACGAATCCCGCCAGCCGTCCTTCGAAAAACTTCGCGTCTCCAATCGGCTCGGTGGTGGTAATCTTCGCCATCCGCCCCCGGAATCGTTCGAAGTCTGCAGCCTTCTTTAGCGCCCGGTCCATCCCCGGAGAACTGACCTCCAGGATGTACCCCGGCCCGGGAACCAGCTCTTCTACATCTAGAATCACGCTAAGCTGCTGGCTCACGCGCTCGCAATCGGCGTGGCTGATCTTCGGAAACGGGTCGTTTACGACCTCGGCCGTACGCAGCGTCCCGCCGGCGTCGCTGATCACTGCCGCAGGCTTTACCACGCGGTCGATGTACACACGCAGGAACCGTTGCTTGCCGATTTTCCATTCGACATCAACGACTTCCAGGCCTTCCGAACGCGCCACTCTCTCGGCGGCGGCGCGGATTTTCTCCAGATCCACCTTTCAGAGACTCCTATACCGTAGCCGGTTCGCACCACACTCCGCCCGGCCCCAACAAAAAAGTGGGCTCGCGCCCACTTATCCGTTCGACCCGCTTCAGAGCGAATTTAGAGTATATTCCCCCAACCCGGGAAAAGCAAGGTACGGGTCTCAAGCAATCCAGTATCAGGAAAACCCCTAACTTTTCATGTATTTCAGGTGCGGATACCAGATGCGCGGGCCTCTCGCCTCAGGCCGCCGGCACGGTGGAGGAAGCCCTTGTGCGAAAAGGGGTTACAGAGATTGACAAAACGCCGAGCCGTGGAAAAAAGGCTGGCTACTGAGATTGCCGTCACTGGTCCCCGGTAAACTTGGCCCGCCCTTCCCTCTTTCGTTGTGGTCGGTATCCGGTCGCAATAGTTTCCGCAGCCGCCCCCGAGCCTTGTGCAATTGGGATTTAGCATTCCCCACCGAGCATCCTAGCAGCTTTGCGATTTCACTATGGGCGTAGCCCTGAATGTCATAAAGCACAAACATCAGCTTGCACCTTGGCGGCAGTTGCCTGATGGCGTTTTCAAGGGCCACGCGGTCAATGTAGCCTTCCAGGTGCAAGTCCGGGGCCCCCAGCTCGCGCCGCGGGGTTCCGTTTTCGTCTGGGCCTTCCGTGTTTTCCACCAGCGCCGCCTTTGATAGCTTGGATCCGCGAATCCGCATCAACACCGTGTTCACCGCCACGCGGTGCAGCCAAGTGGAAAATGCCGAGGCGCCTCGAAATCCCTGAATCTTGCGGAACACGTGCAGAAAGACTTCCTGCGTTGAATCTTCGGCTTCGTCGGGGTTCCTCAGCATGCGCATGCACAAGGCATAAACACGCCCGCTATGCAACCGGTAAAGCCGCTCGAACGCTCCCTCGTCGCCCCGCTGCGCCATCCGTATGACCTGAGACTCAGGCAATTCACAAAGCTCTATGGTTCTCCCACGGCGCACGAAACTCCTCCTCATTTTCGGTGAAGACTGCCTGCGTGTTTCTGCGCAGGTCCCAATGAAAGGACGAATGGCCTGTCGGCTGAGAGACTGCCCTGAGAATCAACCCTATGCGTTATTGCGCAATCGCGCTGCCATTGCGGAAAATTTCTTGTAAATGCGCGGAATTCGGCGACTTACTGGGATTTCTCTGCAGTGAACAAGCAATTTCGTCCGGTACTAGCCCTTGCAAACTTTCCCAAACTGCTTCCTTTCTTCACAGAGGATTAACCTCATTTCTTGACAGCAGTATTGACCTTACACCCTCCACCTCAACTATTCTTTGTCGCCTAACCACGATCCGCCTTGCAGCAGAACGCCTCTGCGCAGATTGCCCGGAGGACTCCATTCCAAAGGGGCTAAAAAATCAAAAGAGCAGGTTTGCAGGTCCGGACTGATTGGGGATCCGGCTAGGAATGATCGATGAGGCGGTGATGGATGGCGTAGAGGGCGAGTTCCAGGCGGTCGGAAACGCCAAGCTTGTCAAAAATGTTGTGCAGGTGATTCTTGACGGTCTGTTCGGAGATAAAAAGCTTCTCGCCGATTTCCTTGTTACGAAAACCCTGCGCGACTAGCTGAACAATTTCTTTTTCGCGATCACTGAGCAACGGCTTTTCGCGCCGCGGACCGGCTTCCGAAGATTTCGAGAAAGCCTTCATGACTTCCGCAGTCATGCGATTGTCGAGCCAGATTTCGCCCGCGTGCACGCGATGAATGCTCTTGACCAAAAGGTCCGTGGCGGACTGCTTCAGGACCACGCCGCGCGCGCCGAGCCGCATCGCGCGAACCACATCTCGATCATCTTCAGCCGCGGTCAGCACCACCACGCGCGTGGGGAGAGTGTCGAAATTCACTTCTTCCAGAACGGCGAGCCCGTCCTTATCCGGCATGCGCAGGTCCAGCAACAAAATGTCGGGCTTCAGTTTGGTGAGGAGCTTGATGCACTCCACTCCATTTTGCGCTTCTCCGACAATGGTGATTTCTTCGTCGGAATCCAAAAGCTTCCGCAAGCCATCGCGAAAGATCGCGTGGTCGTCGGCTAGTAGTACCCGTATCTGCTGTTTTGTTTTGGCCATATCACCCAAGCGGGACTTCAATCGTCAAACGAGCCCCATGTCCCGGATTGGACTCGACGGTGAGCACCCCACCCACGGTTCGAGAACGTTCCTTGATGGAAATCGGCCCCAGCCGCAGGCGATCCAGTTCGTCGGCGGTAAACCTGCCAGCAAAGCTAAAACCCTCGCCGTTATCGTCTACTACAAGTACTAGACGGCTGTCATCCTGCGACAGTTTTACCACGACATGGGAAGCCTTCGCATGCTTTTTTATGTTGTTGAGTGCTTCCCGGTAAATCTGGAAAATCTCGCGGCAGACCCGGTCGGGGGCACGCAATTGTGTCGAATCAATTAACAGGTCGAGGGCTATGGTGGACTCGTTGCGGTAGCGCTCGGCAAAGCCGCGCATCAAATCCACGAGGTCCGCGCTCTGTACCCGCAGCGGACGCAGGTCGGTGACTGTCTGACGAAGGTCGGCAGCTTCGTTTTTAACCGTTTGCTGAAGATTGGCCAAGGCGCTCGAGGCTTGTTCGGGAGTGGCGGGGACGCGGCGGCGGAGCACGTCCAACTGAATCTCAATGCTGAGCAGGGTCTGAAGAATGCCATCGTGGAGGTCGCGGGCGATGCGGCTACGCTCGGCTTCGATCGCTCGCGCCCGCAGGTGTCTCAGTAGAAAGATGTTTTCCAGCGCCGGACCAATGTGCTCGGCGATGCTTTCGAGCCAAGCCAGGTCTTGCTTTTGGAAAGGCTTGCGCCCGTTGAGAAGAAAGATTCGGCCGCTCGGCTGGCCGCTCTGGTCGAATGACACAGTCAGCAGAGAGCAAATTTTGAATTCCTGCAGAACAGGACCCGGAAGCCGCGGCAGGTTCTTGATGGTTCGGCCATCGCGGCGGTCCCATCCAAAACCCGCTCCCGGCCCAACCAGTGAGTTCCAACAAAGCGTCGCGTCCATGTCGTCGAGCAGAAACCCATCCGTGCGGGAGAGCGGCAGGCTTTCTGGAATGAGCCGGTCGTTCTCTCCTGCCTTCATGCGCCACAGAAAAATGCGCTCCAGATCAGCGTCTCGATAAAGCAGAAGTGCTTCTTCCGCATCGAAGGTCAGGCTCAGTTCCTGGAGGAAAAGACGGAGCGACTCGGCCAGCCCCTGATCGACTTGCATCGTCGCATTGATACGGGAGAAAAACTCGATTTGGCCTGCGAAGCGTTTGTTGCGATCACCGAGAAACGCAAGGCCCGCACCTCCGGCTAATGTGGCTGCGGTGAGGCCCAACCAGGCAACCACGCGCATCCAGTGGATTTCTCCCTTTACCGCAGTCAGCAAGACGAGCGTGAGAGAAAGCGCGCCAGCCAAAGGCAAGGTCAGGTCAAATCCCCAGCGAATTCCTGCGGCGTAACAAATAAACATGTACGGAAACCAGACGGGAACCGTCGAAGGGCTGATAAACATGAAATAACCGAGGGCCAGAAGATCGCACGCCAGCGGCAAATGCCACGATCGCCGGCGCAACAGGCGCTCGATCTGGACAATCACCAGCGACACGATGAGATACGCAATCAAAAAGGAAACCGACCGGCGTTCCTGGCCGGACGCGGGCCGTTCCAAAGCGGCAAGCAAGGCGAGCAAAACGAAAATCGGGCGCGCAAAAAGAATTTGCCGCTCGAAATGGTTGCGGTCGGTTTGATTTTGGTTCATGCGCGAAGACGCGTGTGCTGTCAACCCAGTCTAGCAAGAGGAGCGCGTGTGGGAGCGCGCCGTGCGCAAGGCTGCTGCGTAGCGATTACGGTCGGACTTGTCAGCCAAACAATGGGCCTGCTGGCAGTTCTGAGGCGCTTTCCGCTGCGCCGGATTTGGCGTAAACTGGAGATGTTCCACAATGGTGGGAGTAGCTCAGCTGGTAGAGCGTCGGACTGTGGCTTGTACTGTGCGATAATCTAACACGCTGAATCGGCACCGCTTAGTTCACAATCCGACACTTTAGATTGCCCCACCGATTGACCCGCAGACCAAAGTCAAACTGGCGAATGCGCTGACGGTAAATTGTGATTCACACATCATGGATTTGCTCGCCAATAGAACCGAATCTTGCAGGTCGGCGTGGAGGACTATCGAAAAAAGCAGTCGTCCACGCCTGCTCTCAGCGGTTCGCAAAATACGTGCCTCAGGGCTTGCCATGTTATCCACGAATTCTCGGATGAAGTTCCGGTTGCGCAGTCACTTGTCCTAAGGACCAAAATCCTTCGAGCGACCTATTTCGCACGCGCCAAAATCACGGTGACTTGAGTGG
>DATFRZ010000053.1:0-13035 GCA_035262885.1 Candidatus Acidiferrum sp.
AAAACGGAACCCACTCTCAGGTCTTCACAGGGACCGCGTTTCAGGTCTTGGTCTGATTGATTGGCAGCCTTACAAAGAGAAAAATTGCACCGAGCGGGGCAGCCTCTCTCATCCTGCGGTTAAGGGTTGCGCTACCCGCTATAGCGTCAAATTCGCACGCCTTGGCTGCTGACTCCAAGAGAGACTGCGGGGGAAATATGGAAAAACGCGTTCCTATCGCGATCGTGGTGCACTTAGCCCGCGAGGACGATCACACCGCCGCGGGACCGGAGCTTACGTATACGGATAACATCAGCGCTCACGGCGCCTGTGTCGTCTCCTCGCGCCAGTGGAAATCAGGCGAAATAGCAGAGGTCACCTCCTTGAACGACCGGATTACACTTCGCGGCAAGGTTGCCTATTGCGCTAAACGCGAAGCGGGCCGCTATGACGTTGGTGTGTTCTTCAACGAGCAAGAGGTCACTTGGAATCCCTATGTCAAATCTGCCATGTCGAATGTGCCGGCTCTCAGGTAGGGGCATCATCGCGCAGCCTCACCGCTGTTAACCTCCCTATTTTCTTTAGCCGTGAGGGCAGGCCGGGATATTCGCGGTCTCGGGGCGAGTAGAGCCCTCTCCTGCTTGCGGGACTTTGCAAGATGTTCCTCGCACATATCTACGGAACCGCGGGCAAGAGGCTTCACGGCGGGCTTCCCGTTGACCCCGGCGTCGAGCAAGATCAAGCCGTTGACGCTGTGGAAGGGAACGCGAAAACTGCGCTCTTGCGCGCGCAACGAAGCGGCCAGAAGTAGCACTACCAGTAGGCGGCGAATCATGGCGACTCGCCCGCAGGCACTATGAATTAACGATAAGTGAGCAGCCCTTGAGGGCCGGTGTAGTGCGGTGAAGTTCGGTGAGCTATCTGGCTTTGTTTTCCCGCAAGTCCCTTGTTTGCAACACGCTAGAATTTATACCTAAGTCTTGCGCGTCGGCCAATTCCGCCACTCCCGTATGGATACCATTCTAACGGTTGCGTGAGTGTTGTTCGATCGGATTTTAAGGTCAGCGGAGGACAACGAAGCCATGCGGAGTGCGGCCGGCTGGTCTGGGTTGGTTTGGTTGAGGATAATTCTGGATTCGAGAAAAACGCCGGAGCATAATAACCGGGCTAGTCTCAGAATTAATCTTGGTGTGTCCCTGGCCAAGACCGGATCCCTTGCTCATAGGTATAAGTTGAAGCGTTGCTGCGCATGAGGCCGCGCAATGATCATTCAAGAGCAGGGCGAACATCTCGTCCTGATTCGGCAAACGGACCATGCGGTCCTGTCGGGGCATTTTGCCCGGGAACTGGGAAGCGAGGGGTTTGCTCTGCCGCAACCACAGGATTCGTTTATTCTGGCAGCGACCGAGCACGATAATGGCTGGAACGAGTGGGAACTGCTGCCGGAAATCGATCCGGTGACGTTCCTGCCGTTCAGCTTTATGTCCATTCCGACGCGGGACCACATCGAAGTTTACCAGCGGGGAATTGAGCGCGTGGTGAAGGCAGACCGCTATGCTGGTCTGCTTGTCAGCATGCATTGCTTGGGGCTGTATGACCGAACCCGAGCGACGATGCCGGGCTTTTCGGCGAAATACATCAAGTCCCATGAATCGCAAGTCGTGAATGACTTTCTTCAGACGCTGCGGCTGCAGCAGTTGCGGTTGAAAGTGGATTTGCGCGCGGATTCGCGGATGAAAGATTTTACGGACGACAAGTGGCTGCAGGTAAATTCGTTGCGGCTTGAGGCGCTGGACCGGCTGTCGCTCTATTTTTGCATGGGGCCGCTGGAGGGCGCGACGATTGACGCGGTCCCCGCGGATTATCACGGAAGGGAAGTGGACTGGATTTTGCTGCCCGAGGGAAATAATTCGGTGACGCTTGATCCGTATCCGTTCCGGCGAGACCCGCTGGAAATCAGCATTTTGGCGCGACGTATTCCCCGACGGCGGTATTCGGATGATGGGGATTTGCAGAGGACGCTGGGCCAAGCGCAGTATTTTGCGATGAAGTTTACCTTGAAGGCTGGTGGCGCGCACATGCGGGCGCATGGGGCGGGAATCTAGAGGGCCGGAATTCCAAATCAAAGCAGATCCCTCAGCCTGATGCTGCGGAAGACCGCCGTATAAGGGTCGGGATGACCGTTGGTTGGGTTCGAGGGCCCCAACAAAAAGGCGGCGTGTTTACAGATTTCTCTTCCATAGCGCTCTAGCGGCCATCATGGAATCAGAATTTGGTCAAGTTAGCTCGCGGCCGCGAGTCTCCGGAAGCAGCAGAGCAAGGAGCGCCGCGGCGAGAAACGCTCCTGCCAGAAGAAAAAATCCAGGGAGAAATCCGAACCGAGTTGCGATGGCTCCGACTGCAAAGGGCGCGACCGCGGACAGACCGCGGCCCACGTTATAGCTGAGGCCCATGGCTGCGGCACGGATTTCTCCGGGGAACAATTCGCTGGCGATGGCGGCGTAGCCAGAGAAGAAACCGGTGCCGAAAAAAGCGACGAAGGGCCCGAGAAGCAGAAGCAAGATTGGGCTTCGAATGACGGCGTAGAGCGGAACAAGAATCGCGGCTACGAGTAAGTAAGTGAAATACGGCTTTCGTCGGCCGAAGGCGTCGGCAAAAAATCCAAACGAGGCGTAGCCGAGCCACTTTCCGGGAGAAAGCGCTAAATAGAAGGTCGTACCAACAACGAGGCTGAGACCTCGGCCGCCATTCGATACGGGAAGAGATAAGTAACTGGGAATCCATGTGAACAGCCCCCAGTAGCCAAACATGGCGCAGGCGTTCATGGTGGTGGCCAGGAGTCCGTTTCGGAAGACATCTTTTTGAGTCAGGCGCCTCGACACTTGAAGAAGCTGATGCAGCACACTGTATGTTTTTTCTTTCACCCGGTTCTTCCAAAGCTCGGGTTCCGGCACCCTGCGATAAATCCACAGGACCAGCAGGGCGGGGAGCACGCCCACGAAGAAGACCGCGCGCCAACCGAAGCGGGGGAACACCAGAAGAACAACAATCGCAGCGATGGCTTCACCAATGGCATACATGGACTGCATCAGACCAAGAGCTCTGCCGCGATGCTCGGCGCGCCAGGTTTCGGCGACAAGCGCCGCGCCGCAACTCCATTCGCCACCCATGCCGAGACCAAGAAGAAAACGGAAGGCAGCAAGCTGGGGAATGGAATTCGATAAGCCACACGCGGCACTGGAAATGGAATAAAGGAGAATGGAACCCATTAATGCGCGCGTGCGACCGATGCGATCGGCGAGAAAGCCAAAAAGAAATCCGCCGATAGCGGATGCTCCCAGAGTCAATGAATTTAGCAGGCCGCCCGTGGACTTGGTCATTCCGAACTCAGTCATCAAGCGAGCGAGGACGAACGAATAGAGCATGACGTCCATGGCGTCGAGCATCCAGCCAAGGCCGCCGGCGATGAGGGATTTACGCTCCGCGGGGGAAATATCCCGCGGCCATTGGAAGGGCGACGCAGCCCGCGCGGGGGCTAGGGCTGGGGAGAGAGAGTCGCCAGTTGTCATTTCGGCTTGCCGTTGAACGTTCAGGAGTGCGTAGCGCGGTCAATACCTTCCGCAATGCGCTGAACGAGGAGAGCCAACTCGAGCAGGCCGCGCCAAGCGAGAATACCCACGAAAAGAGAGACAACGCCTACGCCAAAGTTGATAAGTCCATCCGCAGGGGATTGCTGGGATCCCTGGACCACATAGACGACGACGCAGATGCCGCCGCCAAGAATGCCAATGATGTAGAGAACTTTTACGAGGCGGCGTATGAGCTGCTGCTGGAACGAGAAGTCAACGAGACCCGCAAAGAAGTTCTTTTCGTCAGGCATGTAGCCTCCTGGCTAGATTTTGATGAAGAGCCGGGCTTTCTCTTAGGTACGGCTATTGGGTGATGGATGTCAAGGGTTTCTGGGTATCAGCGGCGTCAGTGCATAAACGGCAGAAGCCGACAGCCAACAACTAACAACCAACAGCAGAAGACAACGACGGAGCCGAAAAAACCTCAGATTTCTGAGGCCATCCTTGAGTTGGACTCGGGCAGTTTGACGCAAGCCGCGTTCATTCCCCTTGCACTTCGACAAGAGAAGTGGTAGCGTGCCCCTGTAGAAGCGAAAGGGGAGGCCTGACGTGCCACGGATCGATCTTCCGCAGGGAACGTTGGATCTACTGATTTTGCGAACGCTGGCGCTCGAGCCGCAGCATGGCTGGGCCATCTCCGAGCGCATCCAGCAAATTTCGAGTGACGTGCTGCGCGTGCAGCAAGGGTCGCTGTACCCGGCCCTGCACCGGCTGGAGCGACGCGGCTGGATCAAAGCGCGCTGGGGAACTTCAGAAAACAACCGGCGGGCGAAATATTACGAACTTACGAAGACGGGACGGCGGCAGCTGGAAGTGGAGAAAGACGCGTGGGACAAGCTGACTGCAGCAGTGGCTCAAGTGTTGGGGACGGCGTAGGGGGTGAGTGGTGTTCAAGGATTTGCGGGTTCGCTTGCGGGCATTGTTCCGGCGGAAGTCGGTCGAAGCGGAATTGGACGACGAGCTGCGGTTTCACCTCGACCAGCAAGTCGAGAAATATGTGCGGGGCGGATTGAGCCGCGAAGAAGCGCAACGACGGACGCGCGTGGAGTTTGGTGGCTATGAACAGGTCAAGGAAGAATACCGCGATGCCAGCGGAGTGAGCGGCATCGAAACGCTGACACGCAACATCCGATATGGCCTTCGGGCGCTGCGGAGCAATCCCGGCTTTTCTACGGTTGCTATTCTCACACTGGCCCTTGGGATTGGCGCGAACACCGCGATTTTCTCCGTGATTGATTCCGTCCTGCTTCGGCCCTTGCCCTACAGCGATCCAAACAAACTTGTGATGGTCTGGGAAAATTCGCCGGGCCGAAATCCTCACAACACGGTAGCGCCTCCCGACTTCCTGGATTGGGGGCAGCGGAACGCTGTCTTCTCCGGAATGGCCGGGCTCTTCGATCAACGCGCAAACCTCACTGGAAACGGCCAACCGCAGGAAGTCGTGCTGCAGGACGTCACCGCGAATTTCTTCTTCATTCTTGGTGTGAACCCCATCCTGGGCACGGGTTTCACCACGGAAAACGACCAACCCGGCCACGATGACGTGCTGGTTCTGAGCTACGGCTTCTGGAGAGAGCACTATGGAGGAAATTCCTCGATCATCGGCAAGACCATCACGCTAAACGGGCATCCCTTGATTGTCGTCGGCGTTGCCCCGGAAGGCTTCGACTGGTTTATTAAAGACAGCTCTCTTACGGGCGCCAAGCCGCAAATGTGGACGCCGTGGATTATTCCGAAAGCGTTTTATGACAGAAAAAACGTTGGCCGCTTCATGACGGTGGTCGCACGCTTGAAACCTGCCGCCACAGTTCAGCAGGCGCGTGTACAGATGAATACAATTGCCGCACAAATCGCGCTAGAGTATCCCGATTTCAATGGCAACTGGGGCGCTAACGTTGTTCCCGTACGCGAACAGATTTCCGGCGATTTGCGTCCCGCGTTGCGGATTTTGTTCGGCGCAGTGGGGTTTGTTTTGTTGATTGCGTGTGCCAACGTTTCGAGTCTTCTATTGGCTCGAGCCGCGGCTCGCGAGAGAGAAATGGCCATTCGGACGGCTGTTGGAGCGAGCCGCTGGCGCATCGCATTCCAACTTTTAACCGAAAGCGTCCTGCTAGCCGTTATTGGCGGCAGCATCGGCGTGGCCTTGGCTATTTGGGGTACGAACGCTCTGCTTGCAGCGAGCCCTCGAAATCTTCTCGATCTCCGCTCAGTTTCCATGGATATGCGCATTTTGGGCTTCGCTGCTGGCTCCACTTTGCTTGCCGGGCTGATTTTTGGCTTCCTTCCGTCCTTCATCTCGGCGCATTCGAGTGTCGCCGAGACGCTGAAAGAAGGAGGCCGCGGTTCCTCTGCCGGAAAGGGGCGCGGCATGGCCCGCAGTGCTTTCGTGGTCCTGCAAATGTGCCTTGCGCTCGTCCTGCTAGCAGGTTCAGGGTTGCTGATTCGCAGTTTCATCCGTCTCGTGGGTGTGGATCCGGGCTTCGATGCAAGTCATGTGCTCACATTCAAGGTAACGCTTCCCGGTTTGAAATACGGCAGCGACGCGAAGTGTCAGGCGTTCTTCCAGGAGTTATTGTCTCGACTGTCCCGCCTTCCCGGCGTGCGGTCCGTCACGATGAACAGCTTTCCTCCCTTTACCGGTCTGGGAGCCGCAACCGGAGTTCGTCTTCTCAGCCAGCCGCCACGCTCGCTCAAGGATCTTCCGGTCGCAGAGGTCCGCGTTGTAGGGCCAAACTATTTTTCCACGATGGGAATTCCGCTCCGTGCCGGCCGAGCGTTTAATGAAGAAGAATTGGCTCAAGCGCGTCACGTGGCCATGATCAATCAGGCTTTTGCGGACAAGTATTTGTCCGGCGTCAATCCACTTGGGCAGAAAGCCGTCATTTACATGAAAAGCAACGACGAGAGCGAGAAAACGCCTTCGGAAATCATAGGCGTTGCCGGCGACGTCCGCCAAATGGGACTCGGCACGCCAAGTGAACCGACCGTTTATTGGCCGCATCCGGAACTGGTTTATTCCGAAATGACGATCTTAGTGCGCACCTCGACCGATCCGCTGGCGCTGGTCTCCGCCGCGCGCAACGAGCTTCAAAAAATGGATCCGGAACAACCCATGGCGGCGGTCGCGACGATGGGGCAGCTCCTGGGAGACTCGCTTGCCGGTTCGCGTTTCACGATGCTGCTTCTCGCCATCTTCGCGGCGATCGCCCTTGTGCTCGCCTCAGTCGGAATCTACGGTGTAATTGCTTACGGCGTCACGCAGCGTACCCAGGAATTCGGCATTCGCATCGCTCTTGGCGCCGAAGACCACGATCTTCTACGCCTCGTTCTGGGGCAAGGAGGCCGCCTGGTTTTGTTGGGCGTCGGCCTGGGTGTGATCTTGGCTCTAATGCTGGGCAAGTTTCTCGCCACATTGCTTTACGGGATTAGTCCAACGGATCCTCTGACGTTCGGTGCCGTCGCTCTTCTGCTGGCGTTTGTTGCGCTTGCCGCTTGTTACCTTCCTGCGCGGCGAGCGACGCGCGTCGACCCCGTCGAAACGCTTCGCTACGAGTAAAGGCTCTGGGAGAAGCGAGGACGCACATGTTGAATGATTTGTGGCATCGGATGCGGGCGCTCTCTCGGCGCGGAAAAGTGGAGGGCGAACTCGATGAGGAGCTGCTGTTTCACCTCGAGCAGCAAGTCGAGAAGTACGTGCAGAGGGGATTGAGCCGTGAGGAGGCGACACGGCGGGCACGAGTAGAGTTTGGCGGAGTGCAATTAGCAAAAGAAGAATGCAGAGATGCACGGGGCGTGGGCTTCATCGAAAGCATGGTTCAGGATTTGCGGTTCGGCTTGCGGATGCTGCGCAAATCCCCCGGCTTCACTGTTGCTGCGGTCCTGACCATTGCGCTCGGAATTGGAGCGAATGCGGCTATTTTCGGTTTGGTGGACTCAGCACTCCTCCATGCTGTGCCTTTTCCCCACGTCGAGCGACTGGTCTATGTTTGGACGACGGACGCTGGGGGAGATCTGCATACCCCTCTGCCGAACCAGTATTTGGCGCTCCGAAAATACAGCCATGCATTTGAACAGGTCGCGGGAACAGGGTGGGTTGACTATTTCTATGGGAGCGACGAATCCGGTTGGCAAAACCTGACAGGCCAGCTAGTGAGTTCCAATTGGCTGCCCACACTTGGCGTTCAAGCGTGGATGGGCCGCAACTTCCGGGCCGACGAAGAGATCGCCGGCCAGGACGCGGTTGTGATTCTCTCTTATGCTTCTTGGCACAAGCGGTTTCACGGGGATCCCAACGTTGTCGGTACGAAAATCGTTTTGAATCGGCGTCCGGTAACGGTCATTGGGGTATTGCCCGAACCCATGAACGCCAACGAGGAAATCTTCGCGCCCCTGGTGCTGGATTCCTATTTGACAGATGCCAAATTCAGAGTTGCGGGACAGGTTCGGGTGCACATTGTGGCTCGCCTGAAGCCGGGAGTGACCCTCGACCAAGCGCGGTCAGAAACAGAGACGATCGCGCAGGGCTTGCGGGTTTCAGCGGCGCCCGAGGACCGCAGCGGCCATCTGGTAGTGTGGGATTCCGCCGAGATGTCCAGGCATATCGGGCCAACGGCGGAAAACGCACATCGTGGCTTGTGGATGACGGCAGTCGCGTCTGAGGTGGTGCTCCTGATCGCGTGTGCGAACGTTGCGAGCCTACTTTTGGCAAGGGGTGTGAAGCGCCACAAGGAAGTTGCTGTGCGCTCAGCGCTGGGCTGTTCGCGCGGGCGTATGATTCGCCAGCTTTTGACGGAGAGCACGCTGTTATTTCTTTTCGGCGGAAGTCTCGGTTTGCTGTCGGCTCGATGGTCGAACGAGGTCGTCTCTAAGCTTGCGTCCGGAATTGTTTGGAACAATGTGTACGTGAAAATAAACTCTCGCGTTTTGTTGACCGGTTTAGGAGTTTGTCTTCTGAGTGCTCTATGCTTCGGCATGATCCCTGCATTGCAAGCGACGCGCGTGAACCTTAACGACAGTTTGAAAGATGCGATTCGAGGCAGCGCCAGCGGAGCGATGACCCGGCGGCCGCGAAACCTTCTCGTGATGTTTCAGGTCGCTCTTGGCATGGTGCTGCTGGTCGGCTTCGGCCTTTTGTTTCGCAGCTTGCGGCATGTGGAGTCCTCGCCCATCGGGTTTGATCCCCAGAACGTGTTGACGGCGACCGTAAGTTTGCCGGTTTCGCGCTATTCCGAGCCGTCGGCAAAGGCTTTGCTGATTCATCAGGCCGCGGATCAAGTACGCGCAATGCCTGGTGTCAAGTCCGTGGGCATTGTCGACTCGCTCCCAATGGATGGAGCGGACAGTGCGAGACTCAGCATCGAGGCTCCCTCATCCAAACCGGAGAATATTGGTGAAGAGATTTTCTTTGTTTCGGTGAGCCCCGAATATTTCTCGAGTTTGAAGATTCCCATGCTTATGGGGCGGGCTTTCCGGGAAACCGACACGAGAGAGGCTGGTCCCGTCGCAATTGTTAATGGGACTTTCGCGAAGAAGTACTTCCCGGATAGCGACGCGCTCAAATGTCATCTGGCTTTTGCAGACTCGCCCACGACTTGGAGAGAGATTGTGGGAGTTGTAACCGATTTCCGGCAGCGCAATCCCGAAGAGGACTTGAGGCCCATGGTGTATCTCCCAGTGGCACAAACATTACCCGCTCGCTGGAGTATGACGATTCGAGTGCGGGCGGCGAACGACGTTGCCGCCCTTGCAGCAGCCTTTAGCAAGCAGCTTGCGGCGGTGGATCCTAAGCTCTACTGGGAAATGGGGAGCATGCAGCGGCAGATCCATGATTCCGAGTCGCTGACGCTGCGGCGGCCCGTGATCACACTATTGGCTTCTTTTAGCGGTTTGGCGCTGATTCTGGTTATCGTCGGAGTCTTTGGAGTGACCTCGTATTCGGTCGCAGAGCGTACGCGGGAGATTGGGATTCGTACGGCGCTGGGAGCGGCTCGCCTGGAAATCGCAGGGTTGGTTCTGCGTGAATCACTGAAGGTCACCCTTGCAGGCCTGGCCGTCGGTACATTCTGCGCTTTTGCCGTAACGCGGTTTTTCCCGACGGAGGGCATCGGCTGGAGTGGATCAGGCATTTTTCTTTACAGTGTTTCCCGAACGGACACGCCGACTTATCTATCGGCGGCTGCGCTACTGACGATCGTTGTTCTTGCCGCGTCATGGCTGCCAGCTCGAAGGGCGATGAAGGTCGATCCGATGGTGGCGCTACGGTACGAGTGAAGAAGTCAACAAATGAAGTAATGAATCAGAGAGGTTGGCCTGCAATGTTCAATGATTTGTGGCTTCGGATGCGGGCGCTATTGCGGCGCGGAAGAGTGGAGGCTGAACTCGATGAGGAGCTACGGTTCCATCTGGAACGGCAAGTCGAGAAATATTTGCAAAGTGGATTGAGCCGCGAGGAGGCACAGCGGCGCGCGCGATTGGAGTTTGGCGGAATTGCGCTTGCGAAAGAAGAATGCCGCGATGCGCGGGGAGTGAATTTCATCGAAACCATGCTGCAGGATCTTCGCTACGGTCTCCGGACGCTCGGCAAGAATCCCGGCTTCACAGCCGTTGCCGTTCTTACGCTTGCGCTCGGAATCGGCGCCAACACGGCAGTTTTCACGGTGGCGAATGGCGTGTTGTTGCGGCCGATGCCGTTTCCGGAACCGGAGCGCTTGGTTCTGGTTTCACTGGCGCCGCAAGGAGGGCCCTTTGAATGGCAACCCGGCGTTTCCGACCGCGATTACCTCGCGTTTCGCCAACAGGACCAAGCCTTCGAGCGCATTGCATCATTTACTTCACGCGCCACGGCAAATCTGACAGGTGCGGGCGATCCAGTACAGATTCCGGTGGCGTATGCGACCGCTGATTTCTTTCCTACGCTTCGAATGAATCCGGAAATTGGGCGCGGATTTCTCGCCGAGGAAGACGAGCCGGGACGAGACAACGTCGTTGTCCTCAGCAATGAATTGTGGAAAGAGCGATTTGGCGGGGACTCGGGAATCCTAGGAAGAACAGTGCGGCTCGATGGCATCAGCCGCACGGTGGTTGGCGTTATGCCTGCTGGCTTTGCTTTCCCCGAAGTCAAGATGTGGATGCCCCTCAAGGTTCGCATTGACGAGCACAATTCCTTCACGCGGCCTGTCGTGGGACGGCTGAGGCCCGGTGTCACGACGCATCGGGCGCAAGCGGAGCTGGAGACTTTCGCGGAACTCCGACCGCTGGGACCGGGAGAAAACAAGAGAGACCGATTGCCGCTGATTATTCCACTGAAAGACTTGCTGGTCGCAAACATTCGCCCGTCGTTGCTGGTGTTCGCGGGGGCAGTCGCGTTTGTGCTGCTGATTGCCTGTGCGAATGTGGCGAATTTGTTTTTGGCGCGGGCGGCGGACCGCGGACACGAAATGGCATTGCGCAGCACTCTGGGCGCTGGACGGTGGCGGCTCGTTCGGCAGTTGCTCACGGAAAGCACTCTGCTTTCCCTTGCGGGTGGCGCGTGCGGAATCTTAATCGCGTTTTGGAGCGTCCCTGCCCTGCTGGCGTTGGCTCCTGCGGGAAAGGTTCCAAGAATGGAAATGATCCGAATGGATGGGTGGGTTCTTGCGTACACCTTCGGAGCCTCGGTGATTAGCGGCATTGTGTTCGGGTTGGCTCCAGCATTTCACGCTACGCGGCGTGCGCGCGAATCGTTGTGTCAAGGCGGCCGCAGTTTGACTACGGGCCATGAAAGAATGCGAAGCGCGCTGACGGTTTCCGAAATTGCACTTGCCCTTGTGTTGTTGACCGGCGCGGGCTTGTTGCTGAAGAGCTTCTTACGCCTGCGGGCCGTGAATCCCGGTTTTTCGCCGCACAGTGTGGTGACTATAACTGTGGACTTGCCGGATTCCACGTATCGCACCGCCCTGCAGATGCGAGCGTTTCACCAGCGTACGCTCGATGAGCTTTCGCGGCTGCCAGGAGTGTTTGCTGCAGGCGCCGTGAACTTGTTGCCGTTGGGTGGATTTTTGACCATGGGTACTTTTCAAGTGGAAGGCAGCCGGAGACCTCCGGGCTTCATGGTCGACAAGCCCTGCATCAGTCCCGGTTATTTTCGGGCCATGGGAATGCCGTTGCAAAGCGGACGCGATTTCAGCGAGGCGGATAACGAGACCGCTCCCGGCGTTGTGGTCGTGAGCCATTCCGTAGCGCGGACGCTCTGGCCCGGCGAAAATCCTTTGGGGAAACGCATTTCGATGGAAGACGAACCCAAGCCCGAAGATTGGCTCACTGTGGTCGGCGTTGTGGATGATGTTAAGCAAAGGGGGTTGGCAAAAAGTTCGGACCCCGCCATTTACCAACCGTATCTTCAGATATCGTCGCCATTCTTTCTAAGCCACATGACGTTCGTGGTAAAAACGGCTTACAGCCCGGAGAGCGTTGCGTCCGGGATTCGCACTGTTCTGCGAAGCGTCGATAAGGATCAACCCATCTCCATCGCCTCCATGGACACGCTCATTGCCGCGACAACGGCTGAGTCGCGATTTCAGGCGAGATTGCTGGCCGTGTTCGCGACGGCTTCCCTGGCTCTAACCATTGTGGGCATCTACGGTGTGTTGGCTTACTCGGTGGCGCAGCGCACCCGGGAGATCGGCGTGCGCATGGCGCTGGGTGCTCAGGGCGCCGACGTATTGGGGATGCTTTTGAGGAAAGCGCTCTTCCTTGTTTTTGCTGGAATCGTTATCGGAGGAGCGGGCGCGCTCGCGTTGATGCGCGTGCTTGAGAAATTCTTGTTTGAAGTGAAGCCGGCGGACCTGCCGACCCTTGCAGGGGTAATGGTCATCCTTGCTCTATCGGCTTTGGCTGCATGTTATGTCCCGGCATGTCGGGCGATGCGAGTGGATCCGATGGTGGCGCTGCGGTACGAATAACTCATGCCGCTTTCAGCGTCACAACGAGCAATGAAAATAAGCTTGAGATGGAGGTAGGTTGGACCCCTGCCAAGCGGACGAAGGCCACTCTATTCTGACGCGATTCGAGCCCGTGTACGAATATGACCTGGACGTCGATGGGCACAACGAACTGTTGCCTCTGCCGTGAGGCCGAGAGCACGCTAAGGAATTTCGCTAATTTGCTGACGTCCTCCGCTGGGCGGAAGGAGGCTAGCGATGCAGGTTGTACATGAAGTGTGTTGTGGTTTGGACGTTCATAAGAAGAGTGTGACGGCGTGTGTTTTGTGGGCTGTAAACCGACGGCGGCAGACGCGGGAGTTCGGCAGGTTTACACGAGAGCTGTTGGAGTTGGCCGATTGGCTGCGCGAGTGCGGAGTGACACATGTGGCCCTGGAGTCCACGGGCGTGTATGGGAAGCCGGTCGGTCTTGCCATTGCACAAGCCATGTCAGAGGCGGGACCCAACAT
>DATFRZ010000054.1:0-5785 GCA_035262885.1 Candidatus Acidiferrum sp.
AGGCCCAACCCAAAGATTGGGTCGTTCCGCCCTAGGGACGCCACTCCCCTCTTTTCATCTCTTCTCAGCGGATTTGTTTGTGCTGGCTTTGGCGAGTTCGTAGTTAATGTATTGCTGAAGTAGATTTGCATCCGCCCCAACCATGCGGCGCCCGTTCACGAAGACCGTCGGTGTGCTGTTGACTTCGAGCTTCTCGCCGTTCGCGTGACTGGCGTTAACAGCAGCCGCTGCTTCCTGGCTAGCCATACAGCTCTTAAAGGCTTCGGCATCGAGCCCAGCCTCGCCGGCATAGTCGGTCATCTTTGTCCAGGCGTTTGCAGCGGATATGATCTCCTGATTGTCGTAGATCAGGTCGTAAACCTTCCAGAAGGCTTCCGGCTTCTGCTGGTAGGCGCACCTGCCTGCGATGGCAGCTGTTCGTGCCCAAGGGTGGAGCTGCTCGAGGGGAAAGTCCTTAAAGATCACCCGCAGCTTGCCGGCATGGTTGGGGAGGATGCTTCGGAGTGTGTCGTGCAATTTCCGGCAGACGGGACACTCAAAGTCCGAGTATTCCACAATGGTGACGGGGGCCTTGGGATCCCCAAGGGCTGGCGCGTCGGTCATGCGAATTTGGGCTAGGTTTTCGGCCAGGGGGTCCTTGGTCATATCCGAAAGCTCGCCGTGGAAGAGAAATCGTCCATCCTTGCTGACATAGAATTTAACGTTCTCTTTCTCTTCACCTTTAGTCAACTCGATATTGGTCTCGAGCATTCCTCCGACCGGCGACTCCTTCAGTGGCCCAACCAGGAGCTTCACCTCCGGCCCTAAGGCATATAGATTCCGCAGGTACGCCTCGATGTTCTTCTGGGCCTGCAACGGAGCGGCTGTTCCGCCGCTAGTCTGCTGGGTCGCGCCGGCAGACGCGAATAGAGCCCCGGCCAAAACCAAAAGTAGGCTGAGCGGTGCAGATGTTTTCACAAGTGACCTCATCTCGATAGACTTAGTATTGAATATTGAAGCCCTCTCGTCCTTCTTTTTGCGCTTCAACTTTTCATCGTTTAGCTCTTCACTTCTGTTAAGGAATAAACTTCTGTGCAATCGGGAACGGCCGCCCAAACCCAAACGCCCGCGACGTAATCTTCAGCCCGGGAGCGGCCTGCTTGCGCTTGTACTCGTTGCGGTCCACGCGCAGGGCAATGTCCTGAACGAGCTTCAAATCGAAGCCGTAATGGTCCGCAATTTCGTGCGGGCTGCGCAAGTCCTCAATATAGGCTTTGAGGATGCGGTCCAGCACATCATAGGGAGGCAGGCTGTCTTCATCTTTCTGGTTCGGCCGCAGTTCCGCCGATGGAGGCTTTTCGATCGTCGAGCAGGGAATCACTTCCCTTTTGCGGTTAATCCAGCGCGCCAACTCGTAAACCATCAGTTTCGGCACGTCGGAAATCACCGCCAACCCTCCGGCCATGTCCCCATAAAGCGTGCAATAGCCAACCGCATTCTCCGACTTGTTCCCTGTGCTCAGCACCATCGATCGAAATTTATTCGACAGCGCCATCAAATAATTCCCGCGGATGCGTGCTTGCAGGTTTTCCTCCGTCACATCCATCGGCCTGTCCCCGAAAGCCGGCGCCAAGGCCCCTTTATAGGTTTCAAATACTTCCGTAATCGGCAAAGTGTGGAACTGAATTCCAAGATTCTTGGCCAGCGCCTGCGCGTCTGCCTTGCTTCCCTCAGACGAGAACGGCCCCGGCATCGACACGCCCAGCACATTTTCACGTCCTAGCGCGTCCACGGCAATGCCCGCCACCACCGCGGAATCAATGCCGCCGCTCAAGCCAACCAGAACCTTAGCAAAGCCGCATTTCCGAACATAGTCGCGCGTCCCGGTAACCAGCGCGCAGCAAGCGTAAGCAATCTCTTCTTGCGGCTGGTCGTGGATTTCGCCCTTCCCCGTCGCGGTATCAAAAAGCACTAAGTCTTCTTCAAAGGCCTTAGCCTGCGCCGCCACCTTTCCGTCCGCGGTCAATGCGATGCTTGCTCCGTCGAAAATCAGGCTGTCGTTCCCCCCGAACTGATTCACATAAACCACCGGCAGTTTGTGGTTCAGGGCGATGGAACGCAGCATTTCAAAACGCAAAGCGCGCTTGTCCAGCGTGTAAGGAGAAGCCGAGATGTTCAGCAACACCGTAGTTCCCTGCCGCACAATTTCGTTAATGGGATCGCGGTCGTAGAGTTGCTTGGCCCAGAAATTCTCATCGTTCCAAACGTCTTCGCAGATGGTGATACCAAGCTGTTCGCCGTGCAAGCCAAACACATATTGGCGATCCGCTGGCTGAAAGTAACGCGATTCGTCGAACACGTCATACGTCGGCAAGAGCATTTTGCTTTGTTCGAAAACCACGCGTCCGTCGCAAATCAGCGCCGCTTTGTTGCCAATGGACTTCCCTGTCCCATTTTTCACGCGTCCCGCGTAACCAATAACCGCAGGCAGCGCGATTTTCGACGCGAGCTTCTTCAATTCCCTATGGTTCCGTTCGATAAATGCGGGGCGTTCTAGGAGATCTTGTGGCGGGTACCCGCATAGGCAAAGCTCGGTAAATACGGCCAGGCCGGCGCCGCGCTCCTGCGCTTGCGCCGCTAAGCTCAAGATGCGAGCCGTATTCCCTGCAAAATCGCCTACGGTGGGATTGAACTGAGCGAGAGCTATCTTCATGCTCGAATAAAAGAATACGAACTGTTACCCAAGATTGCAAACCTGAGCGGATAGACATCGTACTCCCAAATTGTCATCCCGACCCGTGGGGCGCGCTCCGGCGCAGCCTGCCGTGGAGGGACCTGTTTTTGAGTTCCATGTGTAGGATCGCATGAATTGCTAATCGGTATGATGGTCGTTATGCCCTTGCGGCTTCCGCGCCGCAAGGCTGGCAATTCCCAACTCCGCGCACAATTCACGGTAAAAGACCACCTCCAATTCCGGAAACGCCCTCCTGAGTTCACCGGAGTTGAGAAGGTGCGCCGGATCTCGCGGGCCACCGCTGAAATCAAGCTGTGCTTTCGTGTAGGTCTCAAACAGCAGCATGCCTCCGGGACGCAAAGCTCGACAAATCTGCCCAAACAGCGATCGCTGCAAGTAGCGAACACAAACAATGACCGAATAGCGATTCGCCGAGAGCGTGACCGCTTCCAGGTCCGCTTGTAGCAAATCAATTCCGGCCCGCCGCAGCGGCTTCGCTTCATCGACCCGCGAAACTCGCCGCACCGGAACCTTCAAAGACCTTGCGCGTGCCTCCAAAATATCGAGGGCGGCCCGGGAACAATCCACTGCCGTTACGTGTCGTCGGTGCTCCGCCAGGAACAGCGCGTTTCTTCCCCTGCCGCACGCCAGATCCAACGCTGCTCCCGCAGGCAGCAGCGGCCATAACTCGGTGAGAATACCGGCAGGCGCCTCAGCGGCTTCGTTCGCCGCTAGACAATGCTTGGCATCCCATGCGGATGGACTTGAGGGCATAAAAAAAGGGCTCCTGAACATTGTCGTTCAGGAGCCTAGAAACTTACAAAAGTGCCTCGCGCTTTCCTTGCGCCAACAAACTATACGCTGAACGAGCTCCCGCAGCCGCAGGTGCTTTTCACGTTGGGATTATTGAACTTGAATCCGGCGCCTTCGAGAGTCTCGATATAGTCAATCTCGATCCCATCGAGGTACATCGAGCTCATTTGGTCCACGGCCACCTTCAAGCCGTCAAACTCGAAGATCTGGTCTGCTTCGGTCGTGTTGTTCTCGAACGCCATGTGATATTGAAATCCCGAACATCCCCCGCCTACCACCGCCACGCGCAGGGCAGCCGGCACGGGGCTCTGCATGTTCATGATTTCCTTCACTTTGGAACTCGCAACCGGCGTCAAATGAATCATAGTTGTTTTGGCCTCCGCGCCACGGGCACTGCCGCGACGCTTAACATCCTTACATTATAGCAAAACGTTGCAATCGCGGCACCCCACGTCGACCGATTGTGTTGCTGGCCGGAAACATCCAACGCCGCTACCGTTTCCCCATCCGCAAACGCTTCGCTTACAATGAGATGCCGCCATGAAACACAAAGTTACGCTCATCCCCGGTGAAGGCATCGGTCCCGAAGTCGCCAACGCGACGCGCCGCATGCTCGAAGCTGCGGGCGTGCAGATCGAATGGGAAGAAATCGCAGGCCGCGCCGATGAGTCCTCCGACCAGGGCCAGCGCGTCAATCAAGCCGCCATCGAGTCCGTCCGCCGCAACCGCGTGGCCCTGAAAGGGCCCATGGCCACGGCCATCGCAGGAGGCGCTCCCAGCGTCAACGTGGCCCTTCGCAAATCGCTCGATCTTTACGCCAATCTGCGTCCTGTGAAAAACGTCCCCGGCGTCAAATCCCACTTCGAAAACGTGGACCTGATTCTAGTCCGCGAAAACACCGAGGATTTGTACTCCGGTCTCGAGCACGAAGTCGTCCCCGGAGTTGTAGAAAGCCTGAAAATCATTACCGAAAAAGCTTCCACCCGCATCGCCCGCTTTGCCTTTGATTACGCGCGCCGTCACGGCCGCAGGAAAATTCACGCCATCCACAAAGCCAACATCATGAAGCTGTCCGACGGCCTTTTCCTTCGCTCCGTCCGCACCGTCGCCGCGCAATTCCCCGAAATTCAGTACCAAGAACTCATCGTCGACAACGCCTGCATGCAGATTGTCATGGATCCTCTTCAATTTGACATGCTTCTGCTGCCCAATCTCTACGGCGACGTCATGAGCGACCTCGCGGCTGGCCTTGTTGGCGGCCTCGGCGTCGTTCCTAGCGCCAATATCGGCGACAATTCGGCCATGTTTGAAGCCGTACACGGCACAGCCCCCGACATCGCCGGAAAAGGCCTCGCCAACCCGACGGCCCTGCTAATGAGCGGCTTATTGATGCTGGATCATTTGGGAGAACGCGCAGCTGCGCAAAGGATTGACGCTGCCCTCCTGAAGACCTACCGCGAGGGCATCCACACGACCAAGGACGTTGGCGGAAAGGCCGGTACGGAGCAATTCGCAAACGCCGTTATTGATGCACTGGCTGCCATCAACCCAAGGTAGACTCAAGTGCGGTTGCTCTTAAAATTTGGCTGCGTCTAGGCATCCGCGCCTACTCGGTCTTTGGTCATTTGCGAAGCATCGTTGTTGGGGCGCAGCCGGGAGCAGTGCCAAGGCCCGGCAGGGTTCCCAACCCCGCGCTTGACGAGGCGGGTGATCCGCAAAACTGGGTGTAAGTCGTTTGAGTACTATCAAATCTTTATTTTTCTTGCCTTTTGGTCGCTTTTCGTGGCACCATTCCGCACCAGGCTGGGGAGAGTCCCTTCCAAAGGCATCTTTTATGCAGAGAGCCCGTTACCCGGAACGTCGCAGAACTGTCCGCCTCCCGCTGCAAATTCCCGTAAAGGTACGCTGCCGCCTCCCCGAAGGCGAAACCATTGATTTGCAAGCCTCTACTTACGTCGTCAGCGCCCACGGCGCCCTTCTCCTCATGGATACGCCCCTGATCCCCGGCCAAAGCATCCGCATCTTCAATGAGAACACCGCCGAGTCCGCCGAGTGCCACGTCACTTCTCTACGCGAAAAGCGCGAACGCCGGTTCGTCGGTATCACCTTCACCTCGCCCAACACCGACTTCTGGCACATCGTTTTCCCCAAGGCCGGCACGCGCCAGGCCGTCCGCTCCCCGCAAACCGGCGCCCTCGTTCCCCCCGGCTTCCGCCAGGACAACAACCAATTCTGAACAATTTCATCTGTACAAATCGA
>DATFRZ010000055.1:0-11851 GCA_035262885.1 Candidatus Acidiferrum sp.
ATCAAGCCACGCCAGAGCCTCGCGGGGATCCTCCGGCGCGGACCCATACTCCATGGTCATGAATTTTTCGACGATGCTCACTGTTTTCTTCCCATTTTCCCCGTCAGCAGAACAAATTTTTCGCTCACGCAATCGGATGCCAGTAATCCGCTGAATAACGTCCCGTCGCATAATGCTCAAGCTGGCGTTCAATATCCGCGAGCATTGCGCTCGCGCCGAAGCGGAACAATTCCGCTTTCATCCAGGAAGTGCCCAGCTCTTCTTTCATCAGCGCCAGCCAATCGAGCGATTGTTTTGCCGTTCGAATGCCGCCTGCCGGCTTGAAGCCCACAGCCATTCCCGTTTCCTGCGCGTACTCGCGAATCGCCCGCACCATCACCAAACTGACCGGCAGAGTGGCGTTTACTGCCTCTTTGCCCGTCGAAGTCTTGATAAAGTCTGCTCCCGCCATCATCGCTACCAGGCTTGCGCGCGCAACGTTGCGCAACGTCAGCAAGTCTCCCGTACCCAGGATCACTTTCAAGTGCGCTGGGCCGCAAGCATTCTTGAATCCAGCGATTTCGTTGTAAAGCGCCTGCCACTTCGCCCCAAAAACATGTGCGCGCGTAATCACCACGTCAATTTCGTCCGCCCCCGCCTCCACCGAGCGCCGAATTTCATTCGCGCGCTCCTGTAGAGGCGAAAGACCTGCGGGGAAACCCGTCGATACCGCCGCCACGTGAACCCCGCTGCCTTCGACGGCTCGCCGTGCGGTTTCCACAAAAGTGTGATATACGCACACGGCCGCCACCTTGATGTTCAAGCTCGCGACGCCGAGCTTCTGCGCGATCTCCTGTTGAATCGGTTGCCGCGCCTTCGCGCACAACCGCCTCACCCGCTCGTCGGTGTCGTCTCCAGAAAGTGTCGTCAGGTCCATGCAAGTGATGGCGCGAAGCAGCCACGCCGCTTGCCATTCCTTCTTCACGGTCCGCCGGGTGACCAGCGTTTGCGCTCGCCGTTCGACCGCGCTGGTGTTCACGCGGACGGCGTCAATCCAATCCAGATTCAGGGGCATCCCACGGTTCGGCTGCAGTTCGCGCGTGCCATATTCCGCAATGGCGGTGATGGAAGGAGAGATCACGCTCGCTGGCGGCGCCGAGGGGCGGTCCAAGCTGGAATCACGCGTTGCCGCCGACTTGTCGCTTAGTGTCATGGAATCTCTACGCAAACCAGGGAAATGGAATCGATACCTCATCTTATCACTTTGATGTTGCGTGTTTACAGGCTGGCGCAGCGTTTCTGCCACTCTTTCTCAAATTCTGCCCTGCCCCAGAACGATTTTTGCGTCCCCACTTTGGTCGTGGAAAGCGCTGCATAAAGGCTTGCCCGCCGCAATGCTTCCTTTTCTGAAAGGCCCTCACCGAGAAACACCGCGAAGCTGCCTATGAACGCATCACCCGCGCCTGTCGTATCAACGGACGCGACCTTGAACGCCGGAACGATCTTGGTGCCGTCAGCGTTCGCCAAAAGGCATCCGCGTTCACCGCGGGTAATAATCACCCGCGGCACTCCTTGCTTTAGCAAATACCGTGCGCAATCTTTCGCGTCGCCAGCCGTTTCGACGGGCATTCCGGTGATGGTTTCCGCTTCGCTCTCGTTGGGGATGAAAGAGTCCGCCCCTCGCAGCTGCTCGAAGTCCACGGCTTGCGCCGGCGCGGGATTCACGATGCATGGAATTCTCCTGTCCTTCGCAAATTGCACCGTGTGATAAACGGTTCGCAGGGGGATTTCGAATTGCACCACGATCGCGCTCGCCTTTCGCAAAAGCGGCTCTGCCGCATCCACATCCTCGGGAGCCAGTAAATCATTCGCTCCCTTCACCACAAAGATGCGGTTTTGGCCCGCAGGATCCACGAGAATCGCAGCGACCCCGCTCGAAACACCTTCCGCGGTGCTCACATAACTGACGTCAATTCCCAGCGACTGGAAATTCTTGATCGTTGCCGGGCCAAACAAATCGTTCCCTACTTTCGCCACCATCGCCACGTTGGCTCCACACAAGCGTGCGACCACTGCCTGGTTCGCGCCCTTTCCGCCGAATCCCAGGTCGAAGCTCTTGCCAAAAATGGTTTGTCCCGGTTTCGGAAACGCGCCATGGAACGTGGTGAGGTCCACGTTCGCGCTCCCCACGACGGCGATGAAGGATTGTGCCAAGGAAAGTCTTTTCAATGGAAGCCCGGGACGGCCTTACAAAACAAACAAGCCCCCGCTACGAGGCGAACACGTTCCTCGCAATAAACCAGAGATTCGCCGGGCGTTCCGCCAGCCGCCGCACGAACCAGGGATACCAAAACGTCCCGTACGCCACAAGAACAATGGAAGTGCACCCATCCGCCGCCAGCCGTTCCTGCTCCCCGCGCTGGATGCCATAAAGCATTTGCACTTCAAAATCCCCTTTCGAGAATCCTTCTTTCGATGCCTGCTCGGAAAGCCGGCGGATCATCGCCACGTCGTGCGTCGCAAACGCCACCCGCGCGCAAGCCTTCTCTTTCTTGGCTCGCAGCAACTTCTTCCCCAGCTCGAAATAACTCGCATCCACATCCGTCTTGCGTGGAAAAGCAATCTCCGGGGGCTCCATGTATGCGCCCTTCACCAGTCTGATCGACGGCCGCAGTGGCAGTAGCTTCCCGATGTCTTCGTTGGTGCGGTAGAGATAAGCTTGCAGGCACACGCCCACGTTGGGGAACTCGCCGAGCGCGCGCCGGTACAAATCCAGCGTCACGTCCACGTAATTGCTCGCCTCCATGTCGATCCACACGGTCGAATCCTTCGGCGCGCGCGCAATGATGGTTTTCAAATGACCGAAGCAAAGATCGGACGACAGGTCCAGCCCCAGTTGCGTCAGCTTGACGGAAATCTCCGTCTGCAACCTCCTTTGCCCGATGCGCTCGAGAACTTCCAAATAATGATCCGCCACCTCCTGCGCTTCGGCACGGTCGCTGACGTTTTCCCCCAAATGCGTGAAAACCGTTCCGATTTTCTTTCCGCGAAGCGTCTGCGCCGCAATGAGCGCGTCGTCCAGCGTTTCCCCCGGCATAAAGCGCGCCACGCTCTTCCGCACAAACTTGTAATGCGAAGCATGATCGCGCAGCCAGCGGTTCTGGGAAGCAGCCAGCAGAAAGGAACGCATCAAACTCATGACGTGTTTTGCCCTCAAAATCCAGTATGCAAGCGCTTGCAGCAGCGCATTGGCGTTCTCATTCTAAACTACTCTTGGCTAAACTCCGAGCACTCGCAGCAGCGCCCCCGCCAGCACTCCTCCGGTCAGCGGCCCGAGCACCGGAATGGCGGCGTAGGTCCAGTCCGATCCGCCCTTGCCCGCAATCGGAAGTACCGCATGCGCCACCCGCGGCCCCAGGTCCCTCGCCGGATTAATCGCATAGCCGGTGGGGCCGCCGAGCGACAATCCAATGCCCCATACCAAACTTCCCACCAGATAAGGTCCGAGTCCGGCCGCAGGACCTCCGGACGCCACTCTCTTTGAAAAAATCGCCCCGGCCACGAAAACGAGGGCGAAGGTCGCGATCACTTCGCTCACGAAATTGCTAATCGTATTGCGAATCGCCGGCGCCGTGCAAAAACAACTCAGCTTCGCTCCCGCATCCGCCGTTTCCTTCCAATGAGGATGATAGTGCAACCACACGAGCGCAGCGCCCGCCATTGCTCCCAGCATCTGCGCTACGAAATACGGCAAGAACTTTCCAAAATCTCCATCCCGCAAGGCAAATCCCAGGGTCACCGCCGGATTCAAATGCGCGTCGCTGCTTCCACAGGCGATCGCGGTAAACACGCCGGCCATCACCGCCAGTGCCCATCCGGTCGTAATCACCATCCAGCCGCCGCCCTCGGCTTTCGAGCGCTTCAGCAGCACCGCGGCGACCACTCCGTTGCCCAGCAAAATCAAAATCATGGTGCCAAGGAATTCACCCAGCCACGGTGAGGTCATAAATCCACGCCTCCTTCAGGATTCCATCCAATCGAAAGACCGCGTCACCGCCTTCTTCCATTGCCGGTAGAGTCGTTCGCGCTCGGCTTCCACCAGGCACGGCCGCCACGTGCGGTCCACCGCCCACTTCGCGCGCAGTTCTTCCAGTCCCGCAAAGAATTTCACGGCTAGACCTGCCGCATACGCTGCTCCGAGCGCCGTGGTTTCCTGAATCACCGGCCGCACCACTTCGCGGTTCAAAATATCCGCCTGAAACTGCATCAGCAGCTCATTCGCGACCATGCCGCCGTCAACCCGCAGGGTCGCCAGCGCAATCTGCGAGTCTTTTTCCATCGCTTCAATCACCTCGCGTGTTTGAAACGCGCTGGCTTCCAGTACCGCGCGCGCAATGTGCCCTTTGTTCGCAAAGCGTGTCAGCCCGGCAATCACCCCTCGCGCGCTCTCCTTCCAGTACGGCGCAAACAATCCCGAAAACGCCGGCACAAAACACACACCGCCATTGTCGTTGACCGTTCGCGCCAGCGCCTCCACGTCCGGGCTTTTTGTAATGATCCCCAAGTTGTCGCGTAGCCATTGCACCAGCGCCCCGGCAATCGCGACGCTTCCTTCCAGCGCGTAGTGCGCCGGCGCGCCGCCAAGTTTGTACGCCAGCGTCGTAAGCAAGCCGAAGTTCGACGGTACCAGCCGCTCGCCGGTATTCATCAACAAGAAGCAGCCGGTGCCGTAGGTGTTCTTCACCTCGCCGGGACGAAAACATGCCTGTCCTACCAGCGCTGCCTGTTGATCACCGAGAATCCCCGCAATGGGGACTCCCGCGATAGCCGCGAGCGAAGCCTCTCCATAGATTTCGCTGCTCGACCGCACTTGCGGCAGCATCTCCGGCGGAATCTCAAACGCCGCCAGCAGCTTTTCGTCCCAATCCAGCGCTTTTATGTTGAGGAGCTGCGTCCGGCTTGCATTCGTGACGTCCGTTGCATGTACGCCGCCTTTGCTGCCGCCGGTGAGGTTCCACAGCAGAAACGTATCGATATTTCCGAAGAGCAATTCCCCGGCCACCGCTCTTTCATCGGCGCCGGGAATGTTCTGCAGCAGCCAGCGCAGCTTCAACCCGCTGAAGTACGTGCTAAGCGGCAACCCGGTTTCTGTCCGGAAACGGTCCTGCCCGCCGGCTGCGGAAAACCGCTTCACCCCATCGGCGACTCGCGTATCTTGCCAGACGATCGCATTCGCAATCGGCTTTCCGGTCCTGCGCTCCCAAACCACAGTAGTCTCGCGCTGATTCGTGATGCCGATGGCCGCCAAATCCGAAGCGCGCAATCCGCGTTGCGAGAGGGCCTCCGCAATCACTTCTTCCGTGCGCCGTAAGATCTCCAGCGGATCATGCTCCACCCATCCGGGTTTGGGATAAATCTGCTCGTGCTCCTTCTGCGCTACCGCCACCACGCGGCCCGCCTGGTCGAACACCATGAACCGCGTGCTCGTCGTTCCTTGGTCGATCGCCGCAATGTAGTTCTTCACCGAAGGCTGCCTCTTAAGCCGCGGGCAGCATACTACGCCGTGCCTTTGTTTTGGAGCAGGGAAATCAGCAACGAACAGCTCACGCTTTGAGGTCTCTGGAAATGCGAATCAAGTTAAAGCAATGGTAGCGGTAGAACAGAACGGGCAAGGGCGCCGTCCCGCTCAACCTCCGCGAGCATGCGTCTTTGAAGTCCCGCCCGGCATCCAATTCATTGGGAACATTTAGGGAGAAGGAACATGAACATGTTGAGACGTAGCTGTTTGGTGCCGGCTATTGGTGCGTCGGCTTTGTTGTCAACATTATTAGCGCCCAACGCCTCCGCCGCCGGCCTAGGGAACGTCACCATGACGGTGACCGCCCTGGGGAAGAAAGATGTTGCTCCACCCGCCATCAACAAGGAGGACGTGCAGTTTTTCGTGAACAAGGAGCGCACGCAAATCGCCAATTGGCGCCGCGGCGAAAAACTCTATCTTGCTGTCCTGATCGATGATGCACTCGACACCGATGTGGCCAGTCAGTGGAGTGATTTGAAGGCATTTTTCAATGCTCAGCCGGAGACGACTTATATATCCGTTTCCTACGCGCGCAACGGCACTGCTCAAGTGGCGCAGGACTTTACCAACAACCATGAACTCGCCGCGAAAGCTTTGCGTATTCCGATTGGCCCCGGTGCGTTTTCCAGCCCGTATCTCGCGGTCATTGATTTATTGAAGCGCTTGCCCGCAGGGCCCACCGAGCGCCGCTCCATTTTGCTGCTCTCATCGGGCGTCGATTATTTTCACGGCAACTTCCCGGAGAGCCCGGACCTGCAATCTGCCTATGAGCGCGCGCAGAAAGAGAACGTCAACATCTGGTCCATCTATTACCCCGATGCCGGTCATTTGAGCCGCCGGTTCTTTCGAGCCTTCCGCGGGCAGAATGATCTCAGCCGCCTCGCCGAGTCTACCGGCGCCGAATCCTACTATCTCGGCGTCAATGAAGCCGTCACCTTCAAGCCGTATTTCGACGAACTGGCCACGCACTTCCGCAACCAGTATCTTCTCACTTTCACAGGCAGCGGCGGATCGAAAGGCCGTTTCCAGCGCGTCCACCTAGCCACGGAAACTCCCGGCGTCCAGTTTCTCCACGCCCCCGAAGCCTTCCTGCCAGCTCAAAAATAGCCACGGAAGCCCTGGGCTTGGGCGCGAGATCACCTAATCATCCGCAGGCGAGAGCATTGCTCGGGTTGAATCGCGAATCACCAATTCCGGAGCGATCTTGTGCCGTGAGATGCTGCATTCACGCTTTTCCAATCCTGCGTTGATGGCTTCGAGCACGGTAGTCACCGCTAAGCTTCCCATGGCCTCCATGGGTTGTCGAACCGTGGTCAGAGATGGAGCGGCCATCGCGGACAGTGGCACGTCATCGAAACCCACTACCGAGCACTGCTCCGGCACTTTCACGCCTGCCTTGGTCAGTGCTCGGATGGCACCCATCGCGGTTACGTCATCAAACGCCATCACTGCCGTAAACTTCTTTTTTCGCTGGAGCAGTTCTTCCGTGAGCCGGTAGCCGCCCTCGAATCCCGAATTCGGGTCCCAAACATCGGGCAGTTGCACAACCAGGGACGGGTCGATTTGCAACCCCGCAGAGTGCGCAAACTTCTGTGTACCCTTCCACCGCGGTGCGCTGTCAATGAGCATCTTCGGCCCGCGGATGAAAGCGATCCTGCGATGTCCAAGGTGGTAAAGATGCTCGAGCGCCAGCCGTCCTCCGGCTTCGTTGTCCACGATCACCGAGCTCACCGTGTCGCCGGGCACCTCCCAGCATATCGTTGCCACGGTGATATTTCTTTTGCTCAGGTCCGCCAGAAGTTGAATGTCCACAAAGAGCCAGTTGGCAACGACGATTAACGCCTCCACGTGATGCTCCAGCAACATTTCCAGGCAGTGCTCGAACCGGCTTCTTTGGTTGTGCGCGTCGGCGAAGATCGGGACGTAGGAGGACTGGTAGAGAGCGTTCTCGATACCGCGCAAAATCGGTGCGCAAAACGGATCGGTGACGTCAAACAGCATGACTCCGACGCTGTGGCTGCGCTTGCTGCGCAGGAATCGCGCCATTGCGTTTGGCCGGTAGCCCAGCTTTTTTGCTGCGTCTGCTATCCGTTTTTTCGTGGCGGGTGCGATATACCGCGCCAGCGGCGCATCATTCAGGACGATGGAAACGGTCGCGGGCGAAAAACCGCTGGCCTGCGCCACGTCTCGCATCGTGACCATCTTGACTCTCCCGCTGTGCCGCTTCACCGGCCGGAAATCCTCCGCGAGCATCATCATCCTTCCAGCGCCAGGCAGAACGCAACAGCTTCACTCCGCGCCATGCGCGTCATTCCGGCGGCACCTCAAACGAAAGTTGTTCGCGGAATCCCCGCGTCTTCCATACACCGAACGCAATCCCCGCCAGCATCCAGATCGAGCCCGCAATTTTCGCTGACCGGCTTAGGTTTAACCAAAGGAAGAAGCAGATTACAAAGCCCAAGAGTGGAGGAATGAGGTTGGACACTGCATTCCGCAGCATTTCCCCAACGGACTTGTGCTCCACGCGGAGAAAGTAGCGTGCCAACGCTGCGGCATTCACGCCCATGAACGCAATCAGCGCCCCGTAATTCAACAGCTCGACGCCACGCTCATAGGTGAGCAAGAAAGAGCCATCGGCACTCCGCAATTGCGACAAAATCAGCGCGATGGCCCCAACAACGAGCACATTGTTGCGGGGAACGTGATGCTTTGGATCAATCGCTCCAAAAAAAGATTTCGGAAGCGCGCTGCTTCTCCCCATACCGTACAAAAGGCGGGCCGCGCCTATGTGTGCTCCCATGCCCGACCCGAAGTTAGCCACTATCAGAGTAAGACCTAGAATCTTGAACAAAGGCGCCCAGGTTCTCGCCGCGACCCATACATACGCCGTATCTGGATTCGGAAATGGCTCCGAGGCAGGCCACACCAGTTGCGCGACGTAGACTTGTGCCGCCGACAAGAATCCGATCACCACACAGGTGAGAACCGTTGCCAGCAAGATATTCCGCCTTGGATTCTCGGCTTCTTCCGAGAGCGTCGAGATGGCGTCAAATCCGATGTAGGAGAGTACGGCGATGGAAGTACAACCAAAGAGATTTCCCCACGTGAAGGTCTCCGGGTCGTAGAAGGGGCGGGTGAAAAATCTTGGGTCACTGTGGGGATGTCCCAGGATGTAGCGAATCGCCGCTACAAAGACAACAATCACCACAGCGCTCATGCCAATCGTCAAGCCCGCATTGACGCGCGCCGAGGTCTTGATTCCCTGAAGATTCAGAAGCGTAAAGGCAACCGCAAAGAAAATCTTCCAGCCCCAGACCGGAATGCCGGGCGCAAACTCGTGCGCTTGTACCGCGCACCAGATGGTACAAATCAGCGGATTCACGATGTAATCCATGACGAAGCTCCAGCCCGTGACGTATCCGATCGCGGGATGGATCTCTTGCGCGACATAGGTGAACGCCGACCCGGCGCTTGGATAAGCACGGGCCATTCGGCCGTAGCTCATGGCGGTGAACAGCATCGCCACCATAGCGATCAGAATCGCCGTGACGACGTGGCCGCGGCCACGGTCGCTTAGCGCGCCAAACACGGACATTGGCGCAACCGGCTGAAGCACAATCGCGCCGTACAAAATCAAGTCCCACAGCGTGAGCGAGCGCTTCAGCTGCGGCCCGGAAACTGCGCTGCTTCCTTTGTCCAAGCGATTCTCCCTTTTTGGAGACAAATCTACGATGCCATGGGGCCCAGCAATTTGAATCGTTTCAAGTCAGATAATTCTGCGCACTCCGGCGCTGCGCTGCAACAACAAAAGTTGTTTCGCTCTGTCCTCGGCCCTGGTTGCCTCGCTCGGCTACTCTGGACCTGTTCTCTTGGACAGGTACGCAAATCCACGGAAAGTGTCGTTTGTCTAACTGCGCTGTTGATTCTTGCACAACGTGCGCCTGTGCTTTGTAGTCTAATCTAATAGGGGCTCGCTCCCGATTCCTGGGGCAACCAAAGGACCATGGGCCAGACTTCCCTCTCACACACGCGTACCCGCACGACAATCTTTCTGTCGCATGTTGCGGCGTTTTTGCTGGTGATTCTCGCCGCCTACTGGCTGCGTAGTCTGGTCGTGCCGGCCGACGCCCTGCTCCAGGGGTACCTTGAGGTGATCAGCAGCCTGCTGGCTTTCGTTTTCGCCGCCGTCACCTTGGTTCGCTTCCAGGGCACCCAGGACCGTATCTCCCTCATCCTCGGCGCCGGCTTCTTCCTTTGTGGCGGCGTCCTGATAGCCACCAGCGTTCTCTTTTTTCAAGTCCTTCCCGAAGCGTCTCTGCGCCTTCCTTCGGCTCACATTGCGTGGTGGCTTGGCCGTCTGATTCTGGCGGTTTTGGTAGTTGCCGCGCTCCTGGTCGAGCACTTCATGCCCCGTTCGCGGCATCCGAAGAGAGAGATTGCCGGGGCCTTACTGGCCGCCATTGCGGTCACCTACGGGCTTGCCGCCGCGCTTCGTCACTTGCCCCAGGAAGTCTCCCCGCACCCCAGCGCCTTCTTCCCTAGCCCACAGCAGTTGCTGCCTGGCGGCCTTTTCCTGGTGAGCCTCTTCTGGTACCGCCGCCGCCTGACGGTGGAGGATTCCTCCTTTGACCGCACCATGTACGCCGCGGTCTGGTTGAACGTTGCCGCCCAGCTTGCCGCCGCTCAGTCGGTGCGCCTGATGGATGCTCCCTTTGTGTTCGCCCAGGGGCTTATGGTTCTGGGCTACACCGTAGCGCTCGGTGGTGCGCTGCTGGACAACGCTCGCCTCTTTGAGCGCGTCCGTCACATGGCGGTCAGCGACCCGCTCACAGGTCTCGCCAATTACCGGCGCCTGCTCGACGTCTTGGAAAATGAAACCGAGCGTACCGACCGCTCCGGCCGGCCGTTTGCCGTGCTGCTTCTCGACCTGGATGGTCTGAAAACGATCAACGATAGTTACGGGCACCTGGTTGGCAGCCGCGCCATCTGCCGAGTGGCTGATATTCTACGCATTCATTGCCGAGCCATTGATACGGCCGCGCGCTACGGGGGAGACGAATTCGCCCTGGTTCTTCCGGAATCGCAGGAAGAGGAAGCCCGCCGCGTCAGCGAGCGCATCCGCCAGGTGATGGCCAACGACGATGAGCCGCCTCGCCTCTCTGCGAGTATCGGCATGGCCGTTTACCGCGGCGACGGCGAACGCATCGAAAAGTTGCTATCCGAGGCGGACCAGGAGCTCTACGCCGAAAAAGCGAAGCGCGCCCGGCGTACTCCAGCCCTGCTAAATCCCCGCCGCCGGGCGCCCAAATTTTAGAAAGCAGTCGGTCGAAAGTTCATCGCTGACAGCCAGACGCTCAGATAAGATCGTGTCTCCCCGGCTTCCCGAACTGTGCAGCCCAAGGAAGGATTGAAGTCCTTCCGCTTGGCTTCCCCGGCTTTATCTTACGGCGAGCGGCGGACTGTTACCTGCCGACCTTTTCCACGCAGTCACCAATCACGAGCCACGGCGCTTCAATACACCGCCCGCTTTTGCACCGTTTCTTTTGTCCCCAGTGAAAAGCGCGGCTCCGGCTTCGCGCCGTCTAGAAGCTGCCCGGCCACGTACTGGCCCACCGTCGGCCCGTGCTTGAACCCGTGCCCCGACCCGCCGCCCGCAAACCACACATTCTCCATTTCCGGGTGACGGTCGATGAGAAAGTCTCCGTTCGAAGTGTTTTCGTACTGGCAGACACGCGTCTCGACAATCGGCGCGTCACAGAGGGCAGGGAATCTTCGCGCGACGTATTCGCGCACGGCTTGGGTCATCTCCGGCGAAACGATTCGAGATTGCGTGTCCGGATCGACTCGCTCGCCGTGCTCGTCGAATGCAATCTTCAGTCCACGGCCCTCGAGGTCCGGCATCCCGTAGACCAAGTCTTCCTGAAACAGCCACGTTGGCAGAGCCGGCGGAGCAAACCGAGTTTCCCCGGCGGGTACGCCGAAGAAGAAAACCTCCTGCCGTGAAGGGAAAATCCGCGTGCCCAGAACGTCCGGAAAAATCTTTCCGAGCCAAGCTCCACAAGCAAAAACAAATTGCCCCGCGACGATGCGCTCTCCCTGCCTCGTCATCACGTGCTGGACGGCCCCTACCTCTCACAAGTCCACAACTTGCGCGCACCAGTACTCCGCGCCAAGCCGTACCACATCTTCGACGACCGCCGCCACAGCGCGCCGCGCCATCAGCACTCCGCTGAGTGGCTCAAAAATCCCTTTCTGAATCTCCCCGAAGGCGATCTGCGGATACCGGTTTTCCAA
>DATFRZ010000056.1:0-21981 GCA_035262885.1 Candidatus Acidiferrum sp.
CGAGCGAACCCCAAACCTGTAATCTAGCCTCTGGCACAAGCTACTCTGTGGAGTGAAGTGCCCTGTGCCGCAAGCTCGAATCGCCGATCATGCCATCAGCGCTCCCGGGAGTGGCGTCCCCGGAAGGTCTCGGCACTTGAAAAGCCAACCAATCGAGGCCGCCCGACTTGAAGCCCGCTTTGTTTCTGTGAGGGTAAGATATACTCGACGGTCGTTCGGATGTTAGATTCCCTTCAAATCCCCTTAGGAGACGACTTTGAAACTGCGTCACGCTGTTCCTGTTGTTGTGTCTTTCTTGCTTCTCGTTATTGCGCCGGCTCGGCTGGCGGCCGAGCCGGATGCGGCTAAACAAATCGACCCGAAACTTTTTCAGGAGCTGCGATGGCGATCGATCGGGCCGTTCCGCGGCGGCCGCGTGCTGGCAGTGACTGGTGTGCGCGGTCAGCCGGACACGTACTATTTCGGAAGCGTGGGCGGCGGAGTTTGGAAGACAGACGACGCGGGCCGCACGTGGAAGCCGATTTTTGACTCGCAGCCAGTTGCGTCCATTGGAGCGATTGCGGTGGCGCCTTCGGACGCCAACATAATATACGTGGGTTCCGGCGAAGCGGACATGCGCTCGTCCATTTCCGTGGGAAATGGAATGTACAAATCCGCCGACGCGGGAAAGACGTGGAAGCAGATCGGACTGAGCGATTCGCGGCAAATTGGAAGAATCCTGGTGGATCCGCACGACGCAAACCGTGTTTTTGTGGCAGCCTTGGGTCACGCGTATGGACCGAACCAAGACCGCGGCGTCTTTCGTTCGAAAGACGGAGGCGCCCACTGGCAGAAAGTGCTGTTTCACGACGAAAACACCGGTGCAATCGACGTGGCGCTGGACCCGGGAAACTCGAAGACGATTTTCGCCGCACTGTGGCAAACGCGTAGGCCGCCTTGGAGCATTTATCCGCCGTCAAACGGTCCGGGTAGCGGGCTGTATCGTTCGAACGATGGCGGAGACCATTGGCAAGCTGTCAAGGGCAACGGACTGCCGACAGAAAGCCTCGGGCGCATGGGAATCGCCTTTGCGCCGAGCAATCCGAAAAGGATCTACGTCATCGTGGACGCCAAGGAAGGTGGTTTATATCGCTCGGAGGACGGCGGACAAAACTGGCAGCAAGTTTCCAAGGACCACCGGATTTGGGGCCGAGGCTGGTACTTCAACGAAGTCACCGTCGATCCGAAAAATCCGGACATCGTCTACGTGCCGAACACTTCCATCTACCGGTCCGTGGATGGAGGAAAGAGCTTCAGCGTGTTCAAGGGCGATCCTACGGGGCCGGACTACCATGAGCTGTGGATTGATCCGGACGATTCGAGGCGGATGGTCCTGAGCTGCGATCAGGGCGCGGTCGTCACGCACAATGGCGGCGAGACATGGAGTTCCTGGTTCAACCAGCCGACCGCGCAGTTCTATCACGTCGTGACCGACAATCAGTTTCCTTATTGGGTGTACGGGGCGCAGCAGGATAGCGGGCCGGCGGCGACGCCGAGCGTCAGCAAGTATCGCTTCCTGAATTTCCATGATTGGAGACCGCTTGAGGCCGGCGATGAGAACGGGTACATCGCGCCGGATCCCCTGAATCCGGGCGTGATCTTCGGCGGATTTGTGGAGCGGCAGGATTTGAGCAATGAGCAGGTTCAAGCAATGCCGCCGACGATTGCGCAGGACGGCGCATTCCGCCGAACATGGACGCTCCCGCTTGTTTTTTCTCCGCTTGATGCGCATGTTCTCTATTTCGCTTCACAGATTTTATTCCGCACCGAGGATGGCGGAGATTCGTGGCAAGCCATCAGCCCTGATCTGACACGCGAAGATCCAGGTGTTCCCGCAAACTTGGACCCGCCAACGGCCGCAGACGCTCCTAAGGGCAAGCGGCGCGGCGTGATTTACACGATTGGTCCGTCTTACGTGAAAGCTGGGGAGATTTGGGCGGGAACGGACGACGGCCTGATTCAATTGACGCAAGATGAAGGAAAAAGCTGGAACAACGCCACGCCAAAGGAATTGACGTCCTGGAGCAAAGTGACGCACATCGAAGCCTCGCATTCGGAGGCGGGAACTGCGTACGCCGCAGTGGATCGCCACCGGCTCGAGGATTATCAACCTTATCTTTACCGCACGCGCGATTTCGGAAAGAGTTGGCAGCGCGTTTCGAATGGAATTCCCGATGGCAGCTTTTTGAATTGCGTGCGGGAGGATCCTTTTCGCAAGGGATTGCTCTATGCGTGCACGGAAAAAGGCGTGTACGTTTCGTTCGATGATGGGGACGACTGGCAACCGTTACAATTGAATTTGCCAACGACCTCAGTGCGCGACCTGGCCGTGCATCAAGACGATTTGGTGATCGCCACATTTGGCCGTTCGTTCTGGGTGCTGGACGACGTGATGCCGCTGCGGCAAATCGATCCGCGCTCGGCGGCCGCGGACGTTTGGCTATACCGCCCGGAGACAGCCTATCGCGTGCGGCCGGGAGGCGATCAGGGAACGCCGGTGCCGGACGATGAAGCGCTGGCTTCGAATCCCCCGAACGGCGCAGTGTTGGATTACTATCTGAAGGAAAAATCCACTGCACCGATTCAACTCGAAATCTTCAATAGCGAAGGCAGGCTGGTGCGGCGGTTTGCCAGCGACGACGAGTCGCGGAAGGTGAACCCGAACGATTTGGCGTTTCCCGCCTCCTGGGTTCGCGAACCGCAGGTACTCTCTGGCGATGCGGGAATGCACCGGTTCGTATGGGATTTGCGGTATCCCTTGCCAAAAGGCGTGCGCGCATCCTTCTGGAGACCGTCCGGACCGTTGGCATTGCCGGGAAACTACACGGTGAGACTCACAGCGCACGGGAAAAGCAGCTCGCAGCCGCTGGTCATCAAAATGGATCCTCGGGTGAAGACACCCCAGGACGCGCTGGGGCGCCAATTTGAACTGGCGTCGAAGATTTCAGCGCGCGAAGGTGAAGTTTCAGCTGCGCTGCAACAAATAGCGGAATTGCAAAAGCAACTCGGAGTGCGCAAAAAAGAAGCGAGCGAGAAATCCGATGTGGCAAAAACGCTCGACGAGCTGAATCAAAAGCTGGGGGCGATCGTCGCATCAGACAGCGACGGCGGGTTTGGGCTATATGGGCTGGCGTTTCCGAAGAAAGAGCCTGAGTCATTGAGCAAAGTTGCGTCAGCCCTCAACGGCTTGCTGGGCGTGGTGGAAAGCGCGGATGTCGGCCCTTCAGCTGATGCCGTCACAGCGCATGAGAAATGGAACAAGGCCGCGGAAACGGCCCTGGCGCGCTGGGCCGACTTTCAGAACAAGGATTTGGCCAATGCCAATGCCGTCTTGCAAAAGGCAAACCTTAAGCCGGTAGCCACAACAGAAATGCCTGCCGGTCGTTAGAACTTTGCGAAGAAGGCTTTAAAGAGCGCCTTGCATTTCCTTCTTGATTCGCAACAATCGCACCAATCAAGCTGCGCGAATTCGTGCGTGAATTTGGTATGCTGCTCGATGTGGGAAACTCCCATCGGCAAAGGGTCCTCGCCATTTGCGGCGTAGCTTCGCTGTTTCTTGCAGGCGCGGTGATGACGCACGCTTTGCAAACTCCTTCGCAAACGCAGCAAGCGCCTCCCGGCACGGCATCGCCCGCTTCTGCCGCGGCCGGAGGACAGAGTGCAACGACGGTCCCTTCTGGCTCTGCATCCGGGATACAAAACGCGCAAGGCGGGCTCAGCGTTGTTGTGCTGGACCCGGCGCACGGAGGCACCGACCCCGGCGCGCGCGGAACCGGCGGAATTCAAGAAAGCGAAATCGTGCTGGAATTCACCGCAGAAGTGCGGAAAGCGTTGGACCAGCAGGGATTTCAAGTGGTGCAAACGCGGCAAGCAAACGATAACCCTTCTTTCGACGACCGCTCCGCGATTGCGAATGCACAGCGGAACGCCGTTTTTATCACCCTGCACATTGCCTCGACCGGCTTGCCCGGAACCGTCCGAGTGTATGTAAATTCGGAGCTCCCGGCAGTCACAACGGCGACCGCGCTTATTCCCTGGGACCGTGCGCAGGCCCCGTTTCTTGGCTTGAGCCGCAAACTCGGCGATCTAGTGCAAGGCATGCTCACACAGCGCTTCAAAGGTTCGCCGGATAGTGCACAAACGGCAGCCATCCGTCAGCTTCGAACTACGGCTGCGCCTGCGATTGCCGTCGAAGTTTCAAGTGTAGTCGTCAATGACCGCGCCGATCTGGATCACATGGCACCCGGAGTCGCGGATGCCATCGCGCGCGGCGTGGTGGCATTCAAGCCGCTGTATGTGATTGCCAGCACCCGCGGAGGGTCGCCATGACGGACCCCATTATAGACTCCTTGACCGAGCTTGCACCGGGACCCGCAAGGGAAAAGTGGAAATTCTGGCTGACGGCGCTGCTCGTGTTCGTCGTGGTGGGCGCGGCAATTTCTGTTCCCCTCATTCGCAGACGCATGAAGCGCGCCGCACGATTGCAAGAGCAGAGCGCGGAGCAGGCGCGGCGTGAATTAACGCAGCCTGTTCCAATGAACCCCAGCGATCCGCTGGTAAAAGCGAAGCTTTTTTGGCTTTCTGATTCGGATCATTCCGTGCTGGCTCCGTTGACGGTAGAGTTGCCGCTTTCGAGCGATCCGGTGCTTCGTTCCAAGCAAGTGCTGAATACCTTGCTGGCCGGCCCGGTGGACGTGGAGCTCCGCACGCTGCCACCGGATGCGGTGCTACTCGCGTTTTATATTTTGCCGGATGGGACGGCGATTGCGGACTTTTCGGAGGCGCTGGCTATTTCAATTCCTTCCGGAATCGCCAGCGAACAGCTGGCCGTGGATTCCATGGCGCGAACGCTCGAAGCAAATGTTCCTCAAGCGAAGCGGCTGAAAATCCTCATTCACGGGCAGGAAGCGGAAACGCTGGCAGGACACGTGGATTTGACGGGGACATTTGCTGTGCACATCGATGCGAGTCAGGCGCCCGCGAATCCCGCAGCCGGAAAAGTGGGCGCCTTGGTTGAGCCGCCGTTGACAGCAGGCCACAGCACCTTCAAACTGGCTCGACGGTAAAAACTGTTGCAAAGCTGGTGCAAACCAATGCAGGAGGATGAGTGAGAAGCGACGGCCGGGCGGCGGACCAGATGCGCCCGCTCAAAATCACGCCGGATTTTATCTCGACTGCGGAAGGCAGCGTGCTCATCGAGCTTGGAAACACCCGCGTGATTTGCACAGCTACCGTGGATGACGGGGTGCCTCCCTTTCTGAAGGGCAGCGGCAAAGGCTGGGTGACCAGTGAATACGGAATGCTGCCGCGCGCGACCGAAGAACGAACAACGCGCGAGGCGACCAGAGGAAAACAGTCGGGGCGAACGCTCGAGATTCAGCGATTGATCGGCCGTTCGCTGCGCGCCGTAACCGACCAGGAGGCGATGGGCGAGCGCACGGTGTGGCTCGATTGCGACGTGATTCAAGCCGACGGCGGAACGCGCACGGCCTCTATCACCGGAGCGTTTGTGGCGTTGGCGCTAGCGTTTGAGCGGATGGTGGCCGCCGGAATGTTGAAGCATTCTCCGTTGATCGACACCGTCGCCGCCACGAGCGTCGGTATTGTGAATGACCGCGCGCTCCTGGACCTTGCCTACGAAGAAGATTCGCGCGCGGAAGTTGACATGAACGTGGTCATGACCGGCAGCGCGCACTTTGTGGAAATCCAGGCGACCGCGGAAGGGCGTGCGTTCAGCGGAAGCGAAATGCAGGACTTGCTGGCGCTCGCAGCCGCCGGAATTCGGCGCCTCACCGACGAACAGCGCGCCGTGCTGCCCGTGAAATTCAGTGCGCGCGCCCGTTAAGCTGTTTCTCGCCTCTTCAAATCCGGGAAAGCTGAAGGAGTATCGTGCGCTCGTGGAGAATGCCGCACCATCATCGTCCGCCTCTGCCGAGTTGGAGTTGCTTCCGGAAATTGGCTCGCTTCCGGCGTTTGAAGAAAACGCGCCGACGTTCGCAGAGAATGCAGCGGGTAAGGCGCTCCATTATTCGCGATGGAGCGAAGGGTTGGTCTTCGCCGACGATTCCGGCCTTGTCGTGCCTACGCTTGGCGGCGCACCAGGTGTCCTTTCCGCAAGACACGCCGGCGCAGACGCGACGGATTCGCAGCGCATCGAAAAACTCTTGAACGAGATGCGAAACAGAGCGGACCAAGAACGCTCCGCGCACTTTGTCTGTGCAATTGCGCTGGCACGAAAAGGAAGGGCGCTGGCGGTGGTCACCGACCGCGTTGACGGTGAAATCCTGGAATCGACGACAGGCGGTGGAGGATTTGGTTACGATCCCGTGTTTTACTTTCCCGCACTGAAAAAAACTTTCGCGGAGCTTTCTGCAGCAGAGAAAAACCGGCACAGCCATCGCGGCAAAGCCTTCCGCAAATTGCTCGCGGCGCTTTCCTCCATGCTATAGTCTTGGCTCCCATGGCAACGAGACTGAGCAAGAAGCAATCCGCGCAAAAGAAAAACGCGCGTGCAAGAACGAAGGCTGCGAAACCAGCGAAGGCAGCTCAAGGAGCAAAGGCTGCGCGCGCGGCAGGGGCCGACCCGAAGCGCATAGCGGCCATTCTCGCAAAGCTGGACAAGGCGTACCCCAACGCAACCTGCGAACTGAATTACAAGAACGCGTTTGAGCTGCTGATTGCGACTATTCTTTCCGCACAATGCACGGACGTGCGCGTGAATCAGGTCACAGAGACTTTATTTAAGAAATATCCCGATGCCAAAGCATTCGCATACGCCGATCCTAGTGAACTGGAACAGGAGATTCGGCCCACAGGCTTTTTTCGCAACAAAACCAAATCCGTGGTGGGCGCAAGCAAAGGCATCCTGGAGAACTTTGGCGGAGAAGTGCCGCGCACCATGGAGGAAATCCTAAAGCTGCCCGGCGTGGCGCGAAAAACGGCAAACGTTGTTCTCGGGACAGCCTACAGAATCCCCAGCGGCATCGTTGTGGATACCCACGTTCAGCGGATCGCGAACCGGCTGGATCTGACACGCAACGAAGATCCCAAGAAAATCGAGCAGGACCTCCTGGAAGTGATTCCGAAGGACAAGTGGATTCAGTTTTCTCACCAGGTTATCTGGCACGGACGCAGGATTTGCCACGCCCGCAAACCAAAATGCGTGGAATGCAACATGGAATCGCTCTGCTACGCGAAGGACAAAACCATTTAGCCGGATTATTGCGGTTTCGTGGTGGACGGTTGAGCCTGCGCCGCTGGCGGCGCCGTTGATTTCGGCGAGCCGACCGGCTGGTGGCCCGGAGGAAGCCGGGTCTGCCCTGGGGCGCCGGAAGGATCGAGGAGTTCTTTGAAATTGGGCATCGAGTGGACCGGTAGATTGGTATTTGCGTTCTCACTGGTATGGGGATGCTGCATCGCGCCGCCGAGCGGTTGACTTTTCAGGACGACCCAGTCGCTCCCGCGTTTTTCGAGGTCGTAAGCGACCTGCATCCCACCGCCCGGAGGTCCGTTGGTCTTGATGCGAAACTCGACCTCCGCGTGCGCTTGATTGCCTGTGACGGAAACGCTGCGTAGGTCCATGTCCATCGCGCTCATATTGAGCGTGCCGATGGAAGTCAGGTGTTGCACGATTCCCGCGCGAATGGCGTCGTTGTCGCTCGTTTGCTTTTTGCAGGAGCCTAGGCCGAAGAACGCAACAGCTAAGAGCAGGGCCAGCGCGATGCGCTTCTTCATCAGCGTCCTTTCGTCCCTTTCACCGCGAACGGCGATTCAAGCGGCTCGCAGCCCGTTCGGAACCATCGGCAAATTGTCTAGCCGAACGCCGGTGGCAGCGAACAACGCGTTACCTACCGCCGGGGCAATCGCCATGATGGGCGTTTCGCCGGCGCCTGCGGATGGAATGTCTTTTCGATCGAGCAGCACCGCTTCGACCTCGGGGACATCGCGGAAGCGCGGCACACGATACGCGACAAAATGCGGATTCGTGATCCGCCCATTTTCAAACTCGACGGCTTCGAAGAGCGCTCCGCCGAGCCCCTGGATGACGGCGCCCACGACCTGATTGCGCAAGCCGTCGGGATTGACGATGGCGCCGCACTCGAAGGCCTCGACGACGCGAACGACGCGCACGTCTCCGGAAGCGCGGTTTACTGCAACCTCGGCGCATGTGGCGACGTAACTTCCCTTCTCCGCTCCGCAGGCAATGCCAAACCCTTGTCCCGGTTGCGTCTTCTTTCGCGGCCAGCCAAAGGATTTCGCGGCAGCTTCCAAGACGGCACGCATTCGTTCGTTCGAAAGATTCGTCATGCGGAACTCGAGAGGGTCCATTCGCACAACGTGCGCCAGGGCATCCATGTGCGACTCGCGTGCGAAATGGTTTGCCGTGGCGGCCAAGCCTCGATAGGACCCACTGCGCAAGACCAACGGCACCTGGTGATACTCCGTGTGCTGATTCGCAACCTCGTAAGGCGTTTCGATGCCTGACATGCCGGAATGATAGTTGTGAAATTCCCAAGCGGTGAGTTTGCCGTCCTTGGACATGCCGCTTTTTACTTCAATCACTCCTGCGGGACGGAAATAGGCCCAGGTGAACTCTTCCTCGCGCGTCCAGACAACCCTTACGGGCTTTCCGGCGGCACGAGCGAGGCGTGCCGCTTCGATGGCCGCGTCGCTCGTGTGTTTGCCTCCGTATGCCGCGCCTGTGTCCGGGACGATGACGCGAACGCTGCTCTCGGGAATGTGAAAAACGCTGGCAAGCTCATCGCGATTTGCAAACGGCCGCTGTGTGCCGGTCCAAACCGTGAGCTTGCCCTCGGTCCATTGCGCAGCGGCGGCACGTGGCTCGAGCGGAGCGTGCGCGATGTACGCCACGTTGTGAGTGGTTTCGACACGATGCGCCGCCGCGGCAAGCCCATCTGCTAGGGAACCTTTTTGATGGCGGGACCGCTCATTCGAGGACGCCTCGGCGTTCTTCTTGAGATACGAGAAGATCTCTTCGCTCGAAACCTGCGGAACTTCTTTCCATTGCGCGCGAATGGCCTCGAGAGCTTTCTGGGCTTCATGCACGCTCGGAGCGGTCACGCCAACGAAGTCTCCGTCGCGCACGACGGTGACACCATTCATGGCTTTCGCCACACTGTCATCATAGGAAGCCAACGTCGCGCCAAACGAGGGCGGACGCAGCACTTTGGCGTAAAGCATGCCATCGAGGCTGATGTCGCTGGTGTATTGGTGACTGCCGGTGACAAACGCACGCCCGTCCACTTTGGGAAGCGGCTTTCCTGCAACTTTCCATTCCGTTGCGGGAGTGATAGGGTCCTCGGCCGGAAGATTCTGCGCCAGCGTTTTGCCGCGCGCGAGTTCTGCATAGCTGAGGGAGCGCTTCGAAGCCGGATCCGTGACTTTTGCATCCGCCGCGACTAATCCTTCCGGCGCAACGTTCCATTCCTTGGCCGCCACACCGACAAGCAAATTGCGCGCAGCTTCGGCGACGCGGCGGAATTGCGGAGTCATCGTCGGCGTCGTGCGGCTGCCGAACGTGCCGGCATCAAACGGCGTGAGGCTGGTATTCGCCATCACCAGGCGTACGCCTTCGAAAGGCACGCGCAATTCGTCGGCAATGGTTTGCGAAATCGAAGTGCGAATGTTCTGGCCCACTTCGGCCTTGCCGGTGAAACCCGTAACTACCCCGTCTTCGCCAACGTGCAGCCAGGAAGTGATTTCTTTGGGCAGTTTTTCATTGTGGAAAGCACGCGACCCGGCGGGAGTTTCTTGCACTGCGATGGCGTCTCTCGCCACAGCAAACACGGCGACGCCCGCTCCAAGAAGTTTGAAGAATTCCCGGCGGGCCAGATCGAATTTATGGATGGGCGCGGCGCTAAATTCGAAGCGTTCCGGTTCGACGGCGAAATTCTGTCGCATAGGGTTCATTGGGCACGCTCCTGCATCATTTTGGCTGCGTGCTGCACAGCTTCAATGACGCGCAGGTGCGTTCCGCAGCGGCAGATGTTGCCTTGCAGAAAATGAACGATGTCTTCGCGTTTCGGATTGGCATTCGTTTGCAGCAAACCGATGCTGCTCATCACCATTCCCGAAGTGCAGAACGCGCATTGAAACGCGCCAGCATCGAGAAACGCTTGCTGCACGGGATGGAGCTTTCCCTCTTTCTCCAGACCTTCAATGGTCGTGATGGGCTTTGCCGCCGCGGCGCCAACAGGAACCTGGCACGAGCGCCTCGGGGCTCCTCCGATCAATACCGTGCAAGCCCCACACTGCCCTTCTCCGCAGCCATACTTGGTGCCCGTGAGACCGAGTTCGTCGTGCAGCACATACAAAAGTGGCGTATCGGGAGGGTAGCCAACAGGGTAGCGTTTTCCGTTGACCTCAATTTCCAGTGATTTCGCCATGAGCCCTCCTCACCGGTAAATTTTCCGCCCGAATCGATGTCTGTAGCAAGTGTTTGCGGCAAGTCTCGCCAAGCAAATTCCTTTTGCCCGGTCCTCTTCCTTTTCGGCCCCTTAATCCTATTCGATCCAAACCGTCTTGATGTTGGTGAACTCCCTGATTCCGTGAACTCCCAGTTCCCTGCCATGCCCCGACCACTTCACTCCTCCAAATGGAAGCCGCGGGTCGGATGCCACCATCTTGTTAATGAAAACCATCCCCGCTTCGAGTTCGTTGATGAAGCGCTCGCGTTCACGGTCGGCATTGGTCCATGCGCTCGCACCCAACCCAAAGCGGCTGTCATTCGCGATGCGAATCGCGTCATCCAAGTCGTTCGCGCGAAACACGCTTGCTACCGGCCCGAACAATTCTTCTTGATATGCCGGTGAGCCCTTCGGAATGTTAGTCAAAACCGTCGGCGCGTAAAAATTCCCCGGACGATCCAAGGGCCTACCGCCGGTCAAGACTTTTGCGCCCTCTTCCACAGTGGCTTTCACGTCACGATCCAGATCTTCCAGTCCTTGTGCCGTCGAGAGCGGGCCAAGCTCCGTCGTTTCGTCGAAAGGATCTCCCACTTTCAGCGCCGCCATCTTCTCCGCGAACATTTTCTCGAATTTGTCGGCAACCGCTTCCGCAACGATAAAGCGCTTTGCGGCGATGCACGATTGTCCGTTGTTGACAATCCGCGCCTTCACAGCCGCAGCCGTAGCCTCCTCCAGACCCGCGCTGGGCATCACGACGAAAGGATCGCTTCCGCCCAACTCCAAGACGACTTTCTTGATTCTTTTTGCCGCTCCCATGCCGACTTCAACGCCCGCGCCTTCGCTGCCGGTGAGCGTTGCTGCCTGCACGCGCGGGTCGCCCAGTATGCGGTCCACTTTTTGCGAACCAACCAGCAGCGTCTGAAACGCTCCGTCGGGAAAACCAGCCTTTTGAAAAAGTTCTTCGATGAGCAGCGCCGATTGCGGCACGATGGAAGCATGCTTCAAGAGACCGACGTTTCCCGCCATCAATGCCGGAGCCGCAAACCGAAACACCTGCCAGAACGGAAAATTCCAAGGCATCACCGCCAACACGGGGCCCAGGGGCAAGTAGCGAATGTAGCTGCGCTTCGCGGTCGTTTCCACAACTTCATCCGCCAGGAATCTTTCCGCGTTCTCTGCGTAATAGCGGCAGACCCACGCGCACTTGGCCACCTCGTCTACCGCGGAACGAAACGTTTTGCCCATTTCCGTGGTCATCACCCGGGCGCAATGTTCTTTTTCGCTTTCCAGGATTTCTCCGGCTTTCAGCATCATCCGCGCGCGTTCGGCAAACGACGTTTTGCGATAGCTTGATGACGTATCCGCTGCCTTCTGGAGCTTCACTTCGAGTTGTGCGTCGGAAAGAGCTTCGAACGTCTTCAGAACCTGTCCCGTCGCGGGATTCACGGTCGCAATGGCCATCTTGTCGTCTTCCTCCGAACTTCTCTTCCTAACACAACTAGCGTCGAGTGTCACCTGATTGACAAGGGAGTGACAAGGGAGTGACAAGGGAGGCACTCCAGAAGGCGCGGACCTGACTCAAACTAGAGCGTCAGTTAAAGGAGAGAACCACGGATGAGCCAGGATTCCACGTGACATGCGGGCGCACGAACAAAACTGATGCCGTGACGCTGATCTGGCAGGGAAGCAAGTCGCCAGGTAAAGGGTACAACGCCTACCGCGGCACAAAGTCCGGCGGATCGTACTCTGAGAGCAACCCCGACCTGGTGCAAGGACTCAGCAACCGGGACCGCGATGTACAGAGCGGCACGACCGATTATTACGTTACGCGAGCCGTAGACGCCGACGGTTTCGAAAGCGTCAACTCCTCCGAGGGTACGGCTACGATTCCTTCGCTTCCGGTACCTCAAAGCAACGGGCAACTGGCTGCTATTGGGGGCCCGAGAGCCGTTTGACCCCGGCGTCGGCGACCTCCCAGCGCGTGCCGCTGTGAGGCGGTGTGTGGCTAAGAACCGACCTGTAATTGGCCAACGCTTCGTCGCGCTGACCCGCGGCTTCCTGGAGCCTGGCGAGGTACAGAGCATGGGACCACGGGGTTGTTACATCGCCGGTGTCCCAATTGTCGAACAGCCAATGAAAAGTAGCGATATGCTCGGCGGGCGGTACAGCGTTGATGAACTCTGAGGTTTTGGCTGACTCATGCGAAAACTCCGAGTAATAGATTCCATAAATGCGGGTGCGGTCGCGGTCTGTGACCGTACGCTGTTCTTTGCGCATGGCGTTTACCACGCGAAGCACTTCTTGCTCGGCGTCTTCGCCACCACAATTGAATAGCGCGCTCAATTGCAGGCGCCGTACGAACTCGCCTTGGCGCTGCGATACCAGCGCGGCAGCGAAATGCGGTGCAGCTTCCTTGACCCGGTAGCAGTGATCCCACAGGATCCAGTGGCCCCACATAGCCTGTGCGTAAGGATTGTTGGGATCTTCAGCGACCGCTTCGCGATATGGGCCGACGGGGTCAAGGTCGACTCGCCCGTCCCGTGACTCCAGGAAATAGGCCCAACCGAGGTGCGCGCGCAAATCGGCTTGGTGTTGTCCGGGCTTGGCGGCCGCCACTGCGCGCGTGAGGACGGGCTCGAGCTTTTGCACGGCGTCAGACCATTTCTGGTTTTCCTGCAGATGCATGTCGTCGAGCCAGAGCATGGCCAGGTTTTCCTGAGCGGCGCGCACCTCCGCGGAATCGGGAACGAGCTTCGCAGCCTCTTCAAGGGTCTGCCAGCCGGATGCGTAATCCCGTGATTTTTTCTGCTCGGCTTCCATGGCGAGCAGCGCGGTGAGATTCTTCCGCGTTTCCGCGCGGCCATAGAGATATTTCCCGACGCCCCAAACCGTGGCACAAAGCGAAAAGATCGCCGTGAGGTAGCCAACCCACTTGAGGACTTGAGAAAACTTGCCGTCTTTCGCTTGTTGCTTCATCTGGAGTGCGGACATTGTAGCCGTTCGTCCGGAATCTGGTGCGAAGAAAAACGAAGCCGTTTCATCGGAGCGACACTGTAGGAAGGGATCAGAACCAGTCGCTGCGGTAGGCAACCCACCAGCTCACGATGCCGATGGGAATCGTCGCGAGCAACCCCCACATCAGGGGCAACGTAACATCAGCGATCAAGCCGAGCGCGATGAATACGGTCCAAAAGATTTTTCGCTGCATTTCTATATTGTAGCGCTGGTGCACACTCGCTGAATTTTCGCGGAGGTTTAGTTCGTACCGCTCAATGCGGTTTCAAAAACATAGGTTCCCGAGCCTACCTCGACTAGCACTGCGTCCTCGGCTTGACGCGCACCGAGGAGATCCGAGCGGCCAGCCACGGTCTTCTGGCCTTCTGCGGTCTGCTCGAGCTTCGCTTTCGGCAAACGCACCGTGGCGGTCGTGTTCGGAGGCACTTCGACGGTCAGAGTGAACTTGCCGTTTGCAATCTTCCAGTCCGACGCTACGCGGCCATACATGCTGTCAAACGACGCTTTCGCATAGGTCAGGCCGCCTCCCGGCTGCGGCTGAATCAAAATGTGTTTGTAGCCCGGGTGGCGTTCGTCGAGTTCGATTCCCGCAACCACGCGGTACATCCATTCACCAATAGCGCCATAAGCGTAATGATTGAAGGAGTTCATCCCCGGATCCTGAAAGCCGCCATCGGGCTTGATTCCATCCCATCGCTCCCAAATGCTGGTCGCCCCTTTGGTCACCGGATACAGCCACGAAGGATACTGGGTCCGGTTCAGAAGCATGTAGGCGACATCGAGGTAGCCGTAATCGCTAAGGGTCTGGCAAAGCAGCGGCGTACCCAAAAATCCAGTGGTGAGATGGCCAAATTTCTTTACGTCTTCGGCCAGCCGCGCCGCAGCCTGCGCGCGTTGCGCTTCCGGAAGCAGTTCGAAAGCGAGCGCAAGCGCGTAAGCAGTCTGCGTGTTCGAGGAGAGCCTGCCGTTCGGAGTTACAAACTCTTTTTGAAATGCGGCCTTAATCTTTTCTTCGAGCGACGTGTATTCGGCAGCCTCCTCCTTTTTTCCAAGTACGGCCGCCGCTTTGGCGAGCAGCGCTGTCGAGCGCGCGAAATAGGCCGTCTGAATCAAATCCTTATCGGTGGTTGCGCCGGGATAATCGGAACGGGTCGTTGCAAACGCAAGCCAATCGCCAAAACTGAAACCGTTGCTCCAGATGTATTTTTCGTCTGCCTGCCGCCGCATGTACTCGACCCAGGCTTTCATGCTTGCGTATTGCTCTTCGAGAATCCGCTTGTCTCCGAACGACTGATAGACAACCCATGGAACCACCACGGCTACATCGGCCCATCCTGCGGACGCCGCTTCGCCTTTGCGCGTCTTGTGCGACAAAACGTTGGGAATGACAAAAGGCACTGCGCCGTCGGCTTCTTGATCCAAGGCGACATCTTTCAACCATTTGGTGTAAAACGCCGCGGTGTCGTGATTGAACGAAGCCGTTCGCGCGAACACTTGCGCGTCGCCCGTCCAGCCCAAGCGTTCATCGCGCTGCGGGCAATCCGTGGGCACATCCACAAAGTTGCCCTTCTGGCCCCAAATAATGTTGTCCTGCAACTGGTTCAGAAGAGGGTTGGAAGTTTCGAACGATCCCGTTCTCGGAATTGCCGAATGCACCACAACGCCGGTAAAGTCCTGCGGGTGCAGTTCGCCCGGCCAGCCGCTGACAGCCACGTAACGAAATCCCTGAAACGTGAAATGTGGTTGGAAAATTTCGATTCCCTGCCCTTTTGTGGTGTACCGAATCGTTTGCTTGGCCGCGCGCAAATTTTCCGTATAGAAATTTCCCGCCTTATCGAGGACTTCCGCATGCCGCAGGGTAATTGTGGTTCCTGCAGGCGCGGTCACGCGAAAACGGATCCACCCCACCATATTTTGCCCCATGTCAAGGACCGTATTACCGGCAGGCGTCTTCAGAACTTTGATTGGGGCGATTTCTTCTATTGCCTTGACGGGAGGCCCCGCAGGCGCCACCAGCGTGGCCTTTGGAGCTTCCAGGATGGTGACCGATTGCCAGTCCTTGTCGTTGAATCCTGCGTCGTTCCAGCTAGCCTGTTCGACCCGCGCGTCGTAGGTCTCGCCGTCATAAATGTCTGACAAAAGCAGCGGCCCCGTCGCCGACTTCCATTGCTGGTCGCTGCCGACGATTTGCTGCGAACCGTCGTTGAAAGTAATGACCAGTTGCGCGAGGAGGGCCAGCTTCTTGCCGTAGTGATTTCGGTTGTTCTTGGGATCCCACGCCAGCCTTCCGCGGAACCATCCATCGCCCAGAATTGCCCCGATGCAGTTCGCTCCGGATTTAAGATCGTTCGTCACGTCGTAGGTCTGATATTGATAGCGAAAATCGTAGGAGGTCCAACCGGGCGTGAAATACTCTTCGCCCACGCGCTTGCCATTTAGCGACATTTCATACAGGCCCATCGCCGTGGCGTACAATCGCGCCCGCTCGACTTTCCTATTGATCGAGAATTCTCTCCGCAAAAGAGGCGCTGTATTTGATTTGGTTTCATCCTCGGGGAGATTGGGCGTGATCCATTTCGCCTTCCAATCCGTGGGCTCGAGCAAACCCGTCTCCCAACGCGCCGCTTTGCTCCATCCCGTCAAATGCCCGTGATTGTCCGCAACACGCACCTGCCAGTAATAAATCTTGCGGCTTTCGAACGCCGGACCGCTGTACTCGACTTGGTTCGAAGCGTCTGAGGATTGCTTGCCGCTTTCCCAAAGCGTTTTTCCTTTCGCAAGTTCCGTTTCCGAAGCGGCCACGCGAATCTCGTAGCTCGTCTGGAGCACTCCCCTTTCCGTACTCGTGAGCTCCCAGCTTAGCCGCGGCTTTCGCACATCGATTCCCAGCGGATCCGATTTGTACTCACACCGCAGGTTCTTCACCGCGAGGGGAGTATCAGCAATTGCGTTCAGCGCCGTTGTCAATACAACTGCCGCCGCCCAGACAAAGGTCTCGATCTTCCACTTCATCGCTTGCCTCCCAACGCGGATCCTATTTGAACCAGTTTTCCACAACTTTCTTGAGAGACTGGGCTCCAAGATTCTCGATGATCCTCATCACGGCAAAAGCAAGCAAAGTAAGGGCGGCAATCATGGCGTTCTCTCTTCACACGGGCCCATCCACCTGCTTTGTGCGGGGTTCCTAGATAAGGAAAAGCCAAAAGCAGTCCTCCCAGGAGAAAGAGGGCAAGGCTGACAGCCAGTGATCGATCTGCATTACCGGACTAAGTGTGTTTACTGCTTTGAGGAATACGCAGCCGCACCACTATAATACACGCGCGAAAAGCACGCCAAGGAATGCGAGGGTCGTGGAGGAGTTTTGAGTCATACGGAAATCGCGGACGATGGACCGACGGAAAGTTTTCCGAAGCGGCATCCCGTGGCGGCGTATTTTGTTGTGACGTTCGCCACTTCCTGGGTGGGCGCGCTCGCGGTTGTGGCGCCAAGACTTTTTCGTGGGGAGCCCATTTCCAAATTCACCGGAATACTGATGTTCCCTGTGATGTTGCTGGGACCATCCGTAAGTGGAATCCTGCTCACTGGCGTGGTGGATGGGCCAAGCGGTCTGCATGACCTTTTTTCGAGGATGCGGCGAATTCGTGTGGGAGCGAGCTGGTACGCAGCGCTGCTCATTCCACCGGCAACGATCTTCATTGTCCTTCTTTTCTTAAAGACCTTTGTTTCGCCGCTGTTTGCGCCGAACGGGTTTTTCGTTGGAGCTTCGTTTGGAATCGTGGCCGGCTTCTTCGAAGAAATCGGCTGGATGGGCTTCGCATTTCCGAAAATGACCAGAACCGGAAACCCGCTCGCAGCGGGCATCGGGCTTGGGGTGCTGTGGGGATGTTGGCACATCCCGGTGATCGACTTCCTGGGAACGGCAATGCCTCACGGCGGCTATTGGCTGCGCTACTTCCTGGCGTTCACCGGAGTGGTGACCGCCATGCGGGTGTTGATTGCATGGACTTACACAAACACGAAAAGCATTGCGTTGGCGCAGTTGATGCACGCCAGCTCGACGGGTTCGTTGGTGGTGCTCAGTCCCGCAGGCGTAACGGCGGGACAAGAAGCCATGTGGTACGCGATTTATGCGGTAGCTTTGTGGCTGATCGTAGGAATCGTCGCGACAACATTCAGCAAAAAACTGACGCTACCAGCCCCCTAGCGCCTGCCCCCTAAGCAAGTCAACCCAAGTTCCACAGGCCCCAGGGTGGCGCGAGTCAGTTGCCACCTGCCCAAGAGATCAGGCTTACTTTCTGGCAATATCCGCCAAAAATACGCGTCAGCCGAAGCCGCCCGGGCTGATGATGAAAACACAGCCCGAAAGGCGGGAAATTATGGACCGTACAAAACAGGCCGAACCCTCCTACGGCGAACTCACCGCGGCTGCCGTGGCTGAGCGGCAGGCCGAGGCCAGGGAAATTGCGGAGTCAATAGCTGGCACGCGTTCGGCAGACCCTGCAAACGCATCGCGCTACTCACCGGTAACGGTGCCGGGGGCCGCGACAGGCGAATCGTCGCCCGTGAACGACTTTGTGGATTTCCTGAAGCAGACCAAGCGCGTGTGGCTGATGGTAGTGGGAGCGATTGTCGGATTAATCCTCCTGGTTACGCTGGCACAGCGCGGCCTCGAGTGGATCGGCAAGAAGCGCGAGCGGCGGCATGAACAAGCCGTGGCCAGCGTGACCCCGGAACACCTGCTTGCGCGGTGCGGGCAACCGGCGGAAGACACGACCAGAAATCTCTATCCCATCCTGATGCGCACGATGATCTACCAGATCAGCCGGAACGAAGCCTACACTTTTGAGTTCAGCCGGACGGCGGAAGACCAAAGCGACTGGGTGTTTCTTTCGATGAAGGACGCAACCGGCAAGAGCTACGAAACGGCGGAGGAAAAAGTCGGCGCAATGTCCTGTTTGAATTCGCGCAAATAAGCGATTCGATTTCGATTCACCCATGCCCACGAACCGTGTTTTCGACAGCGGCAGGGAGCGAATCCGTTTTCCCGTCACCGCAAAAATCGCGGAGGAAAGGCAGCCCGGATGTAGCAACCTCGACATCCGGGCGGGTTATTCCTCTCGTAGAACCTGCATGGGGTCGACGTGAGCGGCGCGGAGCGATGGAATCAGCGCGGCGAAGGCCGCAACAAGCAGCATGAGAAGTACGACCGACAAAAGCGTTCCAGCATCAGAGGGTGAGACGCCATAGAGCATTCCAGAGAGCACGCGCGCAAACGCAGCCGCTAGTCCCCAACCTGCCAAACATCCCAGGAAGGTAACCACCAATCCTTGCGCAAGAAACTGCCTAACGATTTGCCCTTGCAAAGCTCCAAGAGCGAGACGCAGACCGACTTCGCGCCTTCGCACCGTCACGGAATAGCTCAGCGTTCCGTACAGCCCGACACACGCCAGCGAAACCGCCGTCACTGCAAAAAACGAAAGCAGAATCGTGCGCAGGCGATTCTCTGAGAAGGCGTCGTTCAAATGCGCTTCCAGCGGCATGATGTCGAACACCGAGCGCGCAGGCTCGATTTGATGCATCTCTTTGCGAAGCGTCTCCGCTAAAGCCATAGGTTCCGTGGCCGTGCGAACCAGGTAATAAGGGTCCGGGTCGGGAGCGCCAATGCACCAGTACACCGTCGGACCGGGTTGACGATTCAGACCCTCTTCCCGCGCATCTCCTACCACGCCCCGGACTGTGCCGGCGTCCTCCGGCCGCAGAAACGCATTTCCCAGAACCTGAAGGTGCCGGCCGATGACGTTCGAGCCAGGCAGATAGGTGTCTGCGAAACTATGGTTCACAAGAACAGTCACGGAGTTCGCTTCGAGGCGGACACCGCCCGGGGCCCCGGGGCTAACGATGAACTTCGGCTCCTGACAAGGTTCCCCGCTGAGTTGCGGGATTTGCACGGTGGAGAAATATCCGGGGGAGACGAACCGGCTTTCCGCAACTATCTTGTGCGTTGGATCGGCGGGACCTTCGACGAACTTAAGCTCCGTTTGAAACTCGGTCGGGACACCAGGCAGCTCCGCAGAAGTCGCGGCGGCCCCGACGCCTGGCGTGTTTCGCAAGGTCTCGATAATATGATCTATTCGCTGCGTTAGCCCCTTCATGTCCGCGGTTTCCCCCCACGAACCGCTGACGTGGAAGGTCAAGACATGGCTGGCCTCGAAGCCCGGTGAAACTCGGCCAAGAGCTTGAAAGCTGCGCAGCAGCAATGCTGCTCCGCCCAGCAGAGTCACCGCAAGAGCCACTTGCACGCCCACGAGAAACCACTGGAGAGGCGTGCGCAAGGATACCTGCGAGCGGCTGGCCTGCGCGAGCGCCCCGGAGAGGTTGCCGCGCGTGCCGCGAATGGCAGGGAACAATCCGCAGACCAGAGTCGCGAGGACGGAACACAGCAGCGTATAAAGTACAATGCGCGCATCAAGGTGAATTTCCTCCACGCGCGGAAGCTCTTTGGCCAATCCGCGAAACACGTTCGACGCTTCGCCGGCCACAAACAGGCCAATCAGCGCGCCGGTGAGTGCCAGCACAAGAGATTCGGTGAGCAACTGGCAAACCACGGCGAAGCGCGAAGCACCGAGCGACAAGCGCACGGAAATTTCATGCTGGCGCTGCGCCCCGCGCGCCAGCAACAGCGCGACAATGTTCGTGCAGCCAATCAGCAGAAGCAGCGACACTGCGCCAAACAGCATCCACAACGAACTTCGCACGCCTCCCACGGTTGCTTCCTTGAGCGGTGCGATTCCCGGTGTCAAATGCGCATCCGTTTGCGGAAATTGCTTCCCTAGTTGTGCCTGCACTGTTTCCAGGTTGGCGCGCGCCTGCTCGAGCGTGACCCCTGGTTTCAGACGTCCGATGGTGAGATACCACGTCGAACCTCGATCCTGCGCGAACGGCGCATCGGTCGGGACAGATGCCCAAACGTCCACGTCAGGGCTTGGAAACGCGAAGGAAGCGGGCATGATTCCCACGATTGAGCCGGAAAAGCCGTCGATCCGCAGTTTATTCCCGAGAGCATTCGGATCGCCAAAGCGACGCCGCCAGAACCTGTCACTAATAAGCAGGGCATGCGGGCCCCCGAAGTGCTCTTCGTCGGGACTAAAATCGCGTCCCAGAGCGGGCGAGACTCCCAGCACTTGGAGGAAGCGAGGCGTCACAAGCGCTTCCGTCACTTTTTCCGGCAGCGGCCCGGAAGTTTCGGAGCCGTCTTCGGTGTAGTAGCCGGCGATGCCCTGAAACGTGGAATTCATCCGATTCCACTCCTCCAGCCGCACCGGGGCAAGCCGGGTCTGCGGTGTTTGCACCTTGGGATTGTACTGATGCAGAAACATCAGTTGATCGCCCTGAGGAAAGGGCAGCGGCCGCAACAAAACCTCGTCGATGGCGGAAAACACGGCGCTGTTCGCCCCAATCCCGAGGGCCAGCGTCAGGATAACCACGATAGAAAAAGACGGCGTCTTGCGAACAAAGCGCAACGCCCATCGAAAATTCTTCATCGTGGTTTCCAGGATGGGAATGCGCTGCACATCGCGCAATTCTTCCTTGATTTGCTCCGCGCCCCCGAATTCGAGCACAGCCCGCCGCCACGCCTCTTCTGGTTTCATGCCAGCGGCGATGTTTTCCTCCGTGAGTCGGTCGATGTGGAAACGAAGCTCGGAGTCGAACTGCGGATCGTGCGGACGCGCGCGAGAAAGGAATTTCCACGAAGGCATGACAAGGCTCCTATTGCGCGGTCTGAAGAATGCTGGCGACCGCTCCGGCCAGACGGTTCCAATTCGATTCTTCTTTCTTCAGTTGTTGCTTGCCTTTCGCCGACAACTTGTAGAACTTGGCCTGCCGGCCGTTCTCGGACTCACCCCACTCGGCGGCCAGCCACCCGCGCTTTTCCAGGCGGTGGAGGGCGGGATAGAGCGAGCCCTGCTGGACCAGAAGTACCTCTTTGGAGATTTGGCGCAGCCGCTGCGAAATGCCATAGCCATGAATCGGGCCTAGCGTCACGATTTTCAGGATCAGCATGTCCAGCGTGCCTTGCAGCAAATCCGATTTCTCAATGGGCATCGCGTTTCTCCTAGACAGTCGACATATATAACCTACGGATAGGTAGACTGTCAAGGAGAGACTTCCTGAGCGCTCTTAAAGGCGGTGAGTTTCTAGACCGGAATGGAAGACGCTTACTACCGAAAGCACGTTGCCGCGGCAGCTCGGAAAGCCAAATTCCTTTTGTTTTTGAAACATGAAAAGAAGTCCCCCGCTCCCCGTCTGCGCTTGCAACCATATCGTAATACGATACGTCTTAATAAGTGGCGAACTTAAAGAGAAGTTGGAGTCGCCGGCAGTGCGGGAGGATTTGTGAAGACCGGACCCGATAAGCGGGAACTGAGGATGCGCAGAAGCGAATATGGCCCTGTTCAGTGGAGTTTGGCTTCGCCCGCGCCCGGAACTGCCGCAAGGTTCC
>DATFRZ010000057.1:0-4524 GCA_035262885.1 Candidatus Acidiferrum sp.
CTGTGTAAGATAACCGCTCTGCGACCGCATCTGACGGGCGGGCCGGCCCAGAACATCAGCGTCGCCTGAGCTTGCTTCCATGACGCCAGCAAGGATTTGGAAAGTCGAGGTCTTGCCCGCGCCGTCCGGCCCGATGAGGCCGAAGATCTCGCCTTTGTGGACATCGAAACTGATACCCCGAACCGCCTCGGTGCCGCCGTACTTCTTCCAGAGACTCTTCACTTGGATGGCGGCCCCGGAGGAATGCGGCCATCCCTCGCCGTAGGACCCCCTACTGTCTACGGCGATCATTTTGCGGACCTCTTCGCCGGCCAGGAATCGCCCTCGACAAGCACTTCGCCGTCCGCGGGCATTCCCGGCTTGGCGAATCCGATGGCGTCCTTAAGCTGCAGCTTTACGCCCACAACCTGTTTCACACGGTCATCCCGAAAATAGGTGTTTTCGGGAGTGAAAGTCGCTCGCGGATCGATCCGGAGCACATAAGCGGCGATGGGCCGGTCCGGTTGCGAGTCGAGATAAATCCGAGCGGCCTGACCTATCTTGACGCGTCCGATACGCCCTTCGGGAATGAAGCCGCGAAGATAAATCTTCGTTAAATCGAGCAGGGTGACGATTGCGGTTCCGGCCTGTATGACTTCGCCGGGTTCGGCGGTCCGAGTCAGAACGGTGCCGGTGAACGGCGCGGTGACCGTCAAATCCTGAAGGTTCGCCCGCGCTTCGACAAGCTCGGCGCGCGCTTGTGCCGCGTTCGCTGTGGCGCTGGCAATCTCCGCCTGCTGCTGAGCGATCTGCTTTCGGATCGTCGCGGTCTGCGCCCCCCGGATCGCCGCATTGGCGACATTGGCCTTTGCAGTTGTCAACGCTCCCTTCATCGCCTCGATCCGTCGTTTGGCGGCGGCCGCGGCGGCGGCCTGCTGATCTGCATTGGCCACCGCCTCTTTCCCCTGACGTTCGGAGACAGCGCCCAGGAGCGCCAGGCGCGTATAGGCATCCTTGTCGAACAACGCGAGCTGCAATGAAGCTTCCTGGCGCGCGAGGTCCGACTCCGCAGCCGCCAGATCCGCTTCTGCCTGGCTGACGCGCCCTTCCGCGTCGACTGTGGCCTGCTCGGTCTGCAGTTGGCTCTGCCGCAGTTGCTCTTCGAGAACGTCAATCTGTGCTTTGGCCGCCTTGGCTCTGGCTTCCGCGCTTTCTACAGACCTCCGCGCCTGTTCTTCGCGCGCGCGAACCTGTTGATCGTCGAGCACCGCAAGGATCTGTCCGGCGTTGACGCTGTCTCCCTCGCGAACGCGCACTTCGAGTATCCGACCGCTGGTCTTCGACGCGACGGCTGAATCATCGCCTTCGATTCTTCCGCTGAGTCCAATGATTCGATCCGACACGTTGCCGCCGTGAAAGATGCTCGAAACGGTAGCCCAATTTGCCCAGGCCAGGACCCCAGCGATTACAAGTAAGACAACGAACGCGAGGGTGCGGAGCACCTTTCTATTCCGCGGGCGGGACGGCGGCTCCGCCGGCGAACGCCCGTTGTCCGCCTGGCTCACCGTTCTGTCGAGAACTTCGTTTCCCGTCACAGCGTCTCCTTTCATTCTTCGCTTATGAGTTAGTTACCTGACTTATCTTATGAGTTAGTTACCTGACTTATAAAGATCGCCAAAGACTATTGCCAGGTCTTGGTTTTAGCAACCTAATCCCAAATCTCTGCGGCCGACGTCGCGGCTCTAGGTAGTGCTCCTTTGAGCCGACTCCTGCGGCCGCTGGCGATTCCGCGTCAGATGCGGCACGATGCCAAGCAGGCGCTCGATGACCATCAGCTGAGCCCTGTGGTGCATCTCATGCTCCTTGGAGTCGATCAGCATCTCGAAGCGGCTTTTGCCCCCTGGACCGGCCCCTCCGCGTGTTACGATTTCGACTGCCCGCGCTTCGGGGAGCTTCTCGACCCAATCGCACCAGCGTTCCCCCTCGTCGCGCAACACTGCCACGATCTCGGCTTTAGGAAGCGAGCATTTTTCGTTGGTCGGAAGTCCGGCGAAGAACCCCCGGAAATCAAAACCTTCCATCGAGGTGCGCTTTTGCTCCTCGTGAATGTGAAAATCGAACAGCGTCATCGAAGCCATGTGAAGAAGGGTTTCGCGCACGGAACGGCTATCCGGCGCGGGGCGGTAATCGTATTGCGCTTCGGGTATGTCCTCGGCGATTGCAATCGTGTTCTTGCGGACGACACGCATACTGTCCGCGAGCTGCTTCGGTGTGTATGGATTCATTGCTCTCCTCTCCTAAAAAGACCTCGTCCGGCCTCGCCTATTGAAGCTTTGCCAACCGCGTGGCAGTATCCCTTGTGGTCCCGTCCCCGCTGAAGCAAGGTCGCTGAATGTGAGCGGCCCACCGATCCCGTCTGGCGACCAGCACGACGTTGATTCCGGCCGCTGCGATTTGCCGCGCGAATTCCTTGCCGATTCCGGACGAGGCCCCCGTGACGAGAGCCCCGGGCCGAATTGCCGTTTATCAAGCGCTGTTTTCATCGTGCTCTCCCTTCTGTCGATTCAAAGATTGACCCGCGCGCCGAGCCGGTAACGACCGCGAACTTTCCCTCAAGCTTCTTCATGTTGCCGGTCCTCAACTTGTTGCCCCCATAACCCCGTCTCACAATGCGGTGATCCAATCCTTAAGCCGCTTTACCTCCATCACAACCAGATCGGGGTCGTTAGCACCGTGGGCCACTGCCGCCATACCCTGAAAAGCGCAAAAGAGATGCAGCGCAAGTTCTCGTGAATCCTTTTCGTGGCCGGCGGCGCGGAACTGCTCCTCAAGCCAGCCAATGGGCTCGGTGTAGAGTTCTGCGGATTTTTTCGCGAGAGCGCCGCCCTCCCTATGCAACTCGGCGCACAGGCCGCCAAGTGGACATCCTCCTCGCGCAAGCTGCTCCTTGTTCCGTTGAATTCTGTCCACGAAAACAAACAGCCGCTCCTTCGGAGAACTCAGCCGGCCCATTTCCGCCCGGAATGCTCGAAACTCCTCTAGGCGCCGCTCCACAACCGCTTCGCCGAGTTCTTCCTTGGTCTTGAAGTAGTAGTAAACATTGCCTACGGGGACGTGGGCAGCTTCGGCGATGTCAGCCAGGCTGCTCTCTCTGAAACCCTGCTTATACGCCAGCTTCATAGCGGTCTCAATGAGCCTTGTCCGCTTGTCCGTTTGTGTTTTCCCCATATTCATATTGAGTTAGTTGACTAACTACAACGATAAGCCCGCTTGCCCGTATTGTCAACTCGCAAGATCTGGTCCGTCCACCAGAACAACATCTCCGCCCAGCACGGAACACCGACTCTTCTCGTTTTCGGCGCGGCCGCTTGTTGAACAGCGTGTCGAACGCTTCGAGGACAGTCGCCTTGTTCCGCTCGGGCGCTGACTCCATCATGTGATCTCCTTTCCTGCCGTGTTCGTACTTCCGTCAGCCGCGGAACCGACGATTTTCCAGCTCAGCTGCACGACCGCAGACTGCAGAAACGTCTCGGCCAACAGTTTTTTGGCGTGACGGGGATTGGCGGTGCGAGCCGTCCCTTGCCTGAGCGGGAACAGGAACGGCCTCGACTCTCTGCAACGAGGCTCAGGCGCCCACCCCCGAAATGGCCGTGACCCCGCCGTCGATCAGAAAGTCTGCCCCGACGACGTACGCTGAATCGTCCGACGCGAGGTAAACTGCCAGCTTCGCGATTTCCGACGGATCGGCCATCCGCTTGCTTGGATTGTTGGTTCGGAGGACGTCCTTAACCTGTGCCTACCGAAAATCCCATCCAACCTTCAGACGCTTGCACTTACAAGAACTATCCATTGATACTAATAACCGGCGTTCTGAATTCAGATTTCCTGATCCTGCTTCCTTTATATGGCTCTCTTCCCTTTTCTCCTTCTCCTTGCACGCTCCTTTTTTGCGCCTCGATTGGAACTGATGGCGGAAATCCTTGCACTTCGCCAGCAACTCGCCATTCTCAACCGAACCGCTAAACGGCCTTCCCTAAGTTTTCAGGATCGACTGTTTTGGGTCACCTTGGCAAAATGCTGGCAGGATTGGCGCTCCGCTCTTCTGATCGTTAAACCGGAGACTGTCATCAAATGGCATCGCCAAGGGTTTCGGCTTTATTGGCGTTGGAAATCGAAAGCCGGTCGCCCGGGACGACCAAGAATCGATGCCGAAATTCGCGAACTTATCCACAGGCTCTCAGGAGAGAATACTCTGTGGGGCACGCCACGAATTCAATCGGAACTCCACCTACTCGGCTTCGACGTGGCTGAATCAACCGTCGCCAAATACCGGATAAAGACGCCCAAGCCTTCCTCCCAAACGTGGAAGGCTTTCCTCTCCAATCACGCCAGAGACATCATCGGCATCGATTTCTTTACCGTCCCAACTGCGACGTTCCGTAACCTTTACTGCTTTATCATACTCTTGCACGAGAGGCGTCAAGTCGTCCATTTCAATGTCACGGAACATCCGACCCCCGCCTGGACGGCGCAGCAGTTGATCGA
>DATFRZ010000058.1:0-30602 GCA_035262885.1 Candidatus Acidiferrum sp.
GGTGTAAATGACCACGCTGGTGCGTTGTGCAAGCTCGATGGCCTCAGAACGCGTGTGGAGGGATAAATTGTCTTCGCCATCGCTGATGAGAATCATTACGCGGCGAACCACGTCGGGCAGGTCGCCGGGCGGGCGAGGCGGATGGTTCAGTTGTTTGGAACAAGCCTCGTAAATGGCATCGTAGATGGCCGTGCCGCCGCCAGCACGCGTTCCCATGATCTGGTCGCGCAGTGCTCCCGTATCGCTGGTGAAAGCCTGGATAATTTGCGGCTCGTCATCGAAGGTCATCACGAACGCCTCGTCCTTGTTGCGGCGAAGAACGCTGAAAAGAAAACTGACCGAGGCGTCCTGCTCGAATTTAATGCGTTCGCGGATGCTGTTCGAAGTGTCGAGCAGCATGCCGATGCGCAACGGTAAATCCGACTGTTTGCTGAAATACCGGATTTCCTGCGGCTTGCCTTCGTCAAAAACTTTGAAATCGCCCTGCTCCAAATCAGGCACCAATTTATTGCGGCGGTTCAGGACGGTAAAGAGGACGTCGACGAGGTTGACCTCACGCTTGAACGTTTGGCCGCTTCGCTGCGGAGCTTGCTGGCTGGCAGTGGGCGGAGCCTGCTGGGTCGAAGATTGCGACGAAGACGAGGCTTGCTGCTTGGCGGCGACAGAAGGAGACGGCTGCACCGAAGACGGGGACTGCGAGGTCGCGCCGGGCGCGGCGGAAGGGGATTGCTGATTCCAATGAGGAGACGGCTGCGTCCAGGCTGCGTAGGCTGGAAGCAAGAGCGATGCCGCCAGAGAGGCGGTGATTCGAATGTTTGGCCGGTTCATCGGTGTTAAGAATTATAGGTACGCCGCAAGCGCAGCGTCAATTCGGCTCTGCGATTCCCCCACGGCGGCGCAAAGCTGGTTCACATATCCGCGGAGTTCTTGCGGCAGCGGCGCGCGAACCTCGAGCCAGGCGCCCGTGCGCGGCTGGGCAAAGCCGAGGCGCGATGCGTGCAGAAAATTGCGCTCGAGTCTTGGCAGCGTGACCTTGCCGATTCGCAAGTTAGCGGCCGCTCCATAGAGCGTATCGCCCACGACCGGATGCTTGAGGGCGGCAAAATGCACGCGGATTTGATGCGTTCGCCCGGTGTGGAGTTGGACCTCCACTAGAGCGGCTTTGCTAACATTCGCGAGTACGCGCCAGTCTGTCCGCGCGTCGCGGGGATTTGCCGGAGCCGCGCCACGGCCAGATTTTCGCGGCGTGGCCATGCGCGTGCGATGGAGGGGATCGCGACCGATGGCCAGTTCGATGGTGCCGCTTTTTGCTTTCAGAAGGCCCTGCACGAGGGCAATATAAGTCTTCTTCACAGCGCGCTGCTGGAACGCTTCTCCCAGCTTTGCATGTGCGGCGTCGTTCTTAGCTACGAGAATCACGCCAGAAGTTTCTTTGTCGAGACGATGGACGATTCCTGGCCGGAGGGGATCGCCGCCTTTCGAAAGCTCCAGCCCACGGCCAAGCAGCGCGTTCACCAGTGTGCCGGAGGAGTTTCCCGCGCCTGCATGAACGGTCATTCCTGCTGGCTTGTTGATGGCAATGACGTCTTCGTCCTCGTAGAGAACTTCGAGCGGGATGGCTTCCGCTCTCGCAACCATAGCTGGGCGCTCGGTAATTTCGACAGTGACCTTTTCGCCGCCGCGCAGCCGCGTCGAACCTTTCTTCGCGGCGCTCCCATCCAGCAAGACTTGTCCTGCGTCGATCAGCTCCTGCACGCGAGTGCGGCTGAGTTCGGGAAAATGTGCGGCTACAACCCAGTCCAAACGTTTGCCCGAGTCGCTAGCTTCTACAGTGAAACGATGAACTATCGGGAGCGATACTTCAGGCACGAGGTCCACTATGGGGCAGGCGGTGCGGAGTTGTCCACCACGCGCCGCGAGCGGCCGCCTGACGGACCGAGACCTACGTGACAAATCGGACCGGACACATAGGTTACACTTTCATGTCGGCCGAGAGGCCAAGGTCGAGGGCGGGAAATGAGTGACAAGCGGAAGATTACCATCACAAGTTCCCTAACGGCTGAATCAAACGCTACGCGAGTCATCGGCCGGGGACCGCGGGGGCTCAGGCTCGAAACCATTGCAGTCCGAGCTGGGGGAGAAATTGATCTGGATACGGGGGCCCTGTCACCCCCGCTCCATCTCTCAACGACCTTCGAGCACGGACCCGCAAGCGAGGCCATCCACCAATTCCGCTATGCGCGGGAAAAGAATCCAACTCAGCTACGGCTTGAGGGGGCGCTTCGCGATCTCGAAGGCGGCTTGGCGGCGGTGGTTTTTTCCTCAGGCATGGCCGCGGCGGCTGCCACGCTGCAAACGCTGAAGCCGGGTTCGCACGTCATCTTCTCCGACGACATCTATATAGACATGCGCAATCTTGCCCGCGATTTCCTGCCTGCGTGGGGCATCCATAGCAGCATCGAGAACTTGCAGGATATGGATGCACTTGCAAGAGCGCTCCGGCCATCCACAAAGCTTATTTGGATCGAGACGCCCTCCAACCCCTTGATGAAGATCCTGGACATCCAGTCCATTGGCCACGTCGCTCGACAGGCGGGAGCGCAGTTGCTGGTTGATAACACTTTCGCGAGCCCAATTCTTCAACGCCCCCTCACTCTCGGAGCGGACCTTGTGCTTCATTCGACCACGAAGTATTGCGGCGGTCACAGCGATGTTCAGGGCGGCTGCCTGGTCGTCAAGTCTCAAGAGTTGCTGGACAAGCTTCTGAATGTCCGTGAGATTCTCGGTGCCGTCGCCTCGCCGTTCGCTTCCTGGCTCATCCTGCGAGGGCTTCGCTCGTTGCCTTGCCGAATGGAGAGACATTCGGCCAACGGAAGCGCGGTGGCGACCGCGCTGGCCGCGTGTCCAGCCGTCGAAACCGTGTACTATCCCGGACTGCCTGCTCACCCTGGTCACGAGGTCGCCCGCCGTCAGATGAAAGGTTTCGGAGGCATGCTCTCGTTTCTGGTTCGCGGCGGGCGCGAGGAAGCCCTTCGCGTCGCTTCTCGCGTGAAGCTTTTCGTGAATGCGACAAGCCTTGGCGGCGTCGAGAGCCTCATCGAGCATCGCGCTTCCAATGAAGGAAAGCTCTCGAGCGCGCCGCAGAATTTGCTACGGCTCTCGGTAGGACTCGAACATCCGGACGATCTGGTCGAGGATCTAATGCAAGCGTTAGTTTGAAGGAAGGAGCCAGTGGCTATGAATCCGCAAGGGCACTGGGAAAAAATCTACCGTGAGAAGGCGGCTGACGCCGTCAGTTGGTATCGAAGCCATCTAGAAACATCGCTTGAATTAATCGAACGCGCGGCGGCGAACCGCAGGGCGGCGATGATTGATGTCGGCGGCGGCGAATCCACACTGGTTGACGACCTGCTCGCCCGAGGATTTGAGGACATTACTGTGCTTGACGTTTCGCAAACGGCCATTGACGTAACGAAAAAGCGATTGGGAGCGGCCGCGGACCGGGTTCAGTGGCTGGCTGCCGACGTTACGCAGGTTGAATTAAAGCCGAGTGCCTATGATGTCTGGCATGACCGCGCCGTTTTTCATTTTCTCACGCTTCCCGAACAACGCACCTCCTACGTTCGCCAGGTGATTCGCTCCGTGAAATCCGGCGGGCACGTCATCGTCAGCACCTTTGGACCCGAAGGCCCGGCAAAATGTAGCGGGCTGGATGTGGTGCGTTATGACACCGATTCTTTGCACAACGAGTTTGGCGCGCGATTCCGATTGGTCGAAAGTTCGAAGGAGCTGCACGAGACACCGGTCGGCACGACGCAGCAGTTCCTCTATTGCTACTGTAGAGTCGAAGGGGCGTGAATCTCTTTTCTCGGAGTATTCTCGATGGGGTGTTGCCCGGTATTGCACCGGCCGATGAATCCTCCTCCACAACCAGCTTCAAGAAACTTGATGGGGTTCTTCTTGCTTGCGCCCAAATAATACGTCAGCAAGGATGAGAGTGGCGCCAATGGTGATGGCGGAATCCGCGACGTTGAACGCGGGATAGTGATATGCGCCGAACCACACTTCGAAGAAGTCGGTCACGGCTCCGTGAAAGATGCGGTCGGAAACGTTGCCTGCCGCGCCGCCCAGCAGCAACGCGAGGCCGGCGTTACCCATGGCGCTGGCGATCTTGCCGGTTACAAGCAGCCAAGCCAGCACGCAGATTACGGCAAGAGAGCCGGCGATTAGCATGACGCGCGTAAAGATTGAAGCGGAGTCCGCCAGGACGCCAAACGCAATCCCAGGGTTCCGACTGTGCACCAGGTAAATGAAATTGTGAATGACTTCCTGGCGCCAGCCTTCGACAGTGCGCGCTTCGAACCAGGCTTTGGTGGCGCGGTCGAGCAGGACGACGGCGAGCGTGAGCCAGAGCCAGCGAAGGCGGGAAGTAGGAGTCATGAACCGGATCAATGGCGGGGCAAGATTAGCGTCATGGCCATCAACAGGGCGAAGATGGAAAGAAGGCTGAAGATCAGCGCCGCATTGGAAACATCCGAGGCGACACTAAGGACAGTTCGCAGAGGTGATTTGCCGTCCTTGGCATCCATGTCTTCCCTCGCAAGTAGCCTTCCCAAAAACCCAAGGACTAGGGCGCTAAGGCTCCCTAGGAATTGAGGGTTTTGGAAGGGCGGGCGCAGATAGAATTCATGGGGTGCCCCTAATCTTGATCTAGTGCGCCCGAATAAACCTAGCGACATTTAACTCCCTCCCCACTTGCCCGCTCCCATCAGTGCGCGGCGATGCCGGCGGCTCCGTCGGATTCAATTTCGGCGAGGGCTTCGTTACACCGTTCGCACACGGTCGGATAGCGCGAGTTCTCGCCAACGTGCGTCGAGTAGTTCCAGCAGCGCTCGCACTTCTTGCCGTCGGCGCGTTCGATTTTGACCGACAGACCGGGCAGAGTTTCACTCTGCACAAGTCCATCACCTTCGGCAGAATCCACGGCGACTTGCGAAACAATAAAGAGCGCGGGGAGAAGTGAACCCTTTTCCTTCAGCAGCTCTTGCAAGTCTGGAGCTTTCCCGTTGGCATGCAGACGAACCTTCGCTTCCAGGCCACCGCCGATGGTTTTCGCAGCGCGCGCTTGTTCCAGCGCAACCAGAACTACGGAGCGGACCTGGGCCAGCTGTTCCCACTTCGCCGCATCCTTGGGCGCGATTCCACAAGCCAGGGCTTCTGCATCCGGAAAAACCGCCATGTGCACGCTTTGCGGTTTCCCCGCCGCCTTCGGCAAGTGCTTCCAGATTTCTTCCGCCGTGAAAACAAGAACCGGCGCCGCGAGGCGCACCAGCGCGTCGCTGATTTTCCAGACCGCAGTTTGCGCCGAGCGCCGTGACTTGTTCTTCGCGGCTTTCGTGTAGAGGCGATCTTTCAACACGTCAAAATAAAACGCGCTAAGATCCACGACGCAATAGTCATGAATGGCGTGGTAGACGCGGTGAAAATCGTAGCTCGCGTACCATTCGCGGCATTTCTTGACCAGGTCCGCGGTGCGATCCAGCATCCATCCATCAATTTCTTCAAGCTGATTGTTTGCTAGAGCATCGCGTGAGGGATCAAAATCAGCCAGGTTCCCCAGCGCGAAGCGAAACGTATTGCGAATCTTGCGATAGGCTTCGCTGAGCTGGGTCATAACGCGCTCGCTCATTTTCACGTCGGCCTGGTATTCCACCGACGCGACCCACAGCCGTAGCAGGTCCGCACCCCGCTTCTCAGTGATCTGCTTTGGAGTAATCACATTGCCCAGCGATTTGGACATCGGCCGGCCCTGTTCATCGAGCGTCCAACCGTGGGTGACCACCTGTTCGAACGGCGCGATGTCCTTTACTCCTGTAGCCACGAGGAGCGAACTCTGGAACCAGCCCCGATACTGGTCGGGACCTTCGAGATACACGTCCGCGGGGCGCCAGTCTTGCCCTGGCTCGACGAGGACGCTGCCGGCCTTCAGCACCGCCAGATTCGAGGAGCCGGAATCAAACCATACGTCCAAGATGTCGTTTTCTTTACGCCAATTCGACGCGCCGCATTCGCACTTGGTCCCTGGAGGCAGCAACTCCGCAGACGAATGCTTGTACCAGGCATCCGCGCCTTCTTTCTCGAACCACTTCACGACGTTGCGCAGCGCTTTGTAGTCTTCGAGCCGCTTCCCGCAGCCGTCGCAATAAAAAACGATAATCGGGACGCCCCAGAAGCGCTGGCGCGAAACGCACCAGTCCGGCCGCTTCTCGATCATTTCGTACATGCGGTCTTCGCCCCACGCGGGGAACCACTTCTTCACCTGGTGAATTTCTTCGAGCGCTTCCTGCCGCAGCGTTTTTTGCCGGCCGTGCGCGGCCTGATCCATTCTGATGAACCACTGTTCAGTGGCGCGGAAAATCACCGGATTGTGGCAGCGCCAGCAATGCGGGTAGCTGTGCTTATATGGATGATTGGCGAGAAGCGCCCCTCGATCCGCAAGAAGCCTCACGATGATGGAGTCCGCGGTGAAAACATCTTTGCCTTTGTACTCAGGCAAACCCTCAAGATAGACGCCCTTGTCGTCAATAGGGGCGTAGGTTTCCAGGCCGTATTTCTGCCCTGTAAGAAAGTCTTCGGCGCCGTGACCTGGAGCGGTATGCACGATTCCAGTGCCTTGATCGAGTTCGACGTAATCGGCCAGAACCGCCGGGACAATTCTGTCGAGAAATGGGTGCTGGAACCGCAGACCGGCGTCATTCACTAAATACTCGCCGGTGTATGTCTTAAGAGTTTTTCCCGATGTTTTTCGGCCTATCGCCTCCCAAACGGTGTGCTGGAGTTGCTGCGCAACAATCTCCACCTCGCCGTCTGTTTCAACAGCGGCATACTCAAAGGCCGGATTGAGTGCCAGCGCCATGCTTGCGGGAAGGGTCCATGGCGTTGTGGTCCAGATTATGGCATAGACATTCTTGCCCCGAAGCTCCGACGGGATTTTGTCCGTATTCTTGCCATCCTGCACAAGCTTGTATCGCACGTAAATCGAAGGACTCGAATGATCCTCGTACTCGACTTCCGCTTCCGCCAGCGCGGTCGAATCGTAAATGCACCAGTACACGGGCTTGCGACCGCGGTAAACGTAGCCTTTCTCCATGAAGTCGAGAAAGGCTCCAGCAATCGTAGCTTCGTACCCGAAGCTCATCGTCAAATAGGGATCATTCCACTGGCCGAAAATTCCGAGACGCTTGAAATCGCGTTTGTGCTGCTCGACGTAGCGCGTGGCAAATTCGCGGCACAGCTTGCGGAACTGCGCCGGAGGCACTTTGCCTTTGCCGCCAAGTTCTTTTTCCACTTGCGTCTCGATGGGCAGCCCATGGCAATCCCATCCGGGCACGTACGGCGCATAGTGCCCCGCCATGCTTTTTGTCTTGACGATCAAATCTTTCAGGATTTTGTTCAGCCCCGTGCCGAGATGGATTTCGCCGGTGGGATATGGCGGCCCATCATGCAGCACAAACAGGGGCTTGCCTTTGCGCGCATCCAAAATGCGGTCGTAGATGTTTTCCGCATACCAGGCTTCGAGCTGCTTCGGCTCGTTTTGGGGCAGGCTGGCCTTCATGGGAAAGTCGGTCTTGGGCAGGTTCAGCGTCTTTTTGAGTTCGAGTGGTTCGGCCATAGCTTCGAGCGTTCGGATAGTCCCTTCTTTGCCTGTGTTGCCGTCCGCTGGTCCAGTTGCACGGCGGGAAACATCGAAAAGTAGTTGAACCATCTATGTTACAATGAACCGAAGATGGGTGTCAGCCGTTGGAGACGCGCAACCTTTCCCGGCCTGGTGGAATCCTATCCCTGATGGATACCAAAGGCGGGGCGAGACCGTCTATACTTGGGGGATAAACGGTGCCCGGTAAAATCAACAAACTTGTTCCTCCGTCCAGTCCGAAGGCCAAGGTGTCTGCGACAGGTTCGCAGCCTCCCAGTCAAGCTAACCAAGCGCGGCCCGCTTATGTGCCCAGGTTCGGGCGGCCCGCGATTCTCGTCCCTGACGATTTTTGGTCCAACCTCAAGCAATTTCTGACCGAGCGGCCCATCAAAGTTCGCGCGAGCAAGGATGCACCGTTCACGCAAACTTCTTTTGGCGCGGGCTTCTTCGGCAACCTGGCGGAATCTCTCCGGTCAACCCCCGGAGGGAATCGCCCCGTTAACAGCAGATTAGCGGTGAGGTGGGGAGCGGGTTTCGGCGGGTTCGGCACACGCATCAAGGATTTCTTTTCACCTCCGAAACAGCCACCTCTGCCGCCGGGAATCAAGCCCATCAAAGTCAAAGACATTTGGTCGAAGGACGAAAAGTTCGGTTCCAGCCAGGCACTCGCGGTCCTTTTGCATGCAGCGGTGATTGCTTTGCTGATTTTCCCCATCGGTTTCCGCGTCGTTCAGTCGACGCAAGCAAAGAACAAGGTTGACGTCACGCCGTTGGACATCTCGCCTTATATGGCCAAACTCCCTGCGGGCGCGAACAAGGCTGGAGGCGGCGGAGGAGCCAACGACCACACCACCACTCCGGTGAACCGCGGCAAGGTCCCCAAGTTCAAGTGGACGCAATTCACTCCGCCACAAGTGAAGATCCAGAATCCAAATCCGAAACTGGCGGCGGAACCTTCGCTGCTGGGTCCACCGGACCTGAAAGTAGCGAATATCAACGCTCCAACTTTCGGTGACCCGCTGGCAAACGCTATAAGCGATTCTCTGGGCCACGGCAATGGAACGGGAATCGGCAGCGGCTCGGGAGGCGGCCTCGGCCCCGGTTCCGGCGGAGGGACGGGCGGCGGGGAATTTCGCGCCGGGGTGAATGGCGTTGGCCAGCCTGCGTGCATCTATTGCCCGAATCCGGATTATTCGGAAGAGGCGCGCAAGGCCAAATACCAGGGATCCGTATTCCTCGACATAACCATCAGCGCTGATGGGAGGGTCACCACCGAGCGCGTCCTCCGCGGCCCGGGAATGGGCTTGGAGGAAAAAGCCATAGCTGCGGTCAAAACCTGGAAATTGCGCCCCTGCAATGGCCGGGACGGCAAGCCTGTGGCCTGCACGGCTCCTGTCGAGGTGGTATTCCGGCTGCTCTAGCTCCCACTCAGCAAAAAGCAACTCGCTTTCTCCGCTAGGCAACCATTCCTGCGGGCTGCTCTTCTCACAACGCGTTCGTGGCTTGCCTCCAAGAAGAATTTTTTACTGATCGGGAGGTGAGCGTGGAGGCGCGTCCATGCGCGATCCATTTTTCCGGCCGTGCAGTCCCTCGTCGCGGGAATCTTGCCTTCAGCGCATTCGCGAAAATTTCCTGCAAGCGTTCGCCCGCGCGCGCGTCTTTCCCTCATCGGCCAACGGCGCGCCGCTTCACGCGGTGCGCTGGGAGCGGTCACCCCGTTTGAACAGGGCTCAAAGTGCTTCGCTAGTCACGCATGCGGCTATCATTGGCGCTCTTGTCTTGCTGACCATTCCTGTACGCCAGGTCACAAAACCAGCACCGCCAGGAGTGAAGATTCCCGCCGTCGGCGCGCCGCGAGACTTCTGGGCCGCAATGACGGGACGCCATCCTTCCGATGGGACCGGGAGCGGCGGAGGAAAGACTCCGATACCTGCCACTACCGGCAACCTTGTGCCTGTTTCTGCGATACAGATTGTGCGGCCTTCGCTGCCGCCAAAGAGAGAATCGATGGTACCCGTACCGCCGACGATCCTGGATCCCACCGCGCCACCAGTGCTCAGTTCCGTGAACAAAATCGGACTGCCTTGGATGCGCGATGACACCAATTCCCCAGGGCCCGGCGACTCGAACACCATAGGAAACAGTAAGGGAAGGACCATGGGCGACAGTTCGATCGATGGACCAGGTAGTGCGGGTCAGTCTTCCTCCGTATACCCCGGCGTGACGCTGCCGACCTGCGTCTACTGCCCAGCCCCGCAATACACAGACGAGGCGCGCGAAGCGAAGGTGCAAGGCCGCGTAACGCTGCGCGTTTTGGTCAGTGCGGACGGACGCGCTTCGCAAATTCAAGTCGCGCAAGGCATCGGCGCGGGCCTGGACGAGCGCGCCGTGCAATCGGTTCGCTCATGGAAATTCGCGTCCGCGCATGACGGCGCCCGCCGCGCTGTGCCCGCGTGGATCGCCATCGAAGTCATTTTTCGCCTGATTTAGCTGATTTAGCCCGGATCTGGACACGTCCAAACCGAGGGAGTAGCATTTTTTCCATGCCCTATGAATTTGCCGAAAACGAATTTGAGCTGGAGCCAGCCTCTTCTTCGGCGCGCTCCGGCGGGCCCCCGCGCAAATTCACGGGCATTGGGACCCTCGACCCGCCCGTTCCTCCCAAGCGGCCGCCCGGACCCATTCCCGCAGTGCGGGCGTCGCTATTCCTTCGCGTCCTTGGCGGCCTGCTTCTTTTGGGTCTGACGGCTGGAATTCTGTTTTTGCTTTTTGCCAAGCCCTAAAAGACTCTCAGCGATCACGGCAACTCCCCAACATTCCTTTTCCAGTGACCAGCGAATCCGCCTGTTCGCAAAACCTGCTACCATCTCTTTCCCATGTCTACCCGGCGCTGCACTCACTGTGGCAAAGAATTTGCTCTTCCCCCCGGCGATACAACCACCACCATGTGCTCTGAATGCTGGGGGCCGGCTATGGATGCGGGGCGTGCTGCGGTCCAGGAGACCAGCAAATCGCCGTCGTTCCCGGTCACCATCGGACTCATCGCCGCCAACACGCTGGTGCTTGCGATCATGGTGCTCCGCGGCGCCTCCCTCTTTCTTCCTACGCCTCAGCAGGCCATCGCGTTCGGCGCGGACTTCGGCCCGCTCACGCTCAACGGCCAATGGTGGCGGCTAGTCACCAGCATGTTCGTGCACTTCGGGATTATTCACATCGGCCTAAACATGTGGTGCCTGTGGAACCTGGGCCGCGCCGCGGAAATTCTTATGGGCCGCTTCTCTTATCTCTTGGCGTACTTTGCGAGCGGCATCTTCGGCAGCATCGCGGGCGTTTATTGGCAGCCGATGGCGGCGGGGGCAGGCGCCTCGGGCGCCATTTTTGGAATGGCGGGCGCGCTATTCACCTTCGTCTACCGGAAAAAGACGCCAGCGCACCTGCAAATCAACAAAAAGATGCTGAGCAGCCTCGGCACCTTCATTTTCTATAACCTCGTCATCGGCGCCTCGATTCCCGGAATCAGCAACGCGGCTCATGTCGGCGGGCTCGTCATGGGCGCTGTGGTTGGTGCGCTCTTGCCCGCAGCCAGCGCTTCCGAATCTGCGCGGCGAACGCGCCTTTCCTTGGTTGTGGCCTTTTGCGCTGCCTCTCTTTTCGCCTCCGCAGTCGCAGCAAAACACCTTCGCTCCAGCGTGGCGAAACTCAGACCGCAGCTAAGAGTGGCACTTGCCGACACAGACCGGCCCACGGCAAAAACCTGAGTTTCTTCTTCACTGATCACCTATAACTAAGAACTGAGATCCTTCTTCAGGAGGCCGCCATGCGTGAAACGCGCCGGGACTTTGTTTTAAGTACTGCGCTGCTGTCCGCGTGTCTGGTGCTCCCGCGAGGAACTCTCGGCGCACAAAATCCGCCCACGCCTCCTCCCAAGCCCCAGCCGGGTTACACACCCAACCCAGCCGAAATTCATCCCCATCCAACGGAAGCCGCCGCAGCCAAGCGTGCCCGCCTTCTGGAAAACGAAAGAGAGTTTCGTGAGGGCGTCGAGCGGCTCTACCAGCTCGCTTCCGGCTTGCGCGATGAACTCCAGAACATTCCGACCACGGAGGTCTTTTCCCTGCACATCGTCAAGCAAACCGAAGAAATCGAAAAGCTCGCGAAACTCCTTAAGTCCAAGGCCAAATCCGCCTGACCCGTAGCACAGACCTTGGTCTGCGCGTTTTGGATCCCTCCCCCGCAAGCGAGAACAACGGGCCCGTTCTATACGTAATTCCTTATAGGAGAGCATGTCGAATTGAGGTCCTGAGGAGAGCGTCCATGCGTAGACGTCTGATTCGTGTGGCGGCGATCTTGCTGGTCTTGCCACCGCTGCTGGCGGGGGTGGCGGGCTGGCTTGTCGCGCCGTGGTATCTCCACCCGATTCGGCGCGAATTGACGCCCGATCTCGTCCGCGAAGCCGATGCCTCCTTGGCGGTCACTCACTCGCAGCGCGAAGATTTCGACGTTAGCGCGCCAGACGGCGTCCGCCTCCGCGGCTGGAAAGTCACACCGCCCCGGCCCAACGGCTCGTGGGTCCTGCTCTTCCACGGCGTGGCGGACAATCGCGTGGGCGTTATCGGCCAGTCGGAATTTCTGCTGCGCGCCGGATACAGCGTGGTCATGATGGATGCGCGCAAGCACGGCGCGAGCGAGGGCCCCCTAGCCACCTACGGCTGGCTGGAACGCAACGACACCAAGGCCGTCATCGACGCGCTGAACTCAGACCTTCAGCAACGCTGCGCTGCGATTCAGAGGCACGGCGCCGTCGGACCAGTCTGTGTGCCGAATCACATTTTCGCTCTGGGCGAATCCATGGGTGCCGGCATCGCGCTGCAGTCCGCTGCGGCCGATCCGCGCATCGAAGCCGTAGTCGCGGAAGCTTCGTTCGCGAATCTCAGCGAAGCTGCTTATGATTATGCCGGATTCCGCAAGTATCCTTGGCTCGGCAAGACGCTGCTGCGGCCGTTCGCGTGGACGCTGCTCTATCGCGGAGAAAAGCTAACCGGCTTTCCCCTGGCGAACATCTCTCCGGTGAAAGCCGTCGCCTCGCGCGCTTTCCCAGTTCTTCTGATCTGCGACGAAAATGATGATGCGCTTCCCTGCCGCCATACCAAGATGATTTACAACGCCGCACGCGGGCCAAAGCAACTCTGGGTCGTACCCGGCGCGTATCACACCGCCGCGCTCGGTTTTTATCCCCAAGAGTTCCAACGCCGCGTCTTGCCCTTTTTTAATACCTACGCCAAGCCTTCGGCTTCGCCCTTTATAAGTTCTGCCCCACGCCTGCGCCGGTGGGCGGCCTGAAACATTAAAGTTCATAGCCAAACGGGACGCAGGAGTGAAGCGAAGCGAAGGAGAAGAAAGACGGTGCACGGGCGCATTCGACGCAGGATGCTCGCGGCGGTCCATTTGTAAGGGCTCGCGCACGCCGCCTTGAATGCTGCGGGCCATTTCGCGCCAGCGCTCAGCGAATTGCGCCGGTTCCACGCCTTGCTCCGCAAGGCGCGCAATCCATTCCTCGAGGGTCTTAAGTTTCCCCGATTCCTTGATCTGCACTTCTCAACTGATCTGATCGGCCTGCTGATACATAGCGATCAGTGAACGTCCGTCCTTTCGGTAGCTGCACCGATGACCACCAGAGCGACCTGGTGTGGAGAAAAGCTGTGGATAATCCCATGTCGAGACCCAGAACGGCGTTCTTCCCAGAGTGAATCGAACGCCCACTATTGATAGACTTGGGCGTTCGGAATGCTGCTCGTTCAGGAAACATTTCGGCGGTTGTGCCAAGCGCGGGAGATGCTGCTTGAGATTCCCGAGGAGCAGCTCTCTATCGCGGATGTTGCGCGCCAATTGGACTTTTCCCTATTCCATTTCATCCGCCAGTTCGAGGCACTGTATGGCGATACCCCGCACCAGTTCCGCATCCGATCGCGATTGGATCAGGCCAAGCTCCTATTGGCCAAAGGCCAGCATTCGGTGACCGAAGTCTGCATGGAAGTGGGGTTTTCGAGCCTTGGCAGCTTCAGCAGCCTCTTCGCGCGCCGAGTCGGCGTCTCCCCGTGCAGCTACCAACGCCGAGCGCGTTTGCTGGTTCGTGTCCCGGGCGGCTTCCCGCAGCAGCTCTTCCCCGGCTGCCTCAGCCTGATGGGCTGTCTTCCTCCATCTGCATTTCGCAATTTTCGAGAAGCAACGGTTGTGAGCGTTTCGTTAGAATGCGGCCCGTCACTTCAGGAGGAAGCGAAATGCGAATCCGGCTCACGAGCATCATGGTGGAAGACCAGGACAAAGCTCTGAAGTTCTATACCGAAACGCTTGGGTTTCGAAAGAAAAAGGAATTTCCCGTCGGCGAATACAAATGGATCACAGTCGTCTCTCCGGAGGGTCCGGAAGAGTTGGAGCTTTCGCTGGAACCAAACGCCAATCCCGCGGCGAAGACCTTTCAAAGAGAAATGTTCAAGCAGGGCATCCCGCTCGCGGCATTCGAGACCAGCAACATCCAAAAGGAGTATGAGCGGCTGAAATCCCTCGGTGTGGTGTTCACCAGCGAGCCGAAAAGGATGGGACCGGTCACCATCGCGGTGCTCTCGGATACTTGCGGCAACCTCATTCAGTTGTACGAGCCTTCGTGATTCTCCAGTGCCCCGAGGGTCGCTGATTAGGTCTCCGCGTGGTCCATGTTGTGTTGCTTGAGTTTGCGGTACAGCATGGTCTTGCCGATGCCGAGACTGAGAATCGGGACCTAAATTGTCGGACGGCAGCCTTACTGCTTGCTTTGGAGGGCAGAAGGGCAGCGGGCTCCCTCAAAAGTTCTGGGGAGCCCGCTAGTCAGTTTGCTCAGATTTTAGGCCGCGCTGCACGAAGATGCGGTTCCGCGCGGCCGTCGTTTCGCGTCAGCTAAGGTTTGTTCGGCGCAGGCCCTTTGGGTGCCCTGGTCTTGGCCTTCCCTTGCGCCGGGCCGCCCCTGCTGAGCAGCGTCAAAGCGTCCTTGGCATTGAACGGGAATTGGCGTACCGACTGCTCGCCGGTAGTGCTCAGAGTCACGTCCACGCGGCGGTTGTTCGCCATGCGCACCGTGTCGATATTTTTCACCAGCTTCTGCTTTTCCGCGGGCGACAGGCTGGAATCCGCGTCAAGCAGTTTCTTGACTTCGTCCGAAGTCATGTTTTTTTCGAAGCCGAACGCTTTGACCTCGACGTGATCCGCCGGCACGCCTTTTTCAATGAGGTAACTCTTGGCGCGCGCCACGCGGCGCTCCGAGAGTTTCATGTTGTATTCCTTTGCGCCGCGAGAGTCCGCGTGCCCTTCAAGGATCAGATGCGCCGCAGGGCGGTACTTCATATACTGCTGATAATCGGCGGCCAGAGAGTCCAACGTGGCGGCCTGGCTCGCCAGCAATCCGCCGATAGGCTTGGCTTCGGTGGGCTGCGCCGTTGGAAAGTAAATGCTGTGCAAGGCCAGCTTTGCCTCGAGCTGTTTGACCTGCGGAGGTTCCTTGACCTCGACGTTGCCAGAAGCTTCGGTGGTGCCGCCGCGTCCGTCATTGACTGTGCACTTCACGGTGTAGGTACCGGGCTGCAAGCCGGTGGAATCGAACTGCACATTCGAGCCCGTCCCGCTAACCTGACCGCCCGTCGCCGTGTAGCTGTAAGTCAGTGGATCGTTGTCGGGATCGCTGCCGTTGCACACGATTCCCGTGCGCTCGCCCGACAGAATCGAGTTGTGCTCAATCGAAAGGATGGCCGTCGGCGGACGGTTCGGCCTCTCTTCCACTTTGATGTCCGCGCTGCAAGACGCCGTCCCGCCTTTTCCATCATCCACCTTCACATTCACCGTGTACGAGCCGGCGCGCACGCCCGTGAAGTTCCAGCGCGCATCCAGGCCAGTGCCTTCGACCGCGCCTCCGGTGGCCGAATAGCTGTAGGTCAGCGGATCGTTATCCGGATCGCTGGCGTTCACATGCACAGCAACGGTGTCTCCCGAACCCGCATAAACCGAAGTGGGATTCACCGAGCAAGCAGCCACGGGCGGACGATTCGCCGGAGGAGGAGGTGGTGCGGGAGCAGATTCGCCCCAGCGGTAGACAAGCCCCGTGCCAGCGCGGAAATTGTCCTGGCGGGCATTGCCGCCCAGCCCCGGCCCTGAGAAATTGGTCATGTAATAATCGAGCCGGGCCACGCGCCAGGCAAAACCCTTGCCGAGCATCATGTCTACGCCACCGCCGGTCGCCACGCTAAAGCTGCTTTGGGAACCCACGCCGATTAGCGTGCTGCCTCCATGCGAGCCGCCGAGCAGAAACTCGGCAAACGGAACAAAGTAATCAAACTTGCGCCAGTTCAGCCGCGGACCAAACAAATAGCTGACAATCGAGCCGTTAACCGGAGTTCCGTTCAGGTTGCGGTTCTTAAACCGATACCCGCCCAACTCGGCCGTGAGGCCCAGCCAGCGCGAGGCGTTATAAGTGAACGAGCCGCTGGCGCCGTGGTTATTAAAATCTGCGAACGGACTTCCCGGACGAAAATGCACGTAGTCGTACAATACGGCAAATTCGTAGCGCGGCACGAGCTGGCCCGGTGCGTCACTGTCTTTGCTTCCGGCCGGCCGCGGTGTGGGAAATGGCTTTGGCACCGGGGTCGCGGGGAGCGCCAAGATTCCTTTGGACGGTGCAAGCGAATCCTTCGCGGCGCTACCCGTTCCTGCGGAGGATTTCTCGGCGGCATTTTCCGTACGGCCCGAGGTATCGCCAGCGGCTTTCTGTTGCGCGCACAGCGGCGACGCAAGAAGGACGCTCAGGGCTGCTGCTACGCACCAATTGCGCATCTATTCCTCCTAAGAACCAGTTAAGGAATCCCGTTCGATTCGTGTATTCGGTTTTGGACGCGCCGCACTCCTGGCCGGCACTGCTGGACATCGCAGCTCTTCCCACCGTCAAACCCCACCACAGCGATTTTTGGACACGTCTCCCGCCGTCAGGGGAGAAAAATCAAGAATTCCACAGGACACATCGGGCGATAGCGTATTCCACAATAAGCTTCTTTTGCAAACGATTTCACGCCACCGCACGTGCGCCTGGCGGAAGTCAAGCGGTCCTTAGGGGACGCTCTTCGGATTTACAGCGGCTTGCCGGAAGTAGAGCTTCGCCGCTTTGCTTTGATCAGCACGTCAACGGAATCCGGGCGGCCATTCCAGAAGTCCAAGCGACTGCGGCCGTCGGGAAGCTGCGTGACGGTGGCCGGGATGGCGCTGGCCGTCAAATACCATCCCTCGGGAAGCACCACGGCGTTCCGCGAGCGGCCCAAGCTGCGGTCGAAAACCAGTTCGTCGCCGTCCAGCCGGTAGCTAGCGGGAGCGGTGTACGTCTCGGAGATCCGCAAGCGCACCGACTGGCCCTTTTTCACGGGCGGAAAGGTAATCACCACAATTTGCGTTGCCGGTTTGACCGGTTCGTCCACTTCGATTTTTGCGGCGCCGAGCTCGGCGCCGGTCATGAGCCGCGTGGCCAGTTTCTCTCCGGTATCGAGGACGTAAGCCGACGGATCCGAAACCGTACTGCCTTCGCGAACAACATTTAAATACTTGTCGATGCCCGGCCGCGATTCCGTATAGTCGTGATACAGGCTGAACGCGTGCGTTTCGGGCTGCTGCAAGAAATAAACAATGTCGCGATCCTGATGCGCGCGTTCGGAGAGCCGGTGCCGTTCCGTTTCGCCAGCGAAGGGAGCTTCCCAACTGCGCGATACCGTTGGAGCATGCGGCGCCGCTGAGGGACCGGTTTGCGCTCCCAGCTTCGCGCGAACCACCAAAGCTGCTTCGCCTGGGCCCGCATTCATAAAGCTGACGGCAATGCGCCCATCCGCTTCCGGCAAAACTTGCGATGGAACGTTGCAGCCCACCAGCTCGTAGCCAGCGGGCAGGACGACGCTATTGCGCTTGATGCCGAGCCCGCGATTGAAAACGATCGCGTCGCCTTCGCGGTAATAGCTCTTCGCATCTTTGTAAGTCTTCACGATCAGCAGGCGCCCGTGTCCTTCCGGCGGAACCGCGCGAGCGAGCTGAATTTTGATATAGCTTCCGTCCGCGTCCGCATCCGCCATCAGCGGATCCTTGCGAGCTTCCGCGCCCGAGACTACTTCGAAGCGCAGCGGCTCGCCCGTCATGGCATCAAAAACCGCTTCGTCGCTCGCCACGCTGCCCTTGCGAATCGGATTGTAAAAGACTTTGGCTCCCGCCGTCGCGGCGGAAACTTCGTAAAGTATTTTGAAACTCGTGCTCTCTGGAGTGAGCAGTTCGTAGTGCGTGTACTCGTCGGCTTCCGTTTGCTTCCGAGACGGCGCAGAGGTAGCCGCATGCTCTTGGGCAAGCACAGGTCCGCCGCAAGAAGCCGTAAGGAGAATTGCGGTCGCAAGAGCCCGAGGCTTAAACATGGGTTCTTTCTCCTTGCTTCTTTACTTCGCCGAATCACAGGCCCCGGTAAGGAGCTAAAAAAGGAGACAAGCATCATCGCCCATCCGAGAAATGGAGTAAATGCGCTGCTCGGGCGACTCGCAAGCAATGCGATTAGCATCTCCTTTGTTACACTACTTCGGCGGAAATTCTATGCACAAAATCACCACCCTCGACGACAACTGGATGGGCCGGGGGAAATCAATCGGCACGGCGTTGCTCGAATCGGACGGCCACCGCGCCATCGTGGATCCCGGCCCCGGTTCGACACTCGACACACTAAAGCAAGAGCTTCGCGCGCGCGGCGCTTCGGTGAGCGAACTGGACGCAATTCTTCTGACGCACATTCACCTAGACCACGCGGGCGCGACCGGTGCGCTGGTGCGGGAAAATCCTGGGCTCGCGGTTTACGTTCACAGACTCGGCGCGCCGCACATGATCGACCCGTCAAAGCTCCTGGCGAGCGCGGCGCGGCTCTGGCCGGACAATCTGCAGCAGCTCTTCGGCGAAGCGTTGCCGGTGCCCGCGGAAAATCTCCACATACTGGAAGGCGGCGAAACGATTCGGCTCGGCTCGCGCAAAATCGAGGTGGCGTACACCCCTGGGCACGCGTCGCACCACGTCAGCTATTTCGAGGATACCGAGGGAGTCGCTTTCGTGGGCGACACGACCGGCATTCGCATCGAGGGCCACTCTTTCGTGATGCCGGCCACGCCGCCGCCGGACATTGATTTGAAAATTTGGGATACCTCTTTCGCCGCGATTCTGGAACGAAATCCGAATCGGCTGTTCCTGACGCACTTCGGCTTTTCCGAAAATCCCGCGGCGCACATCGCGCAGTTCCGCGAACGCTTGCATCACTGGATGGAGATGACGGAAAAAGCCATTCAATCGGCCCCGAGCGATGAAACCGCACTGGCATCGTTCACAGCCAAAGCTCGCGCCGAAATCGGCGAACACCTGCCGCCCCAAGACGTGGAGCAGTACGCCGCCACGGCCGGCCTGAACCTTTCGTTCCTCGGCCTCGCCCGCCACGCCCGCAAACGAGCCCAAGCCGCTTCGTAGACATGCTTGCATTTGGCAGTTGACCGTTCGCAGTTCGCTGAGTGCGTCGAGGTCTAGAACAAAAGGGCGCTACGGCAATGGGCCCTGTTCTTGGTTTTTTTGTCCCTCGCGCGAGTGGAATAGCTGGACTTGCTGCAGTTCGAGGCTGGCTATAGCGATGAGGGGTACCCGGCGCCTTCATTCCATTTCGCTGGTTTGATGCATACGCGGTGAGCCGCAAGGGAATGTATGAAGGCCGGCCGAGCGGTGAGACGGAGACGCGGTCGGATTAGCAGGGCTAGAGTTGCAGGTGACGCTGGACGAACTTGCGCAGGCGTTCGCGATCTTCGTCGCGCATGTGCACGAATTCGACGCCGCTGCCGTCCTGGCCGATGTTGCGGACTACCGCGGTGAAAGTGATTTTGCGAAGGCCGGCGCGCACTTCCAGCTTGATCGAGTCGCCCACGGCGAGTTTCTTGGGAGACTCAAGATAAGCGCCACCCAGGCTGATGGTTTTTACCCGGGCGAAGCCCGCGGGCGCTCCTTCAATCTGGGCGCGCAGCGGCGATTCCAGAGGCACGCGCACGTAGCGACGCGGGATTGGATAGCTCGAGCTCGATTGCGCCGGAGCGCCAAACGCGGCGGCGGCCTGCTTGAACGAAGGACGGTTTTCAATCAGGGCCAGGGCGTCTTCGGCCGCGGCCCGCAAGCCGGCAGGTTCGGCGTAAGCCAGGCCGTCGCGTTTTTCGATGAGCGTATGAAGCAGTTCCGCGGCTTCGTACGAACGCATGCGTCCGAGCGCTTCAGTGGCCTTGATGCGCACAAACTGATCACGCAAGACTTCGTGTTCACCGGCGGCGATTTCCAGAAGCTGCGGAACGCCGGTGGCTTCCTGCGCCAGACCGATTTGGTCGATCATCATCGGCACAACCAGGGGATGCGCTTGCGCGAGAATGGCGGAAAAAACGAAAGCCGCGCTGCGCGCCGAGGCGGAATTGGAAGGCCGCGAAAGCTCGCTCACCGCCAGGTCCTGAAGATTCCATTCCCAGCTTCCGATGGCGCGGGCAATGCCGCGAAGCAAACGCTCGGAATCGGCCGCGGCCAAAAGCTTGATGGCCGCGGTAACGCGCTGCCGGCGCGCTTCGTACAAGCGCGTCTCGAGCAGGTTGAGAACGGGCACGCCGATGGTTCGCAGGAGCCGCGACATTGCCGGCAGCATGTCCGCGCCGCGCGGCTCGGTAAGCAGCAGGGTCAAGCGGTCCAGCAAGCGCTCGGGATCACGCTGCAGCAATCTTGGGAGAACAGGATCCAGCGGCCGGTTGGCAAGCGACGCATCCACGAGCAAGAACCAGCGGTCTTGCGCCACGAGGCGCGTCGCCAGGGCCGCCATGTGATCGTGTTCTTTATCCCGCGGCGTCCGCTCGAGACTCGTAAGGATAACTTCGAATCCGCCATAGTCGGCCCGAGTCACCGCGATGCGTCCCAGAGACTCCACCAGAGCCGCGAGCAGTGCGGCGGTTTCCGGAGCGGTCTCGACCTGCAACGCTTTCATCGCGCCGCGGCTTAATTCTTCGGGCAGTTGGTTGGGCCAAAGCGATTCAAATAGCGGAACCAGTTCATTGAGGCCGGCGGCAACCAAACGTCTCGCCGAAGCTTCGGGGAGGTCCAAACGGCGCAAATAATTCAACACGATGCTACGGGCTTCCCGCCGGGGGGCGTCCGCTCCGGTATCGACGAGCTGCCCAAGCGTTTGTTTCAAGGCTGCCGCGGGAATGCACCAGACATCCTGGCCGCGCACGACCGCGGATTTTTCCCGGGCGGGCAGCTCGAGCCAAAACCGGTTCATCAACTGCTCGCGATGCGTGTCCGTTGCCCAGGCGACAGCGAGCGAAGAAAGGTGCTGCGAGGCATGAGGACCGGAGTACGCGCCGGATTCCACAAGCACGTCCGCCAAACGGTGGAAAGATGGACGCACCGCGGGAGGAATCAGCGAACCGCCGGCGAACTCCGCGCTGAGGAATTCCAAAATCATGTTTTCCGAGAGCCGCAGCAGATACGGCAGGGGCTGCTCGCCGTCGCGCGGAGCATATTGCGAGACGGAATGGAGCAGCATGCGTACGCTTTCGCGGCTGGCCTCTTCCATCGCTCCGTGAATCGCGCGCGCCGCTTCTTCGGGAGAAAGGCCGCGCGCGCTTTCTAGCGGCGGTGTGAGCCGCGCCAGCAAGCGCAGCGTGGCCATCAAATCATCGAAGTCGGGCGCCTTGATCGGGGAATCGCCGGTTTCCCGCTGCGCATGGCCGCCGTAGGCCACCAGCGCGCCAATCAGGCTCGCCAGTACGGTGTCCACTTTGCGGTCGGTTTGCGTATTGACCGAAATGCCTTGCACATGGTTCTCCAGGAGGCGCGTGGGCCACCACGCATGGCCGGCATTCCCCGCCGGCTCGTCCAATTCTAGCAACGACTGTTTCATGAGTCGCGCCAGCGTGTCCAGTTCGCCTACATGGAATTTCCGGGAAAAGGCCAGGGACCAGATGCCCACGCGATGCAAATCGGCCGCCAGCGCCTGCATCTCTCCGCGCGTGTCCGGCAGGTGGCCCTCCCCGATTCTGGGGGTTACGATGCCGCCGCGTTCCACGCGGATTTCCAGTCCTTCGAGAGACTCCGTAATTTGGCGAAGCGAATCGTAAGCGCTATCCAAACTATCTAGGCGACTGGGGTGGTTCTTATCGTAGAGCCGCTCCGACCGCAGGAGCAGGTGGAAATCTCGCAGGGCGCGAAGAACCTCGAACGCTTTATGATCCGAGTTTGCAGCTGAAGGCGTAGCGATGGGCGCGACCAGCCCGTGAGCGACGGGTTTGGAAGTGGAATTCGCGGCCGACTTCGAAGGGGATTCGCGCTGAATGTCGATGTTTGGCAATGCGGCCCGTAAAGGCAAAGTACCTCCCAAATGCTCCGTCGTTAAATCCCTGACTTCAGTCCGCAGCTGCGGTCGCGAGCCAGTCCCACCGAGTGAAGCCAGACAGGGCCTAAGTAAAATTCAAAGCAACTGGCGCTCCTCGATGGGGTACACGTAAGCCATTTATATTCAATACGAAAACTCGCAAGTTCTAGGGCTACAGAATCTGAGATGTAACAGATTGTTACGTCTTTGGTACCCATGTAGCTTTATGGGTGCAGAGGCACATCAAGGGTGACGGTACCGCCCTCACTCGCCTGGAATGCCCGTTTTGCAGGCTGATACCCGTTGAGTTTGAGGGTGACGGTATGCAGGCCGGTTGGCACTTGAATCCGCGAAGGCGTGAACTGGCCGATGGAGTTTCCGTCCACGATGATCTCCGCTCCCTTGGGATTGCTGTTGACCTGCGCCCACGCAACGCGCGTGGCGGAGCGTTCCGCCAGCTCAACATTCAACCTCGTCTGAATATCCTTCACTTGAATGCTTCCCGAGTAGGGCTCGTAGCCCTGCAGCCGCAACACCAGGTTGTACTGTCCCGGCGCGAGCGGAAGTACGACAGGAGTCTGGCCGGACTGCTTTGCGCCGTTGATGAAGACGTCTGCTCCCGGCGGCTGGGTGCTGATAAAGATGCCCTTGGCCAGCGGCTCGAGCGTGAGCTTCTGGTCCTGCGCCTCGCCGCCCTTGATCTGCAGCGCCGTCTGCAGCGGCTGATAGCCTTCCTTTTGCACTTCCAGGCTGTAGCGCTCCGGTTTGAGATTGTTGAAACTGCAGGGAGTGTCGCACTTGCTCAGAACATTGCCTTCCGGCCCGTGGAGCCTGGCGGTCGCGCCGATGACATCGGTGACAACGTGAATGGCACCGCGTCCGGCTGAGGGAACCGGATGACTGCTATCGTCGGAGCCGCCGGCCGCACTCACCGCCGTATCGTCATACTCGATGTGATCGATGACGTGTACGCTTGGCGGCGCGCTGCGCAAGAATTTTAGAAGCTCCCCATGCTCGGCAGGACGCAGCTTGCCGGCTAGAGTCAGCGTGTTGCCAGTTCCCTGAACTTTTGCGCGTCCCGCAAATCCCTTCTCGGAGATGGCTTCTTCGATGCGGCCTTTGTACTCCGCGGCTTTGGGAGTGAGCGAATTGTCCGATTTCTTTGGAGTAGCTCTTTCGGGAGCCGGATCCACCGGTTTCGGATCAGCGCTTGTCTCGGCGGCACTGGTTGCGGCTTCCTTCGAGCCCTGAGAAGCGTCAGTGGCTGCAGAGTTCGCCGCGGAGTTGTCCGGGGCCCCTGTTGTGGCTGGCGCCGAGTCGTGCGCCTGGCTCTCGGTGACTTGGGAGTTATGCAATTCGCGCGCGGCCTCGAAAACAGGCTTCATCTTGTTCGCGCCGTAGACGATGACTGCGAGAAGCAACAGCACCGCGAAAATTGTGCCGACAACGCTCTTTTTCTTCGCCGTTCCGCTGGGCTCGAGGGGGGGCACGATCGTTCCAGTGCGGCGCACAACGGGAGTCTGTCGCGGCGAAGCGGCGCGCGTGCTCAGAGAGCGAGCTGTGGCAATAACCGTAGGATCATCTCCCGCAGGGCCATGGCTTGTGAACGCGCGTCCACCGGCGTTACTGGTTGCAATGGTTGCCGCGGGAGAAGCTCCACCGATCGCCATTGTGGAATTGGGATTCCCTCCGGCAACGCCCTGTGCGCGGTAATTGCGCAAATCCTCCAGCATTTCCCGGCAGGTCTGATAGCGCTGCTCCGGCTCTTTCGCCAGCGCTTTCATCACCACGGCGCTGATGCCGGGATGGATGGAAGGATCGATCTGGCGCGGCGGGACGGGATCTTCGTTGACGATTTTGTAGATGACCGTGGTGATGTTCTGTCCGGGAAAAGGCTTTTCGCCAGTCACCATTTCGTAAAGCATGACGCCGAGCGAGAAAATATCGCTGCGGCCGTCCACCGCGCGCCCCTTTACCTGTTCCGGTGACATGTAGCTGGGCGTGCCCATCACGTGAGACGTTTGCTGAGTGCTGCCAAACTGAAGAATCTTGGCGGTGCCAAAGTCGGTGATTTTCACGGTGTCGTCGGCGGTGAGCATCAGGTTGGCAGGTTTGATGTCGCGGTGAACGACGTTGCGCTCGTGCGCGAATTGCAGCGCGTTGCAAGTTTGATCCAGGATACGCAGCGTGCGCGGCAGGGGGAAGGAATGCCCGCCATCCAGGAGTGCCTGCAGGCTTTTGCCTTCCACTAATTCCATGGTGATGTAGTAGAGGCCGTCTTCTTCGCCGGCGTCGTAGACCACCACGATGTTGGGATGCGTGAGGAGACCTGCGGCGCGCGCTTCGGTTTGGAACCGCGCAAGGAGTTCGGAGCGCTTGAGTCCTGTGCCCTCTTCGCTGAGGTGGATGGTTTTTACCGCGACGGTGCGGCCAATCACGGGGTCGACGGCCTTGTACACAATGCCCATGGCGCCGCGGCCAAGTTCGCCGACGATCTCGTATCTTCCGGCTTTTGCTACCGTTTCCATCTGCAAGTGGGCGCCGATTCGAACCAGAGCGCCTTCGCAATCCCCAATTGGCCCGGGCAGACTTCGCCCGGTCAGGTGAGGGCTAAGGGCCTGTGTTTCCGGACCTAGGTTTTTTTTCGCCTGACGTTCTTCGGCGGATACCGTCCGCCTGCCTGCGGGCAGGCGACACCCGGGCGCCCTACTTTTGACAGTACCCAGCAGAATTTCTGCAGGTCAACGCTACCGGCGTACCAGTGTTTCGCACTCGATACTTGGCTGTTTGGTCGGGGAAGTCCTTTGGAGGCAAATGCGCTAACCGCCGTAGCCGTGAGAATCCTTGTCGATGGCCACTTTGCCGGAGAAGGAACGGTAGAGGTAGGTGAAGTAGCCTGCGGCTAGAATGATGCCGAGAACCCACCAGACGAAGCCGATCTTCAAACCATAATCTCCGGTTTTGGCGTTGGTCACCGTGAGCGAGTACAAAGGATTGCGCGCGGGCAAGACCATGGGATAAACGCCGAAGACCACGCTGGTCAACATACCGGTCAAATACGCACAGGAAGCGAAGAAGGCTTTGCGCTCATCGCGCTTTCGCAATGCAAAGAGAACGCCTGCGAGCCCCGCCACGGCAAGCAATGGAAAGATTAGGCCCCATGGCCAAGTCGAGAAATTCCGCAAGACCTGGTGCTGCACGCGAAAGGTGACGGCGGTGACGATTGCCGTCAGTACCAGCACGCCCCACCAGGCTTGCCCCGCCAACCTTCCCGCGCGCGAACTGACCTCGCCGGTGGTTTTTAGTTGCACCCAAAGTCCGCCGTGCATCATTAACGCAAGCAGGGCCAGAGCGCCCGCAAGAATCGTGTACCAGTCCAGGATGCCGGTGTCCTCGCCGAGCCGGAAATTGGTCCAGAGCGGCTCGAAGAAATAGCCGCTGGCGTCGAGCGGAACGCCGCGAACGACGTTGCCGAGCGCGGCTCCGAAGAACACGGCGAGCAGCAAGCTCGAGACAGAAAAGAGAAAGTCCCAGAACGGATCCCAGACCTCGCTCTTGATGTGATTCCGAAATTCAATCGCTGAGCCGCGCAGAATCAGGAGCCACAAAACGATCATCAGGGGAAGATAAAATCCGCTAAAACTGCTGGCGTAGAGAGCGGGGAAGGCAAAATATAGCGTACCGCCTGCGGCCACGAGCCAAACTTCGTTTCCGTCCCACACCGGGCCGATGCTCGCCAGAATCTGACGCCGCTCTTCGTCAGTTTTCGCGATGAGGAGATGGATCGCTCCGGCGCCAAGATCGAAGCCATCCAGAAGCACATAGACGGCGATCATGATGGCAATCAAGCAGAACCAGACCGTTTCCATGTCGCTCCTCAATCCCCGGCAACGGCAATGGCATTCGAGCGACTGTCAACGCCACGCTCTGGGCCAAGTTCTATCTCGCGGTAAATCAGAAATAGCCACAAAATCCCAAGCACCGCATACATTCCCATGAAGCCGATCAGTGTGAACCAGGCATTGCCTGCAGCGACGCGAGGCGAAACTCCCTCGGAGGTGCGCATCAAGCCGTAAATCAGCCAGGGCTGGCGTCCCAGTTCCGCGGTCATCCAGCCGGCGGTATTGGCTATGTACGGCAGAGGCGCGCACAGCATCAGGGTCCACAACATCCAGGGCGAGTTGTAAAGCTTGCCGCGCAAGAGCAGAATCGCGGCCAAGGCCATCACCGCGATGAAAATTGTGCCCAAGCCCACCATCACGTGATAGCTGTAGTAAAGCAGCGGAATCTGATCCGGCCACTCGGTTTGCGGGAAGTCCGACAAACCTTTCACGTCGGCACGCCATTTGCGGTACGTGAGGAAGCTCAGCATGTTTGGCACTACCAGCGGATTATCGAGCCTTCGTTTTTCGACATCGGGCTGCCCGAGGATAGCGAGCGGCGCTCCCTGTTGCGATTCGAAGAGCCCTTCCATGGCCGCAAGAGTAGGCCGCTGGTTATAGGCGATTAGCTTTCCCTGCATGTCGCCTGTGGGGAAGAGCTGCAGAATGGCTGCCATCGTTCCTATCAAAACGCCGGTCCGTACGAACGTCCGGCCGTATGTTGCATGGCGCTTGGTCAACAGATAAAAAGCACCCACCGCGGCCATCACGAAGCATGCGGTTTGCACTGCGCCGAGCATGTTGTGCGCGTACTGCCATAAGGCCCACTTGTTCAGCAGCAATCCCCAGAAACTCGATAGCTCCATTTCACCGCTGGGGCCCAGCTGGTAGCCGGTGGGATGCTGCATCCAGGCATCGGTCGCGACAATTAAATAACCGGAGAGCCACGATCCCAGAAATACCAGGAATGCCGACCACCAGTGCCCGAGGCGTCCGAGCCGCTTCTCGCCAAACAGGAACAAGCCGAGGAAGCTCGACTCCAGAAAAAAGGAGAAAACGCCTTCCATCGCCAGGGTCTGGCCAATGACCCCGCCTGCGGCTTTCGAAAACGCAGCCCAGTTCGTGCCGAACTGAAATTCCATAGGGATGCCGGTGACCACGCCGAGGGCAAAGTTGATTCCGAAGATGCGCGCCCAGAAACGGGCGGCGCGGTTATAGTGTTCATCGCCGGTGCGCAGCGCTTTGGTCTTCAAGTACAGCAGCAACAGCGCGAGGCCCATGGTGAGCTGCGGAAAGATGTAATGAAATGTGATGGTGAATGCAAAATGGAGGCGATGCACAACCAGCGCTTGTCCCATGAGCACCTCGTAGCGAAGAATGGCGAAGGTCCGCGCAGGTAGGCACTAGTTAACTCGAAAGGTACGCGCGCGAGAGGCTCTGCGGTGCCCATTATCCATTTTTGTGGCCACCTTTAGAAGTATTTTCCCAGGGGACTAAATGTGCGGCCGAGTCAAGTTGGCGGGAATCTCACTGGGTCTCCGATGTAGAGTCTTGGTGCGCCCTTGGAGGGAGGCTCTTCCATGAAATACGACGCTATCGTTGTCGGCTCCGGCCAGGCCGGAAATCCCCTTGCGTATCGTCTGGCGGATCTGGGCTGGTCCGTCGCGCTTGTCGAGGAGAAAAACCTTGGTGGAACGTGCATTAACGTTGGCTGCACGCCCACGAAGACCATGGTGCATCGCGCGCAGGTCGCGCACTACGCGCGAAATGCGTCGCGCTGGGGCGTGAACACGTCCGGAGTCAAAGTGGATCTCGCGAAAATCGTGGCGCAGAAAGATGAGGTGGTGCTGAGCTTTCGCGGCGGACTGCAAAGGCGCATGGACCAGCGCAAGAATATTCGCCTATACCGGAGTCGCGCGCGGTTTGTTGCGCCGCATCAGCTAAGGGTGGGCGAGGAAACCATCGAGAGCGAGAAGATTTTCATCAACACCGGTGGCCGCGCTAGTATTCCGGCGATTCCTGGTTTGCGCGACGTGCCCTTTTTCACCAACGAGTCGATCATGCAACTCACCACGATTCCTGAACACCTGTTGGTTCTAGGTGGCGGCTACATCGGTCTCGAATTCGGGCAGATGTTCCGCCGTTATGGGAGTCGCGTTACCGTTGTTCATCAAGCACCGCAAATTGTGCCCCGCGAAGATTCGGAAATCGCGGCGGAATTGCAGAAAGCGCTTGAAACGGAAGGGATGGAGTTCGTATTGAGCGCCCGCACGGAAGCCGTCCATCAAAAGGATGGTGACATTATCCTCTCGTGCAGGCTCGCTGCCGGGGCGCAGGAAGTCGCAGGGTCACACTTATTGGTCGCCACCGGCCGCGTTCCGAACACCGATGATTTAGGCCTTGACAAGGCTGGCATCGCGACGAACAAAGACGGATCCATCAAAGTGAGCGGCCGTCTGGAAACAAACGTACCCGGAATCTGGGCGCTGGGCGATTGCAAGGGCGGGCCAGCATTCACGCATATTTCCTACAACGATTTTCAAATCGTGTATGCAAACGTCGGGGAGGGGAAGAACCTGAGCACGGAAAACAGGCTCGTCCCTTATTGCGTATTCACCGATCCGCAGCTCGGGGGCGTGGGGGTGACCGAAAAAGAGGCTCGCGCGAAAGGCCACCAGCTGAAAATTGGAAGATGTCCGATGACAAGTGTCGCCCGCGCCATCGAGCGTGGAGAAACCGCCGGGCTGATGAAAATCGTCGTGGATGCTTCCAATGACAGAATTTTAGGGGCAGCGATTCTGGCGGCCGAAGGCGGCGAGCTGGTGCAGATTCTCGGAGCGATGATGCTGGCGAAGCAGCCTTACACGCTTCTAAAAGGCGCGGTGTACATTCATCCGACGCTAGCCGAAGGATTTTTCTGCCTGATGGAAGACGTCAAGCCGGTCAACTAACCGCGGAGTGGTCATGGCAGGAAATGTTGCGGTGTAGTTGGCCGGGGCCCTATGGGAGAAGAATTGGGATTCAAACCGGGAACGATTTTCGCAATGCGCAGATTCCGGAAGATGGTGGGCCAGTATTCCTTCACGATGTTTGTGCCGGCGGTGAAGCCTAGGCGTATGCCGTAGCGGCGAAAGGTTCGGCCTGCGGTTTGTTCTTTCACCGGGAGATAACTATTCGCCAGGCTTTCGGCAAATAGCGGGCCAAGCATCCCGGGCCAATTCGCGCTTTCCGTTCCTGTGTCTGTGCGAGTGACAACCAAGCGGCTGACACCATAGCCGATGCGGTGCCACGGACCGCCGCGCAAGCTCACGAAGTAGCGCGGGTCCCGGTGCAACACCGACGCGAACAGAAAAGTGCTGAAGAATTCTGTCGAAACGCCCGAAGCCATCGAGGAACCAAGGCGCTTTCCGTATCCGCCCATACCCTGACCATATCCAGCTAAGGAGTCGCGCGCCTGGCCGATACCGGCGCTAATGCTGGACGCAAGCAGCCGCGAAGGCGCGATGGACTTGTCCGCAAACAGTTCGAGCTTCTGCTTGGTCTCGAGAGGCCCGGGGCTTGCGGCTAGGTCAGGAAAGAAAACCGAGCGCCGACCAAGAACCTCAACAGTTGTGCGAAAGGCGTTGTCGTGTTTATGAGGAGCCTGCTCCTGCTTCGGCACTGGAGCTTCGGGAAGGTCTTTCGGTTTTGGCGCTTGCTGCGCAGCCACGGCTTCGGCGCATGTTAGCAGGATCGCGCCAAGTTGCAGAGCCCAGGAGCCGTGGTGCATTTTGTCATCGTAGCATGAGCGGCACACAACTCCTTAAAGGAGAAATAACTGCTGCAGAGAAGCAAGTTCAAGGACCGGCTGTAAACAACGGCAAGAGGAAAACGAAAAGACTTCATAACATCGCTCCGCTGTAGGAACCCGATGGGAAGAATGGATTGCTCGTGATTGGACCTTCGGCACGAATTTCCACGCTTTTCCTTCGTTTCCGAATTGCTCCACTTCCGCGTTGAGGACATCGACCTCAGCAACGGGCTGAGAGTTCCTGGTTTCGGTAACGATCATCAGTTAAGGGAAAGGGTTATGGACCTGCGACGCACAAGACTGGCCGTCGCTGCTCTCCTGGGCCTACTTCTGTGTGTCCTTCCTGTTCTGTACTCGACCGACCCCGCAGCGCAATCGGGACAAGAGAAAACGCAGATTAAGGAAATCACGGTCTGGGTGAACACGAGCAGCGGTGTTTATCACTGCCCCGGCACTCGGTGGTACGGGAATACAAAGCAAGGAGAATTCACGACTCAAAAGAAGGCTCAGGAAGCAGGCAACCGTCCCGCGTATGGCGAGGTCTGCCAGTAGATTCGTCCGGCGTATGAAAGAAAGGGAAACGTAACTCAGCACAGCCGACGCCTCGAACGTTCATGCTAGAATCGCTTATGTAGGGGCTGTAGCTCAGATGGATAGAGCGTCGGTTTCCTAAACCGTAGGTCGCGAGTTCGAACCTCGCCAGCCCCACCATTCCTGATGTGTCTCCGGGTAACGCCGCTTTCCGAACCTCTCCTCCGCTTGTTAGCTGAGCGC
>DATFRZ010000059.1:0-30691 GCA_035262885.1 Candidatus Acidiferrum sp.
GAACGCTTTGCAAAAGCGCTCGACGTCTTTTTCCAGCGTGTCGTAAGCTTCGTATTGCAGCCCGCCGATGCGAAACGCATGGGTAGTCAGGCGCGCTCCGCAATACTTTTCAAAAACTTTCAGAATTTCTTCGCGTTCGCGGAAGCAATAGAAGAGCGGCGTAAGCGCGCCGATATCCAGCGCATGGGTGCCCAACCACAACAAATGGCTGGCGATGCGCTGGAGCTCGGTCAAAATAGTTCGAATGACCTTCGCGCGCGGCGGCGCTTCCACCATCAACAATTTCTCGATGGCTTCGCAATAGCCCAGGCCGTTGCTGACCGCAGCGACGTAGTCCATGCGGTCGACGTACGGAGCGAATTGTTGATACGAGCGGTGCTCGGCGATTTTTTCGACGCCGCGGTGCAGATACCCGATCATGCATTCGGAGCCAATCACGCGTTCGCCATCGAGCTTGAGCTTCACGCGCAGCACGCCGTGCGTAGACGGATGCTGCGGCCCCATGTTGAGGACAAGCTCATCGGCACCCAGCAGAGTTTTCTGCTTCTCGCCGAGATCCGTGATGGTGTTATCCGCCAAGCGCGTTATTCCCGCCCGTTATTGACCGCTTTCAATGCCCAAGTTGTCCTTCACCCAAACGGTGTCCTGCTCGATGATGTCGTAGTCCTTGCGCAATGGATAGCCCTGCCATTCGTCGGGCAAGAGGATGCGCGAAAGGTGGGGATGCCCGGCAAAGACAATCCCGAACATGTCGAAGGCTTCGCGCTCGAGCCAATTTGCCGTGGGCCAAACTCCCGCGACGCTCGGGACCTGCTCGCCATCCGCGGCGCGCGCTTTCACACGTAAACGTTCGTTCTTCGCAAAGGAATAGAGATTGAGAACCACGTCGAAGCGCTTCTCGCGCTTCGGCCAGTCCACGGCGGTCAAATCGGAAAGCAAGTCGAATTTCTCTTCCTCGTGCAAATATCGGCCAACCTCGGCCAGCTTCCCGCATTCGACAGTGAGGATCGCTTGCTTACGATCTTCCATTGCTTCCACAAGAGCTGCTCCAAACTTGGCCCGGAGACGACCGACCAGCTCATTATTGAGCGGCGTCTGCAACTGCACGGGAGGCTTTGGCGGCGCGGGCGCTGCGGGTTTCGGAGGGGTTGCGGCTGGCGGCGCTGCGGCTGCGGGTTTAGCGGGGGGAGTAGCTGCGGGGCTGCTCGCGGGCTTGTCGCCCGCGGGCACGGGAGAAGGCTGCTGTTCCTTGGGTTCGTCGGCCATAGACCCTGTGCAATGCGGGCTGCGATCATCTTCTTTGCTGCCGGAACGCACGGCTCTCCGCGCACCGGCCGCATTGAACCAAGACCCTGATTTCAAACTGCAATCGCCCGCGTTTCTAACACACGGCAAAAACCTAGTCAATCACAAGAACTGGGAAAGCAAATCGAAAGCGCTCCGAGCCACACTGGCGATCACGCCCATTCCAGCGCGCCCTTTTTGTACAGCCACACATAACCAATCAGCAGAATTCCGAGGAACACGAACATCGAAACGAGCGCAAACAGTCCCATGTGGGCGATCACCCACCCGCGGTACAGGATGGCCCAAGGAATCAAGAACATCGTCTCCACGTCAAACACCACGAACAGCATGGCGATAATGTAGAACCGCACTGAGTATCTTCCGCGGGAATGGCCTTCGGAGGGGACTCCGCATTCATACGGCCTCAGTTTCGGACCATACGACGTGGACGCGGGCCGGATCAACTTGGCGAGGATTAGCGTCACCGCCAGGAAAGCCGCGACGAGAGCAGCATAAATCAGCACAGGAAGATATGCTTTGGGCACGGCTCCTCCACGCGCAGCATCCTATCACGGAATGAGGTGGCTGGTGACTCGTGACAAGTGACTCGTGGTTTCGTCAAAAGCACATCCGTCGACCGGTCAGTATCGCCGCACTCGAAGGAGGCCATCCGGGCGAGGCGAGCAGAATCGCTCTGGCATTCCGCAATGTTCCTCTCTGATTGAAGTTTGAACTTTCGACTTTCAGCCCTTATCAAATAGGAGTTCGCCGGCGCGGCTGGTGGCTTTCACTACGGCCTTGATCAGCGTCACACGCAGTTTGCCTTCTTCCAGCTCGAGGATGCCATCGATGGTACACCCAGCAGGCGTGGTCACTGCGTCTTTCAAGAGCGCGGGGTGATCGCCGGTCTCGAGAACCACGCTTGCGGCGCCCTTCATTGTTTGGGCGGCGAGCAAGGTTGCGACGTCGCGAGGCAGGCCCACTTTGACGCCAGCTTCCGCCAGCGATTCGAGGATGATGTAGGCAAACGCGGGACCGCTCGCGGAAAGACCGGTCACCGCATCCATGTTTTTCTCGTCCACCACCACGGTACGTCCCACGGCGTCGAACATCGTGCGCGCGGCTTCCAGATGTTCCGCGCCAGCATGGGCCCCGCGGCAAATGCCGGTCATGCCGCACCCCACTGTGGAAGGCGTATTCGGCATGACGCGCACGACGGGAACCTTTGCCGTGAGGTGTTGTTCAATGTAGCTCGTCGGCACGGAAGCCGCTACGGAGATCACTAACGTTTTTTCATCCATCTCCGGCGCGATCTCTTGCAATACTTCGCCGACGACTTTCGGCTTGACGCATAGCAACACAATGTCAGCGCCTTGCACAGCCTCGCGGTTCTCGGTCCTTACCGTGACGCCGAGTTCTTTCGTTAACGCGGCAGCTTTCTCCCCATGCGCCACTGTGGCCATCACGCGTTTCGGCGAAAAAAGCTCCTGCTTCAGATACGCGCGCAGCAAAATGCCGCCGAGCTTGCCGGTCCCCAGAACGGCCAGTTTTTTCTCGGTTAGTTTTTGCGTCATGGTGCAAACATTCTTGACGACAAGGACACCTTCGTCAACCACCGTTTCTTCGGACATTCAAGTACAATTCTGCGCCTGATGCTCTCTGTGCTCAGAAGCTTTCGCCTCACCGTTTGCTATTTGGCCTGTTTCTCGTTTGCGGTCTCGTTATGCGCCGGGATTCCCTTCTTCCCGCAAACGCCTCCAGTTGCCAAAACTCAGCCGTACGTCATGACGAAAGAAGTCGCAGTTCCAATGCGCGACGGCGTTGTACTGAGAGCGGATATTCTGCTTCCCGCTGACTCCGGCCGATTTCCGACGCTCGTCTATCGAACGCCATACAACAAGGAATCGGCTCTTCGCGAGTACAAAACCTTCAGAAAGGCCGTCGCACGCGGATACGCCGTAGTGGCTCAGGATGTGCGGGGGCGCTACGCTTCCGACGGCGAATTCAATGCTTACCGGAGTGAAGGCCGCGACGGCTATGACACGATCGAATGGGCTGCGAAACAGCCATGGTCCGACGGAAACGTAGGCACTTTCGGCCTTTCCTACCCTGGCGCAGTCCAATGGCTGGCGGCGGTCGAGAACCCTCCTCACCTAAAGGCCATGGTTCCGGCGATGACTTTTTCCACGCCGCGCAATTTTTTCTATTCCGGCGGAGTGTTTGACGGGTCGTGGCTTGATTGGATCTGGTTCAATATCGCACCGGACCTTCGCCGCAGGAAGGGGCTTCCCGGCCCTAGAACCCGCAAAGAAGCGGCTGCCGTCTGGGAGCAAGCGCATCAGCGATTGCAGGAGTTTCTTCCTCTAGGCGATCTTCGCGAATTGAAGGATATTTCGCCCTTTTATTACGAGTGGCTCTCGCATCCTCCGGCCGATCCGTGGTGGGATTGGGCAGAGCTGCGAAATAAATATGATCGCGTGCACGCTGCCGTCCTGAACCTTTCGGGATGGTATGACGAAGCCTACGGGCCCGATGGCGCCACCACAAATTTCAACGGCCTCCTCGCTACCCGGCGCGCTGACAAAGATCCGCGAACCAGCACGATTATCGGCCCGTGGACGCACGGCGGGCAAGAGGAATCGCACTCCGGCGAACGCGACTTCGGACCTTCGGCAGCGATCGATTACGATGAACTCCTCCTTCGCTGGATGGATCACTATGTGCGGGGAATCGACAACGGCGCTGACCGCGACAGCCGCGTGCGCATCTTTGTCATGGGGAAAAATGTCTGGCGGGACGAAAACGCGTGGCCTTTGAAGCGCGCCCGTTCCGAATCGCTCTATCTGGCTTCCAAGTCCGCAGACGACAGGACCGGGAATCTCGTGCGCTCGGTTGCGAACGATTCCTATCGTGATTCCAGTTTTCTTTCAGACCCGGCCAAGCCTCTTAGCGATCCTTTCACCACCTATGGTGCGCATGACTATCGCTCGTTGGCGGGGCGTAGCGATACTCTGGTTTTTGATACCGAACCGCTCCCAGCGGACTTGGAGGTCACCGGACCCATCCGCGCGGAGCTTTATGTCTCAGCGGATTGCCGCGACTTGGATCTGTGGGTGCGGCTCCTTGATGTGGCGCGTGATGGAGCGGCATTCAACTTGATGAGCCCAGGTCTCGACGTTCTGCGCGCCAGCTACCGCAACGAGTCACTGCAACCCGAATACCTTGAGCCCGGAAAAATCACTCGCCTGAGCCTGGACCGCTTGCTAACCAGCAATGCCTTTCTCGCCGGACATCGCATCCGCATCCAATTGTCCGGCGCTTTTTTCCCGCACTTCTCGCGCAACCTGCAGACAGGCGCTTCCGAAGCGACCACGACGCAAACGGTCGCCTGCAGAATTCGCGTCCTCCATGACAAAGAACACCCATCTCAAATCGTCCTGCCGGTTGTTTCTGGCCCATAGATCAATCGTGGCGGGCGCCGTGGAGCACCTTTACGGCATGCGGAAGAAGATGCGCCACAGCATCAAGGGATTCGGCCGCGCCTTTGGGGCTGCCCGGCAAGTTGACGATGAGGGTCTTGCTTCTAACCGCGGCGGTTCCGCGCGAGAGCACGGCGGTGGGCGTATGTTCCAATCCTTTGCGACGCATCTCTTCGGAAATGCCGGGAACCATGCGGTCGGCGACGGCTTCGGTCGCTTCGGGAGTATTGTCGCGCGGGCCGATTCCGGTTCCGCCGGTGGTCAGCAAAACGTCCACGCGTCCAGAATCCGCAAGTTCGCGCAGTTGCTCGCGAATCCCCGCGGCATCATCGGAAATCCGCAGCGACGCGGTAACCTCCCAACCCAAGCCGCGGCAGGCAGCCACGACGGCCGGACCGGAGCGGTCTTCGCGCTGGCCTTTGGCCACGCTATCACTGATGGTGAGAACGGCTACGCGCATGAGGAGGGATTCTAGCCGGAGCTACTGCGTCGCCACGGGGTCTTGATCGCGATTGGCTTCGTCCATCAGCCGCATCGCTTCCATCAGCAAGCCGGTGGTGTTCTTTGTTGTCGTCGTCCGCTTGGACGCATTGGCTGCGTTGAAGTCGATCTCGAACTCTCCGGCGGACCATAGGACAACTTTATAAACCGCGTCGTCGCCTTCCACCTTGCCTACTCTGGCATCGTGGCACTGCCCGCTCGCAAAATAAAGCTCGCCTTGGACGCCATTATTGCGCACGATCAACCGGCAGGATTTTTGCCCCATCTCGAGCGACTGCATCAGGTCAATCATGCTCATTTCTTCCAGCCGCCCCTGGATTACGCCGGGGCGGGAGGCGCTCTTTTGGAGCTTCTCCAAGTGCAGCCGGTCGATGACCTTTTTCGCGATTCGCACAAGGTCCTTGACCAGGAAGGGCTTGGTAATGAAGTCCTCGACGCCGTCGACCAGCGGCCTCAAGCGCTCTTCAATGTCTGAGCGGCTCGCCATGAACAAAAATGGAATGTGGCGCGTCGAATCGCGCGCGCGAAGCTTTTCGAAAAGCTGCCGGCCGTCCAACACCGGCATTTTATAGTCGGAGAGAATGACGTCCGGTGGCGAATCAACCACCTTGAGCAAGGCGTCCGCGCCGTCTTTGCACACTTCCACTTCGCAGAACGGTTCGAGACCCTTCACAATCAAATCGCGCACTAGCGGATTATCGTCCGCCAGCAGCAACCGGACCGCCGATTTGCCGTGGGAAGCGCTCATCGCGCACGCGTCTCCCGAGGCAACTTGCGATGAAAGTCGCCGCTCTTTCCGCCAGTTTTCTCGACGAGCACGATGTCCGTGATTTCTATCCCTTTGTCGAGGGCTTTACACATGTCGTAAACCGTGAGGGCTGCGGCGGCTACAGCCACCAGCGCTTCCATTTCCACGCCCGTCGGTGCTGCCGTAGTCACTGCGGATTGCACTTCCACGCCATTCTTGCACAGCCGTGCGGTCACATCAATGTGCGTGAGAGGGAGAGGATGACAAAGAGGTATCCACTCGGCGGTGCGCTTGGCGGCGGCGATTCCCGCAATTCGAGCGACTTCGAGCGGGTCGCCTTTGGGATTCTTGAGCCGGCGCACCGCTTGCACCACGCTGGGCCTCATTTTCACGAAACCCTGGGCGGTGGCCGTTCGGGTGGTCACCGCTTTGGCCGACACGTCCACCATGTGTACTTCGCCCTTCGTGCCGTAATGAGAGAGCTTGGCCATGGTTTTCGCTCGTACGTGTCTAGACGACATCCTTTCTCAAAAGCACCGAAACACGCTCCCCGGAAGCGATCTTTTCTCGTTCTGCCGGAACCACGAGGAAACCATTGGCCCCTGCCAGCGCGGCAATGTCGCCGGAGCCTTGCCATTTCAGGGCGCTCACTTGCGGTTCTGCGCCGTGCCACGCGATCCGCGCGGGCAAAAAATGAGTCAAGCCCGGCCTTTCGTTCAAGGCTTCCATCAACCGCGCCTCAACCAGCGGCAGCGGATGTGCTTCCGCTCCGCTCAGCAAATCCATCGCGGGAGTCACGAACAACTGAAACGTGACCATCGTGGAGACGGGATTTCCAGGCAATCCAAACACCGGCTTGCCTTGGCAAATCGCGAAAACCGCGGGCTTGCCCGGACGAATGGCCACCGCGTCAAAGAAAAATTCCGCGCCCAGCGCCTTCAGCACACTTTCGACAAGATCGTACTTGCCCATCGAAACGCCACCGGTCAGCACCAGCGCGTCTTCCTGCAAGCCGCGCTCGATTTTTTCGCCTAAATCTTCCACGCGGTCGGCGGCATTTCCCAGCACCACGGGCTCGCCTCCCGCGATTCGAACTTGCGCAGCCAGCGAAACACTATTGCTGTTGCGAATCTGAAATGCACCAGGTTGCCCTTCGATCAACACGACTTCATCGCCCGTGGACAAGATTGCGACGCGCGACCGTTTTGAGCACTGCAATGGTGTTGCCCCTACTTGAGCGGCCAGCGCGAGCTCCGCGAATCCCAGGCGCACCCCGGGTTTAAGCACGGTTTGCCCGGCGCGGGCTTCACTTCCACGCGGAACAATGTTTTGCCCTAGCTGCGCGCCTCGTTCGAAGCGAACCAGTTCCCCTTCGCGCTCGGTGTATTCGATCATCACCACGGCGTCAGCGCCCGGTGGAACCGCAGCCCCGGTCATAATCTGCACACACGTTCCGGCTGCCAGCGCCTCCGTGACCGTATCCCCGGCTTTAATTTCTCCAGCGCATTTAAGCGGCGCTCCCGGCTTTACGTCTTTCGAACGCACGGCATAGCCGTCGCGCGTGGACCGGTCAAACGGCGGATATTCGCGATCGGTTTTAACTTCCTGCGCCAGCACGAGTCCGAGGGCGTCCCACACGCTCACACTTGCGCATGCGCGCGGTCCTCGCATCTTTCCAACTTGTTCGATTACTTTGCGTCGCGCTTCTTCGAAGGTGAGCATTTCAGCTTAGGCCGTGCGCCCAACCGCACAAGCGCCACTAGTCACGAGTCGCCAGTCACTTCTTTTCACAGCCACTTCGACAGAAGTGTCCCAGCCGGCACAATCGTCGCGTCGCGTTCTGGTCCCGTGGAAATCATCCCAATTTCCACCTGAAGAAAATCGGAGATAAACCGCAAGTAATCCAGCGCCGCTCTGGGCAGCTTCTCTCCGTCCTTCACCCCGTAGGTCGAAGTGCACCATCCTGGAAGCGTCTTGTATTCCGGCGTCACTTGCTCGTACTCTTCCGCCAGCGCAGGCATTTCTTTCAGCGCCTTCCCTTTGTATTTGTAGCCGACGCAGACCTGAATTTCGCGCTGCGTGTCAAAAACGTCCAGCTTGGTGATCACCAGGGAATCAATTCCATTGATCATCTTTGCGTATCGCAGAACCTGCAAATCCAGCCAACCGCACCGCCTGGGACGCCCAGTCACCGCGCCAAACTCGTTTCCACGGTCGCGGACTTCTTTCGCGTCGAGGTCAGGCATCTCCGTGGGAAAAGGGCCGCCTCCAACGCGCGTTGTGTAAGCCTTGGAAATTCCGAGCACATTTTTGATCTTTGTGGGCGGCACGCCTACGCCCGTTGCCGCACCGCCCGAAGTGGCGCTCGAAGAAGTCACGAACGGATAAGTTCCGTGATCGATGTCCAACATGGTGCCCTGAGCGCCCTCGAACAGCACGGACTTCCCTTCCCCGAGCGCGCCGTTCAACAATTCTGCCGTATCGCAGATGTAGCCACGAATTTTTTCGCCTAACTTCAGGGTCTCTTCCACTTCATGCGAAAAATCAACGTCCGCGCCGTACGCGCCTTTGGCCAAGCGGTTTTTCTCGGCTACGACGTGAGCCGCTTTTTTTCGAAACAGTTCTGGCTCGAGCAAATCGCACATGCGCAAGCCGCGCCGCGCCATCTTGTCTTCGTAAGCTGGACCGATTCCGCGCGACGTCGTGCTGATTTTGTTGGCGCCGCGCGCGATTTCCGCCGCTTTGTCCAGTTCTCGGTGATAAGGAAAAATCAGGTGCGCGCGGTTGCTGACGTGGAGCCTCCCGCTTACATCGATGCCCGCTTTCGAAAGAGTTTCAATCTCCGCGACCAGCGCCGCGGGATCCACCACCACGCCGGTGCCAATCACCGCGTGCTGCTTCGGCCGCAGAATTCCGCAGGGAATGAGTTGCAGGACATAGCGCTCTTTGCCAATGATGACCGTGTGTCCGGCATTGTGCCCGCCGGCGACGCGCGCGATGTAATCAAACGAACCGGAGAGATAGTCGACAACCTTACCTTTGCCCTCATCTCCCCATTGCGCGCCAACCACGACGACAGACTTCATTCTCTTGCGTTCTCCTCACACTTTCCCCGTTTCCCTGGGAACAGCCACGGTCTTTCAGGGCCGCACTCTTCCCCCTCCACGACTTCCTGAGAGGAAATACGACTGGTGGGAAATTGCGGAACAACCACTAGAATCGTACGCTGGCGTTGCCTGCAACGCAAGCAAGGACAGAACGAATTCAGCGCAGGAGCCGCGTATCGTTTCCAGCCAATGCTTTCAACCCGCGGTCGAAGGTCACCAGCACACGGCCGCCAGCTCTTGCGAAGACCGCCAGATAGGCCTCCGGCCATTGCTGAAGTGCGAAACGCTTCTCGATCGTAAGTTGACGGAATGAGCCCAGGAGCTCTCGTGTTCCAGCTCGGTGTAAAACGCGACCCGGTCATCACTTGCAAACTGATCGAAGGCTCTCCACGCAGCTGTCAAGGGTGGCTACCGGCCTGACTAGTGGCCAGAGAGTTCCTTGTAACGGAAACAGCTGGTGACATGGTCGTTGACCATGCCGGTGGCCTGCATCAGCGCGTAGCAAATCGTCGAGCCCACAAAACGGAATCCGCGCTTTTGCAAATCCTTGCTTAGAGCATCGGATTGCGGCGTTTTGGCGGGAACGCGTTTGTGCGTCTTCCACGCATTCTGCTTCGGTCGGCCATCCACAAATCGCCACACGTAACTGTCAAACGATCCGAATTCCTTCTGCACTTCCAAAAACGAGCGCGCATTCCCAACCGCGGCAGCAATTTTAAGCTTGTTGCGGATAATTCCTTCGTCCTTCAAGAGCTCACGCACTTTCTTGTTTTCATACCGCGCCACTGTCGCTGGATCGAACCCGTCAAACACTTCGCGGTAACGCGCGCGTTTCCGCAGAATCGTGTCCCAGCTCAATCCCGCCTGGGCACCTTCCAGGATCAAAAACTCGAACCACTTCTTCTCGTCATGAACGGGCACACCCCATTCCTCGTCGTGGTAAAGAATGTTCACCTCATTCTGCGCCCAATGGCAGCGTACTAGCTTTGCGTCGCTGTTTGTTTTCATTGGCCGTCTCCCGTCGGGCGCCACACAAAGTATCGGGTGCGCCGAATTTCCCGCCATCCTTCGGTTGAATGCGCCACCGCCGGATTCTTGGTCACCACCGCCTTCGCCCCAAATTCCAAGAATTTGCGAAGGGCTTCGCCTCTCTTAACAGAATCTGCGACCAAGAAGCTCTCTCCTTTCCCGGGAACCTCGGCAATGATTCTGACTTGCGCCAGGTGCGCCCAGTATGCCTCCAAGCCCGACCCGATCGAAGCCACTAGCGTCCCGGGAGCAATCCCCATTTCGCGCAGTCCGTCCGCGACTTCCTGCTGATCATAGGGCCGGTTCGCAATCGTCTCGCGCACATTCACAACCAGCGGCCACAACATTGCCACCGCTGGCGCGAGAATGGTCGCCAGAATAGCCCGTTTCCTGAAGACGTCTTCGCCCGCCCAGGAGATTCGCGCGCTCGAGAGAACCCACAGCACCAGCACCATCGCAAACCCGCTCACGTATCTCTGTTTGACCAGCACGAACGCGTACATCCCCAGCGCGCCAAAGGACGGCAGCCAAACCAACCGGAACCATGTTCCTCCCCATTCCCATTTTCCCAGCCTCCGCACCAGCAAAATGAGAGCGAGAAACACAACATAGAGCGCGCCGCTCCTGGAGAAAAGTTTGAAATAGGTATTAGCGCTTTTGAACAAGACCCATAGTTGGCCTCGGAGCGAAAAATGTGTGCTGATTCCTTCGTACCAATAAGACTGGTCGTACCAGGGAGGATAGCTTCCGGGAATCGGCTGCGCGAATTCATAAATGACAGGATCGTCGGAAATCTTTCGTGTCGGATGCACCGGAGTGCCGGTCCCCGCGGGTTGACCCTGCCAATGCGTCATAAAGGGAGCACCGTCCACGTGCTCAGCGTAATTAATTCTTCCGCTGTCGCCGAAGGTCACGCGGTGCTTCTCCTTCGAGATCATCACAATGAACGGCACAGCGATCATGGCAAAGACGGCCACCGCCAGGGCAACCCTTGCTAGCGCCCGCCGATAGGGTCGTCGCCCCTTTCCAAAAAGCAAAAATGCGCACGCTAGAAACAGGAAGGAAAGAGGAAACATGGCCGCCTTCGCGAGGTAGGCTACGCCTAACACGGCTCCTAAACTTGCAAATGCAAGCCAGTCTCCGTTGGCCCGGTAAATCCGCAACAACAGCGCCGTGGCCACATAAACGAGCCCCGCTACAATGATGTCAGGATTGACCTGCTGGGGCCGCAGCCAAAACAGGTTGCTCCAAATGAAAAGCAGGTATCCCCAGGTCCAAAAAATCTTTTCCGGGACCGGCCTCAAGTCGTCTTTCGAACTGGTTTCCGTTCGCCGCGCCGCGAGCAATTCTCTCAAGAAGAATTCAAAGCAAAGCAGGTCGGCAAGGTACACGACAAAATTCACCAGGTGCACGACAGTAAACTCCCAATACATGGATGGGTGAAGAATACGAAAGGCCGCGCTTAAGAACGTTGGATACAGGGGACTCCAATAAGCGCTTACCAAGGCGTGCCACCCGGTTCGCACCGCTGCTTCCGCCATTTCGATATACGAAATGCTATCGGGGTTTACGTCGTTCCGGTAAACCCACGTGTGCAGTGCACCCATCACGACGGCAAGGCACCAGAAAAGCAAGCGCAGGCGCGCACTAAGCCGCTCCTCAGCTAGAAACCGTCGATTCTCCCGTTCCGCTTGAGCGCGTTCCAGGAGAATCACTTCCCCTCCGCTGGCCTGATTTTTTCTCAAATGATTTTTGTCAATGGATTTAGTGAGAGGCTGCCGATGCCCTCAGCAGGAAATCATACTGAAATGTCCGGAGTCGGCAAAAAACAAAAAAAGTGGCGTCATCTGGTATGACGCCACCAATTTCCTTCCCGCTGATTACGCCACGTGGCGGTCCAGCGCTTTAGTGATCTGCTCCTTGGGCACAGCTCCAACGATCTGCTCCACCACTTGCCCGTTCTTGAACACAAGCAATGTGGGGATGCCCCGGATGCCATATCGTCCCGCGGAATTCATCGCCTCATCGACGTTCAGCTTCATCACTTTCAGCTTGCCTTCGTAATCATGGGCGATTTCCGCCACTGTCGGCGCCAGCATGTGACACGGCCGGCACCACTCGGCCCAGAAATCCACCATGACTGGCTTGGAATTGCTTGCGGCTAGCACTTCCGCTTCGAAATTTCCGTCGGTTGCCGCCGGAATGGAATTGTCTGCCATAACCTTTGTTTTCAGCGGCTTGCCCTTCGGCCCGCCGCCTTTTTCTCCTTTGTCAGTTTAGTTAGATGTTGTAGCAGGTTTTTGGTTTCTCCCTGCTCGCCCCGAACCTTGGGGGGCTTGCTCCGAGGGGTTGTTGTTTTCCTCCGAAGGTGGAGAGGCTTGCCCGGAACTCTGAACGGCTTGCCCCGATCCTTCTGGGGCTTCCGGCCCAGAACTTTGAGAGTCCTGAGTCGAATCTTGAGTGCGCTGAGCCGCCTCCTGCGAGTCCTGCCCTTTTTCTTGATGCAGTTTTGCCAGCGTCTGGGGAGCTTCCACTGCTGCTTGAGCGGTCTGCCCCGCGGCCGGAGCCGTCTTCCTGACTCGCCGCACCGACACGGCGCTCTTCGCTTCCTTCTCGGATCCCGCTATCTTTTCTGTGCCCTCGGCCTTGGTTGCTTTCTCCGGCTTCTCTGACTTTTGCGATGTCGGCGCGAATCCGCGGGATACTCGCGCTGCCTCGTACAGTTTCGCGTATTCCCGGGCCGGCCCCCTCCAGGAAAAATCCTTGGCCATTCCGTTCAACTGAATGCGCTTCCAGATGCGCTCGTCCATGTAATGATGCAATGCCTGCCGCACCCCGTACAAGAGCGCTTCTCCGGTGTATTCCTTAAACTTGAACCCCGTCCCCGTGCCATGCTCGACGTTAAACGGCTGGATGCTGTCGTCCAGCCCTCCCGTGGCTCTCACAATCGGCACCGTACCATATTTCAAGCTGTACATCTGATTCAAGCCCGACGGCTCGTAGCGCGATGGCATCAGGAACATGTCCGCGCCCGCTTCCACTTTGTGCGCCAGCGCATTGTCGTACGCGATTTTCAATCCTACGCGCCCTGGATAGGTCGCAGCCAGTGCCCCGAACAATCTTTCATATTTCTTGTCACCGGTTCCCAGCACCACAAGTGCCAAATCCTCTTCCATGAGTTCGTGCGCCTTTTCCGCGATCAGATCGAATCCCTTCTGGTCGGCGAAGCGGGACACGATTCCGATCACCGGCCGCTCCAAGTGCTCCTGCGGCAGCCCGAATGTCTCCAGCAAGTCCCGTTTGCACGTTTGCTTGCTGTTTAAATCCTTCGCCGAATAATTCGCCGCAATCAGTGGATCTTGCGACGGATCCCAAGCGCCGTAATCCACGCCGTTCAAAATCCCCACCAAGCGGTCCGCCCTTTTCCGCGCCACTCCGTCCAATCCGTAGCCGAACTCTCTTGTCTGAATCTCTTGGGCGTACTTCCGGCTCACCGTCGTCAAATAATCCGAATAGACCAAGCCGCCCTTCAGCAGGTTCACGCCGCCATAAAACTCGATTCCCTCTGGATGAAAAACGGTCGCTGGGATTCCCACGCGGTCCAGCACGTCTCTCGGAAACTGCCCGTGATACCCCATGTTGTGAATCGTGAAGACCACAGGAAGGTTCTTCACCAACGGATCGTCGCTGTACGATGTTCGCAGCAGCACCGGTACAAGCGCGGTCTGCCAATCGTGGCAATGAAACACATCCGCCGGCCAAATATGTTTGGCAATTTCGATCGCCGCGCGGCAAAACTCCGCGTAGCGCTCGGCGTTGTCGGGATAGTCTCTTCCTCCGGTTCCATACAATCCCTCGCGGTCAAAATACGCCGCATCCTCCAAGAAGAAATACCGCACTCCGCCGACCAGCGCGCCGTCCACAATCGCGGGAAAGCGCAACCGCGGGCCTCCCATAGGAATGGTCAGGCTCGGCATCACCACAGAAGCGGCTTCAACACCGCGGTAACGAGGCAGCACCACAGCGACTTCGTGGCCCTGGGCCACCAACGCTTTGGGCAGCGCTTCCACGACATCCGCCAGGCCGCCGGTCTTCGAAAACGGCAGCCCTTCCGACGCCACAAATAGGATTCTCATGAAAGAACCATTAATGAATGCGCAACCATTTTACGCTATCGGAGGGCGGAAAACGCACCAAGGAATGATCGAACACACTTGACGTAAGTAGTTCTTTTCGCGTTGCGGAATGCCTGATCTGAGGTCTTCACTCGTAACGCAGTGCAACAACCGGGTCCACGCGAACGGCGCGCCGGGCGGGGATGTAGCTCGCTAGAAACGCAACGCCCAGCAAAAGCAGTGGCACGCCGACAAACGCGATCGGATCGTGGGAGCCAATACCGTACAGTACGTCCGAGAGAACTTGTGAGACAGCGGCGCAACCTATAATGCCGAAAACACTGCCAACCACTACCGGCCGAAGGGCTTGCCTCAATACGAGCCTCATGACCTCCCGCCCGTCCGCACCAAGCGCCATGCGGATCCCGATTTCGCGAGTCCGCTGGCTTACTCCGTACGAGACCACGGCATGTACGCCGATAGAAGCAAGCAGCAGCGCCAGCGCTCCGAGCACGCCAGAAAGCGCTGCAACAATCCGCGATGGTATTCGCCATGCCTCCAAGTTGTCCGCCAGCTTCGATACGCCCACGATCAAGTCCGGATCCAGCGCACGCATGGTCTCTCGAATTCCTTTGGCTGTGGTCGCGTCACTGCTTTTGCTGTGCACCAGCAGTTGCAACCTGTCTTGTTCCTTCGGTCCCGCTGGCAAATAGAAAAACAGCCCGTCCATATGTCCGAGGTGCGAGGCCTCGGAATCCCTCAACACTCCGACAACCTGATAGTCCTTCTTCTCTCCTTCACGCAGCGTCTTTCCAATCGCGTCTTGGCCCGGCCACAGCCGCCGCGCGGTGAACTCGGTCACTACCAGGACAGGCGCATCCGCCCGCGCCTCTTCTTCCGTAAACGTTCGCCCGCGCACCAGCGGCATCCCCAGCATGGCGAAAAATCCCGGCGACACGACGTTGTATTCGAACGCTCGCGCTGCTGTTTCCCCGCCCACCGTCAATCCCGTTCCCACAAACTGATGGCTTAGAGGAGTGACCCTTGCCTGCTCTACTTCATCCACGCCGGGCAACGCCGCCACGCGGGCGACCATTTCGCGCTGGAAGGCCTTTGCTTTCTCCTCGCTGTATCCTTGTGAAGGCAAATCGAATCGGGCTTGCGTAATTCCTTTCATCTCGAAGCCCGGATCCACCGTTTGCGCCAAATAGAGACCCCGCATCAGCAAACCAGCGGCAATCAGAAGCACCATGCATATCGCGACTTGCACGCCAACAAGCGTGCTGCGCAGCTTTCCTCCGCGTGCCTTGCCCGCGACCGCGCCCCCGTCGCCTTTCACCGCCGTGCTTAAGTCCTGCCGTGTCGCATGAAGCGCCGGCGCTAGCCCAAATACGATCCCCGTAATGGCCGTGAGTGCCAGCAAATACCCCCAAACGTGCAGGTCCGGACTTACGTCCCACACGAGCTGCGGTGCGTCGAGCGGCAGGTGTGCGAGCACCGATCGCGCAATGCCTTCGAGCGACCAGAACGCGATGAGCGACCCAAGCGTCCCGCCAAGGAACGCAATCAACAGGCTCTCTGTCAGAAGTTGCCGGACGATCCGCCAGCGGCTCCCCCCGATCGAAAGCCGTATGGCAATTTCCTTCTGCCTGGAAGATGCCCGTGCCAGCAGGAGATTCGCCACATTCGCGCATGCAATCAACAAAACCAACCCCACTGCGGCCAGTACCACGCCGCCAATCTTGAAGACCACGGTGCGTTCTTCGGGCCGCCCCAGGAATGTGGCGCGATGAATCGCCAACGTGGTTGTCCGACCGAGATGTTCCTGATCAATTTGCCCCGCGATCACTCCCAGGTCTGCGCGGACTTCTTCGAGGGAAACGCCGGGCCGCATCCGCCCGAGAAGCGCCAGCCAGCCGGTATTGTCTTCTTCGAGAAAATCACGGTCAGGTTCCAGCGCCTTCTGCATCGTCACCGGCGCCCAAAATGCGCTGGGCCAAGGATCGGGCCCGCCAAAGGCCCGAGCAGCCACGCCAATCACCACAAATTTTGCGCGGTTCAACGAAACCGTTTTCCCTACGATCGAGGGATCCGCACCAAACCGGTTTCTCCACAAGTCATCGCTCAGCACTACGACGGGGCTTGCGCTGGGCGCGCGGCAATCTGAGTCCACGAAGGTTCTCCCAAGTGCCGGCCGCTCTCCCAGTACTTCAAAGAAATTGCACGACGTTTCTGCTCCGGTGACTTGCTTGGGACTCTCTCCTCCCAAGGTCGCCTCCAGGAACGGTGCGTAGGCGAGCAACCCACTGAACGTATGGTTGTTCTCTCGGTAGTTCTTATATTCCGCATAGGAAAACAAACCAGGTTCGCCGTGAACGTTGCGCCGCACCTTTCCATGGAAGATCTGATCAATGCTCACAATCTGTTCCGCTCTTGGAACCGGCAGGAGCTTTAGCGCAACTCCATTCAGCACGGAGAAAATCCCCGTATTCACACCAATTCCGAGGGCGGTTGCCAGTACGGCTACCGCGGCGAACCCAGGATTCTTCGCCAGCGCCCGCGCCCCATACCGCAGATCGCGCCAGGTGGTTTCCAGCGATGTAAAACTCCACGACTCCCGACAAATTTCTTTAATGCGCGTCACATTTCCAAAGCGCCGCCGCGCCGCGTACCGCGCTTGTTGTCCTGCCATCCCGCGCTCGCGGTTCTTCGCCTCGCGCATCGCCAGATGAAACGCCAGCTCGTCTTCCAGATCAAGATCCAGTTGCTTCCTCTTGAGTAGCGCCTTCAATCGCATCCAGTAGTTCATACGCCTCTCCTGGCCAGGGATCTTCGCGCCGCAACATGCCATTTCAAGGACTCCGGCGGCGAGGGATCCATCTTTCCCCAGTCCGCGACCCCTAATCCCTATGCGGTCTGCATCACTCTCGCGATTGCCCCGGACATCCGCCGCCAATACTCGGCTTCTTCCGCCAGCTTCTTGCGCCCCGCCGCCGTCAGCGAGTAATACTTGGCCCGCCGGTTGTTCTCCGACGTACCCCACTCCGCGGCCAGCAACCCCTTTAACTCCAGCCGATGAAGGGCCGGATAAAGCGCGCCCTCTTCCACGTGCAACACGTCGTTTGAGCTTTCATGGATCCACTCCGCGACGCCATACCCGTGCTTTGCTCCGCGTGCCAACGCCTTCAGCACCAGCATGTCCAGCGTCCCCTGCATCAAATCGCCTTCTTTTTCCATGTCGTGTCCCGATTCCTTGGCTTCATTCGCCGCCGCGCTCACCCATAAACTCTTTAGGGCAGCCATTCTATACCCCTAAACGGATAAGGGGGCATTTTTGTTTCAAACCCATTGAGAAATTCTGGTCGACAGGAAACTCGAACGCCTCTGGAGGAAATCACTCGCCGCCGCTGCTAGACTGTTCTGCCCATGCCTCGCCAACGGCTCGGCCAGCATTTTCTTGCGGACCTCGACTGGCGCGAACAGATCGCGCGCGCCATTCGCGTCTCGCCCCATGCCACGGTCCCGCTGCCGAAGGATGATCAACACTGCTGGATCGAAATTGGCGCCGGCCACGGCGAAATGACGCGCTATCTGCTAGCGACTGGCGGTCCCGTCAGCGCTATCGAATTGGATTCGGCGCTCGCCAGCGGCCTTCGCCGTCTCGCCAAAGAGTTCCCGCAACTCACCGTCGTCTCCCGCGACATCCTCAAGACCGACCTCGCCGCTCTCGCTTCCGGGCGCCGCATCCGCGTGTACGGCAATCTTCCGTACTACATTACCTCGCCCATCCTGCATCACCTTTTCGAATTCGCATCTCTGATTGACGAGACACACTTGATGATTCAGTCCGAAGTCGCTCGGCGCTTGGCCGCCGAGCCGGGCACGCGCGACTACGGGTATCTTTCTGTCGTTACGCAGCTCTACGCGCGCCCCGAATTTGTCTTCGAGATTCCCCGCGAGGCGTTCCAGCCGCCGCCGAAAGTGACTTCGGCGCTGGTTACTTTGCGGCTGCCGGGCGAACGTTCCAAGCTCGCCCTGCGGGACGAACAGATTTTCCTGAATTTTGTGAAATTGTCTTTCTCGCAGAAGCGGAAAACACTGGTGAACAGTCTGCGGTCTCTGGGCAAGCCGGAAAAAATTCGCGCCGCACTCGCGTCGCTAGACTTGCGCCGGGATGCCCGGGCCGAGCAGCTTACCGTCGCACAACTGGCCATCCTTCACACACTGATCGAAAGCTCCTGATCGGTCACAAAACCGTTTCGCTTTCCTTCTTCAGGGCCGCCACCAGGCGGTCGGGGTAGTCGCTCATAATTCCGTGAACGCCGGCTTCAATGAGCAGGCGCATGTGCGCGGGTTGATTGATGGTCCAGCAGACAACCGGCAAATCCTTTTTCCGCGCCTGCTCCAGCAGCGCGGGCGTGACCAGGTCTCCCCGCACCGCCAGCTGGCGCGCGCCAATTTCAACGGCTTTGTCCACCGGATTCGCCAGTTGCCCGTCGTAGAGCAGTCCGGTCATCACCGTGGGCTCGATTTTGTGGACATTCAGCATCAGCGACGGCTCAAAAGAAATGACCACCGCGCGCGGAATTTCTCCTGATTCGCGCAGGGCCGCAATCATCGCGTGCTCCCCGCCCCACGAGCCGCTCGGCTTCATTTCCAGGTAAAACACCACGTCGCTTTTCCTAGAGAATTGCAGGATTTCTTCGAGTGTGGGGATGCGCTCGCCGGCAAATTCGCTGCCGAACCAGGAGCCGGCGTCCAATTGCCGCAACTCCGCAAGCGTCAGGTCGTGCACGGAGCCGCGACCGTTGGTGGTGCGGTTTACGGTTCCATCGTGAACGGCCACGAAGTGTGCGTCGCGCGAGAGCTGCAAATCGGTTTCAATGAACGTCGCGCCCATCGCCACCGCTTTGCGAAATGCAGCTAGCGTGTTCTCGGGCGCGTGCCCCGAGGCTCCGCGATGTGCGATCACCAGCATTCCGTTTGGCTCTCCCTTTGCGGCTGCCTCAGCAACACGGCACTGCCAAAAAAGTTTCCTTTTTTCGAAAGAACTTTGAAAGAAGCAGCTACTTTAACACCATGTTAGCATCCAATTTCCTGAGCTCGGCATACACCTATTTGACGTTCGCCCTGAATCTAACTCACTGAGGACCTAAGGAAGTTTGCGGGGGTTCGTCCAGGAGGAGTTATGAGCAAAGAAATTCGGGCCCTGTTGGCAGCGCTAATACTGACCGCCATGAGCGCGGCTGTGAGCAATGCGGCGGGATTGCCGCAGCAAAGCAACCACCAGCGCAGCGAAGAGAACTACCGGGCAAAGCTCGCCAAGGAAGTTCGCCATCAATTAGTGATGCTGCCGTGGTATTCGGTTTTCGACAATCTGGCGTTTCGCATCGACAGAGACAAAGTTACGCTGCTTGGCCAAGTCACTCGGCCGGTCTTGAAATCCGACGCTGAAACCGTGGTGAAGAGGATCGAAGGCGTGGCGTCCGTGAAAAACGAAATCGAGGTGCTCCCGCTGTCGCCTATGGATGATCAATTGCGCCGCGCTGAGTACCGCGCGATTTATAGCGGGCCCGGGCTCCAGCGGTATGGGATGGGGGCGATTCCCTCGATTCATATCATCGTGAAAAACGGCAACGTTACGCTTGAAGGCGTCGTGGACAGTGAAATGGACAAGAATCTCGCCAATTTGCGCGCCAACCAGGTGCCCAATGTGTTTTCGGTTAAGAATAATCTAGTCGTGGCGCGAAGCGAGAAAAAGAGCGCGTGAAACTCACCGCGCTAGGTGGAGTTTCGCAAGAACTGCCGAGGAGATCCCTGGCACGCCATCGGCGACACCCCCAGGTGATCGAATTGGAAAAGAACCTGGCTCAAGCCGCACCTGCGGCGCCGCTTCTCTGCAATTGGCGTGAAATGCGCCGGGCGGTTTCTTTCACGGCTTCGGCGAGTCGCGGCATGCTGGCTTCCTCCACTTGGGTTAGCGTGCCGCTGGCCCCTAGCGCCGCGGTCACGTTTCCGGTGACCTCAAAAACCGGTGCGCCCAGGCATCGTGCCCCCAAGCTGTTTTCTTCATCGTCCACCGCGTAGCCATCCTCTTTCACGCGCTCCAAATCGGCGAGCAATCGGGTCATCGTTGTAATCGTCTTTGGGGTGCGCTTCTTCAGGCCCTGCTGTTTCACAATCGTCTCAACTTCTTGCTTTGGCAGCCAGGCGAGGAGGCATTTGCCCACGCTCGTCGAATGCAAAAACATGCGCCGCCCCACCCAGGTATTCACCTTGAAGAATCCCGGAGCTTCCACTTTTTCGATGTAAACCGCCTCGCCCTGATCCAGCACGGCAAGGTGCACCGTCAGGTGGATTTTCTCCTCCAGGGCGCGCATGAACGGGAGAGCCACATCGGCGATATCGAGGTTGGCCTGGGCGTCTCCGCCGAGGCTGAGAATTTTCAGGCCGAGGCGATAGCGCCCACTTTCCGCATCACGCCGCAAGTAGCCGCGCCGCTCGAGGGTCCGAAGGATGTAACTGGCGGAGCTTTTGGGGATGGCGAGCTTGCGGCTGATTTCCGAGTTGGTCAGGCCGTCGCGGCGATGCGCAGCGGCTTCGAGAATATTGAGGGCGCGCTCGACGGCGGTCGCTGGACTCGCATCCGAGGAGGGCATGAAGTCTCCTGAAAAAGCATCCAAAGTTCACAGTATAGAATATTTGTTCACAATACCGAACAACATCTTGCCGGGCCGCGGGTTGCTAGGGTAGGAGTGGAGTGAGGGATTGAACAGATGTTCAGCCTATTGAACAAGCGATTTTGCAGGGGAAAACTTCGGGCAAGGATGTGCAAATTTCTCAACTCTTTGCCCCAATTCTTTCACAGCCTCGGCAGCCCGTTTTCGAAGGCTGGCTATCTTACTGAGGCGGTGAGGCTTACAAGCGGCGATTCCTCTGCCGTTGGGCATCGAATTGCCTTCTTAATCCGCCAGCCGGTCTTGCTTGGAATCCGCTACGGAAAGGACGGAAGAGCATCATGGCCACCGCCGCTCCAAGGCTGAACCCGTCGCTCGCACCACTTCCCTTCTCGAATCGGGTCGTGCCGGTAAACACCGCTCCCAAGGAGTTTGACCCGGAGCGCGATCTTCCCGAAGGATTCCTGGATTTTCTAGCTCCGCTGCACGCGGCTCTGACGCTGCGTCAGAGGGCGCTGCTGGTGCGACGCGAATACGCGTTGGCGGAAGCCCACGCTGGCAAGGTTCCTTCGTATTTGCCGGCATCGGTGGCGACGATGGGTCCGTGGAGGGTCGAACTGCCGGCGTGGTGCGCCGATCAGCGAAATCAAATGACCGGCCCGGCCGACGACGCGGAACTCGTGGTGAAGATGCTCAACTCAGGAGCCCCGGGCGTCATGCTGGATTTGGAAGATTCAACCGCGAACACCTGGGAGCACAATGCGCAGGGCATCAAGAATATTTTGGAAGCGCTCGTGGGACGCCTCACCTACTTTGACCGCAAACGCAGCAAGAGCGTAGGCATAAGTCCCAGTACAACGGTGATTTTCACTCGTCCGCGCGGTTTGCACCTTCACCAGGCGGGCATTCTGCCAGGCGAACTCCTCCCGGCTTCTCTTTTTGACGTAGCGATGGTCGCGTACCAAGTTGATTTCAAGGCCCTGCCCCATCCCCTGTGCATTTACATTCCGAAATCGGAATCGGCGGACGAAGCTCTGTGGTGGCGCGACCTGTTCCAGATGATTGAACGAATGAAAGGCTTGCCAAAGGGATCGATAAAGTGCATGGCCTTGGTGGAGTCGCATCCCCTGGCGTTTCAGATGGAAGAGTTCGCGTGGAACCTGCGCGACCATATTGTGGGCCTGAACCTGGGCCGCTGGGACTACATGGCGAGTTTGATTCATTTCAATCTGGAAGACGCTGACTGGGTTCTTCCTGACCGCAACACCATTCCGCACAACGTGGCATTTTTCCAGAACCTGCGAAACCTGATGCCGGAAATTTGCCACAAGCACGGGTTGCTGGCGATTGGCGGAATGACCGCCCTATACCCGAGCCGCGAAGATACAGAGCTGAATGCGCGAGCGCTCAAAGTGCTGGCGGAAGACAAAAAGAACGAAGCCAATTCACTCATGGATGGCGCGTGGACCGGGCATCCCGACCAGAACGAAATCGCGGTGAGCCAGTTCCCCGTTCCAAATCAGTTGCAGGCGCGGCCGGCGGATGCCAATGCGCATCCTGATTTGCGGCCGCTGCCCACAGGGGTGGGCAGGCGAACATTGGCCGGAACGCGGGCCGCCGTCCGAACGGTGATTCGCTATCGCAACGGGGTGCAGAACGGCAAGGGCGCCAGTCTGCTCGATGGCTATATGGAGGATCTGGCAACCGACCGAATTTATCGTTTGATGATCGCGCAGCGTATGCGCCATTCACGGCAGGTGGAAATCCTCGATGAAAACGGTGCCGCTGTGGCGCACACACTTGAATTGGTTAGCCGACTCTTCGACGAAGAACTCGACCGGCTATTGCAAGAAAGGAAAAGCGACGATCCACAGATTGCCGCGACGCTGCGGGAGGCGCGCCGTATCAGCGAAGAGATGATTCGGGGAGAAGAGTTCGATCCGAGGTAGTTGTCGAGTTTGGCGGGAGTTTATTCGGTTCCGCAGAGTGTCAGGCGGTCTGAGGAGATTCCAAAGCAGGGAGCAGGAAAATGGCGACAAATGGCAGCAACGGGACGAACGGCAAGGCCAAGGGAACCGGCGGAAACGGGAAGGCCCATCCGCCCATCCACTATTGGAGCCATGACCCGCGCTGGTACGGGATCACGCGCCCCTACGGGTACTCGGATGTGCTGCGCTTGCGCGGCTCGATTCAGATTGAGTACACCCTGGCCCGCCTGGGCGCAGAGCGGCTCTGGAACCTAATGCAGACCGAGCCATACGTTCCCGCGCTCGGCGCGATCAGCGGTAATCAGGCGATTGAAATGGTGCAGGCCGGGCTGAAGGCGATCTACGGCAGTGGCTGGCAAGTGGCTGCGGATAATAACACCGCGGGCGACGTTTATCCCGACCAGTCGCTCTATCCCTGCAATTCCGCGCCGGAGCTGGTGAAGCGCATCAATCGTGCACTGATGCGCGCGGATCAGATTGAATCGGCGGAAGGCAAAAAATCAGGGACCTATTGGTTTGCCCCAATTGTAGCCGACGCGGAAGCCGGCTTTGGCGGTTCGCTCAACGCCTACGAACTGATGAAAGCAATGATCGAAGCGGGCGCGGCTGCGGTGCATTTCGAGGATCAGCTTTCTTCGGCAAAGAAGTGCGGGCACTTGGGCGGCAAAGTGGTGGTGCCGACGCGCGAATTTGTGGAAAAACTCATCGCCGCGCGATTAGCGGCGGATGTTTGTGGAGTGCCGACGATTCTCATCGCGCGCACAGACGCGAATTCCGCAGGACTTCTGCTTTCCGACGCCGATCCGCGCGACAGCGAATTCATTTATGGCCAGCGCACCCCGGAAGGTTTTTATCAATTCCGCGGCGGAATCGACGCGGCGATTGCGCGCGGGCTTGCTTATGCGCCGCACGCGGACATGATTTGGTGCGAGACCTCGACCCCGGACCTCACCGAAGCAAAGAAATTCGCCGATGCCATCCACGCGAAGTTCCCGGCCAAGCTACTGGCGTACAACTGCTCGCCGTCATTCAACTGGAAGAAGAAACTCAACGACGTGACCATCGCGAATTTCCAGCAAGAGCTGGGCAAGATGGGCTACAAGTTCCAGTTCGTGACGCTGGCCGGCTTTCATGCCCTAAATATGTCCATGTTCAACCTGGCGCGCGGCTACGCGCAATCCGGCATGACCGCGTATTCCAAACTGCAGCAGGAAGAGTTCGCGGCGCAGGAGCTCGGCTATCGTGCCGTGACGCACCAGAAATTCGTCGGCACCGGCTACTTCGATGAGCTCGCGCAAGTCGTGTCCGGGGGACGCTCCTCCACAACCGCGCTAGCCGGCTCAACCGAAGCGGAGCAGTTCCACGGCGAAGCGCCGCCGACTACAGCGAATGGACCTACCACCGAGGCCCACGCCTAACGGTTTCATTTCCCGAACCAGAGTTTTCGCCGGGGCGGGATCCTCTTCCCGCCCCAGCTTTATTGCCGGCACCGAAGGGGAAGGTGCGTTGACCCCGTCACCATCCGCCAGTAGACTCTCCGCGATTCTCCTCCTTTGGAGGTCCTTGGGTCATGAAACGAGCCCTGGTGTCGCTTGCATTCATCGCCACCGCTATTTGCACGGTGGCGCAAAACACCCAGAGTGCCGCAAAAACCGGCCAGGTCACTCTGAAGTGGCTCGGAACGGCAGGGTGGGAGATCGGTGACGGCACAACCGTCATTCTGATCGACCCTTATCTCTCGCGAATCAATGGCCCGCGGCCGCCGGGTGCTGGCTCGGCGGGCACGCCTGTCCCCGGAGACACGCGTAAGCTTTATGGATGGGAAGATGCGGTGACCCCCGACGTGGCCGTCATTGACTCGCACATCCAGCGAGCGAATTTCATCCTAGTCACGCATACGCATTACGACCACGTGCTCGATGTGCCGCATATTGCTCTGAAAACGCACGCCACCGTGATAGGGACCGAGAGCACCGTGAACGTGATGCGAGCCTATGACGTTCCTGAAGAACGATTAATTACCGTACGTGGCGGAGAGGATTTCGAGTTCGGAACTTTCTCCCTCAAGGTGATTCCGAGCATTCACAGCGCGCTCGATCACAAGCACTACTACAGCTCAGAAACGGCGCCCGCCGGGATGAAAGCGCCACTGACATTTCGGCAAATGAGTCCCGAGGGAGGGACACTGGCATACCTGGTGCGTATCGGTGGACATCAGATCCTCGCCTTCGGAGGGATGAACTATATTGAGCGCGAGATCGCAGGACTGACACCGGACGTGGCCATGGTTGGCGCCGCCGGTTCGCGCAAGGAAATCTACGACTACTGCGGGCGCCTGATGCGCGCGCTGCAATTTCCTTCTTTAGTGCTTCCGACGCATTGGGACAACTTCTTCGCATCGTATGACGAATCGCAGCAGCCCGCTATTGATGCCGTCCAGTCTTTTGTAAAGGAGGTCCGGGCGGCTTCGCCAAGGACCAGGGTGATCGTGCCGAAATATTTCGAGGCGATTCCGCTCGAGTCCGCCGAAAAGTAGGCAGTTTGGAAAACAAAGGTTAAGAAGAAATGCCCGGAAGCATCTGACCGTCGGCGTAGATGCGGCCGCGTCGAGAGTCTGGCGACACCGTAGGCATCCCGAAGCTGACGCTCTTGGCATTCTTCATGACCGCATCGAATGCGGTCATGAACGCATCCATCTCCGGCTGCGTGCCAACGGTGATGCGCGAGTACGTCGGCCAAGCGGGCCAAATGCGCCCGATGTATACGTTCTTTGCGGCCATGGCGTCGATGATTTCCCTGGCGGGCCGCTTCGCGTCCAACATAAAAAAATTCGTTTGCGAAGGCACGAAGGAATAGCCTTGCCGGCTGAGCCAGTCAAAAGTTCTTTGGCGTATGGTCGTGTTCGCCAGCTTGCGGTCGGCCACCAGATGCTCGTGCTTCAGGCTGGCGTTTGCCGCAGCCACGGCGGTGATTGGCAAAGCGCTCCAGCCTCCGCAATGCTCGAGCTTCGTGAGCAGGTCGGGACGCGCAATGGCAAATCCGCAACGCAGCCCGGCCATGCCATAAATCTTCGAGAACGTGCGCAGCACAATGATGTCCTGTCCGGCCTTCACCAAATCGATGGCCGTTTCGGCGCCGTCGGCAAAGTGAATGTAGGCTTCGTCCACCAGCACAACCGAATCTTTCGGTTTCTTAGCGAGCAATTGCTCAATGTCCGCGTGCGGCGTCAGTGTCCCCGTCGGATTGTTCGGTGTACAAACATAGAACAGGCCGGCTTCAGGGGCGGCGGTCAACATCGCCGGTATGTCATGCGCATAGCTCTTCGTGAGCGGAACTTTGACCACGCGCGCGCCGGAAACCTTGGCCGCCTCCATGCCGGCCTCGTAGCCGGGATCGGCGGTGACGTAGCTCCGCGTCGGCGAAGTAAACGAAAGGACAGAATAATGCAGCGGCTCGCTCGACCCGGGAAAAACGTGGATGAACTCGCGCTTTAGGCCCTGCTGTCCCGCAAATGTGTCGATCAGCTCGTCCGTGAGCCAGTAGGAATAACGGCCGCCCTGCGGGGCCTGCGCTACCACAGCCGCGCGCGCCATATCGCACGGACCGAGCGGGTTCTCATTCGCGTTGATGACTACGGAACCAGGAGGAAACGCGCCGCGATGACGCTCGACGGCGGCAGCGGCGAGCATCGGCTCATTCACGATGCGGAAGGCGGATGCGGCGGCAGCGGCGACGGAGAATTGCAAGAAGGTTCTGCGGGAATCGTTGCGAAGCGTCTGGTTCGGGCTCATGCGAACCTCCTGAACAGAAATCCGACCGGGGTTCTGGCTGTAGGCAAACACTATAGCATTGAAACGCGCGTTGCAGGAGAGGTGGTCGCCGCCCTTGCAGGGTTTGCCAAGGGCACCCGGCGCTCATGGATCGGGCAGCATGAGTTTGCCGGCGCATAGCGGATAGATTTGCGCGCCTCGCCTGACCTAAAATTAGCGTTTGACGCAATTTAAATCGGTCAACATTAGATTGAGGGCCTTAGGGCCATAGCCTCTCAAAAAACATCGGAGATGCACTTGATGGAAGACCGCATTGGCGGGCTGGATTGGAAAGCGGCAGCCGATTCCCTGTATCAGCGCGGCTACGCGGTGACCGCACGAATTCTTTCGCCCGAAGAGTGTGCGTCGCTCGCCTCCATGTACGGCGATGAAACCCGTTTCCGCGGCCGCATCATCATGGAGCGCTACCGCTTCGGGGTGGGCGATTACAAATACTTTGACAATCCGCTTCCCGAAGTCGTCGCTTCATTGCGAACCGCCGTGTATCCGCACCTCGCGGTCGTGGCGAACGAGTGGGCTGAAAATCTAGGTGAGAAAACTCCGCGCTTTCCGGAGGAGCATCCGGCTTTTCTTAGAATCTGCCGCAAAGCCGGTCAAACCAAGCCCACTCCGCTTCTTCTGCACTACGAAGCGGGTGGATACAACTGCCTGCATCAGGATATTTACGGCGAAGTGGCGTTCCCGCTGCAGATGGTTTTTCTTCTGGGCCAGCAGGGCCGCGATTGGGAAGGCGGCGAATTCTTGTTAGTCGAGCAGCAACCTCGCGCGCAGTCCAAAGCCGAAGTGGTCCACGCCGATCAAGGCCAAGCGATTATTTTCACCACGCGTTACCGGCCCATCCGCGGAACGCGTGGCTACTACCGCGTCAACATGAAACATGGCGTCAGCCGCGTCCATCGCGGCACCCGCTACACTCTCGGGGTCATTTTCCACGACGCAAAATAGGGTCGCCGGAGCCACTCCGTAAGCTCCCCGCCCGTCCGAATTCGCGGGAAGCGTCCCACAATCGAACAAAATCCTAGGACCGAGATGGCATCGCCTTTGATCTAAACCCTTCCCTCGCTTGGACTTCCACACCTTGTTGGAAGGCCCCCCATTTGCACTCTCGATCCGTGTGGAGGTGTGATCATGGGAACGCTCCGACGGGACTTGCGCTTTGCTATGCGATCTCTCCTCAAAACTCCTGGCTTCTCGCTGGTGGTCGTTCTCACTCTGGCTCTCGGCATCGGGGCCAACACCGCGATTTTTTCTGTTGTCTATTCCGCCCTGCTGCGCCCACTTCCCTATCGCGAACCGGCTCGGCTCTTCACCTTCGGCGAAACGCGCAGCCAGCATCCGGATAGCGTCGAAATTGCGAACGTCTCCTATCCGGACTACCTCGACTGGAAGCGCACCGCGAAGACTATCCAGAGCCTTACCGCCTTTAGCGGTGACGCTTTCACCCTTTCCACAAAGGGTGAGCCGAAGAACATTTTTGCCGCGCAGGTCACGCCCAGTTTTTTCTCCACACTTGGAGTAAGACCGGCCTTGGGGCGGGATTTCCTCGATAGTGACATGCAGTCGGACGGTCCTCACGTGGCCATCCTCACGCATTCCTTCTGGCAGAGTGAATTTGGCGCCGATCCCAACATCTCAGGCACGGTGATTCCGGTGGACGGCAAGCCGACCACCATCATTGGTGTTCTTCCGCGCGAATTTGAGTTTGCCCCCGTCGCGTCCGCGCCAATATGGGTCCCGATTCACCTTGGCGGAGATCCAATCACGCGGCGCAGCCTCCGCTGGCTGAATGTCGTTGCCCGCCTGGCCCCGAACGTATCCGAGAGACAAGCGCGCGCGGAAATGGAAAGCATCAACCGGCAACTCTCCCAGCAATACCCCCAAGAAAATGGTTCCACAGTTTTTGTGATGGGTCCTCTCACGAACACCATCGTTGGCAAGGTCCGCCCCGTCCTGCTCGTGCTTCTTGGCGCTGTGGGTTTCGTGCTCTTAATCACTTGCGCCAACGTCGCAAATCTCCTGATGACGCGTTCCATTGGCCGTCGCAAAGAATTTGCCGTGCGTTCGGCGCTGGGGGCCAGCCGGGCGCGTCTCGTGTGGCAAATGCTGACGGAAGGCCTGGCGCTTTCGCTCCTCGGCGCCGCCGTCGGACTAGTCGGCTCTCCATGGGGCGTCAACCTGCTCATCTCCGCTATTCCTGAGCTTCAGTTGCAAGCCATGCCCTATCTTCGCGACGCTTCGGTCAATCTTCCGGTTCTTGCGTTTCTCTGTAGCGTAACCGTGTTCACGGGAATCCTCTTCGGTCTTGCTCCCGGTCTGGACGTTGTGCGAACATCCCCCAACGATTTTTTGAAACAGGAATCGCGCGGCACGAGCGCTGGCCACATGCGCATGCGCTACACGCTGGTCGTCGCGGAAATTGCCATTTCTCTCGTCTTGGTCGTCGGTGCCGGGCTCCTTTTGAAAAGCCTTCACACTCTTATTGGCCGCGATCCGGGCTTCGACCTTCACAATGTCTTGAGTTTCTCAGTGAACTTGCCGGATTCCTCCTATCCCAGCGACAAGACTCCGCCTTACTACAGTGCCGCCGCCGTTCGCTTCGACCATCAATTCACCGAGCGCCTGCGCTCGATGCCCGGGGTCGTGGACGTCGGGCAAGCTTCCGGAATCCCAGCTGGCGGAGGAAGCGGCACCATCCGCTTTGTCGAGGAAGGTCGCCCTGTGACGACGGGGCAGGAAGATGAATGCCAAATCCTGACCGTTAGCACCGGCTATTTCCATACGATGAAAATCCCTCTTGTCGAAGGTCGCCTCTTCGCCGCAACCGACACCAAAGACACCCCCAGAGTCGTGGTCGCAAGTCGCGCATTCGTTCAGACTTATTTTCGCGGCGAAAATCCGCTGGGCAAGCGCATTCGCTTTACCTTCAGCGCCCAGAATCCCTTTATCGAAATTGTTGGCGTTGTCGGAGACACTTCCTCGTCCGATCTTGCCGCTCCTCCGCCTCCCATGATCTATGTGGCGAACGACCAGGGTCCCAACACTTACTTGAGTTACCTGATGCGCACTTCCGGGGCACCGGCATCTTTTGTCGGCGCCGCCCGCGGCGCGCTGCGCCAGATGGATCCGCAGCTACCTCTGATTCAGCCGCAATCTCTCGAGCAGATTGCCAATGAATCTCCTTCGGTTTTTTTGAGGAGATATCCTTCCTATTTAATCGGCAGTTTCGCGGGGCTGGCGTTGGTCCTGGCAGTCGTTGGTCTGTACGGGCTCATCTCCCATATGGTGCTTCAGCGCACGCGCGAGATTGGAATTCGTGTTGCTGTAGGAGCGCAGGGTCACGACATCCTGAAAACCGTTCTTCTGGAGGGAATACGGGCGGCCCTGGCGGGCATCGCCATTGGAATTGTCGCCGGACTGGCTCTCACTCGCCTTCTTCGTAGCTTGTTGTATGGCGTGTCTCCAGGCGACTGGCTCACGTTCTCGAGCGTTACTCTTCTCCTCCTGGTTGTCACGATCGGAGCGTGCCTGGTTCCCGCGCGGCGCGCAATGCGCGTCGATCCGATCGTGGCACTCCGTTATGAGTAAGGGCAAAACGGCGGGCATTTAACAACGCGTTGAAATTCGGCAGCGGGCTCTCCTGCGGCAGAAACCCTACTCGTGGCCGCCAGCAAGCTCGCGCACGATGGCGCCAACAAAATTCTTCGCGTCGCCGAAGAGCATCAGCGTTTTGTCCATGTAGTACAGCGGGTTCTCGATGCCGGCAAAGCCCGCTCCCATACTGCGCTTAATCACCATCACCGTGCGCGCCTTGTCGACGTCAAGAATGGGCATGCCGAAAATGGGGCTCGTGTTGTCCGTGCGCGCCGCGGGATTGGTGACGTCGTTAGCCCCAATAATTAGTGCAACGTCGGTTTGCTGGAATTCGCCGTT
>DATFRZ010000060.1:0-54064 GCA_035262885.1 Candidatus Acidiferrum sp.
CGGTAGTTGCGGAAGGAGCGCAATTCCGCGGCTTGCGGATCGAAACCTTTTGCTTGTGAACGGGCTAAATGGCTCGAAAAATAAGCTTTTGCGAACTTCTGGGCCGAAGAGGCGATTCCAGTTGACGACATTGTCGAACGCTCCGGCTTGAACTCTTGCGAGGTTCTGGCTACCCTGTTTACGCTAGAGACGAAGGGGATCATCCGGCCATTGCCGGGCAAGTGGTTTTGCAAGGTGTTGTTATAGTGGGGGATAGCAGTTCAAATATCCCTCCATGGGCGGAACGCCATCTAAGACGAAGGAACCGGCCGGGCCCACTGATGCATCTCATGAGGGGTCGGACTCATCCCTGGGGACATGCGCCAAAGGTAGCGAGAAGGACACACGCCCCGCGGTCCGCCCTTTCCGAATCACAGTACGGAGTTACAAAAGTTAAATGGCTCGTTCGCTTGTCATTGTTGAATCGCCCGCGAAGGCGAAGACGATTAATAAGTATTTGGGACGGAACTATACCGTCAAGGCTTCCATCGGACACGTCATGGACCTGCCGACGAAGACCATCGGGATTCGTCTACCTGGCGAGGACCCCTCCGGCAAGAAGCCGTCAAAGAAGAAAAAAGGCACAAAGAAGAGTGCCAAGGTGGAAGCAAAGGCTCCTAAGATCAGCATCCATGACGAGAAGATTTTCGAGCCAACCCTGCAAATTATCTCCGGCAAAGGCAAAGTCATCCACGATCTGAGGAAGGCGGCGCACACCGCGGAAACCGTGTACCTGGCTCCCGACCCCGATCGCGAAGGCGAGGCCATCTCCGCGCATCTGGCGATGGTGCTATCGAAGCCCAACCGCTTCGTGGAGGCCGAGGCACCCGGCAAGCAGAACGGGAAGGCCGCCGAAACGAAAGAAGCGGAAGACGCCAAAGCGGGAAAGAAGAGTAAAAACAACGGGGACCTGGCGGACGACATCCCTCCGGCGGACCCGAAGAAAATCTTCCGCGTAACCTTCAACGAGATTACCCCCAAGGCGATCCGCGCGGCGTTCGAGCATCCGAGGGGATTGGATACCAATCTCGTGGACGCCCAGCAAGCGCGCCGGGTGCTGGACCGGCTGGTGGGGTACAAGATCTCTCCGTTGCTGTGGAACAAGGTTCGCCGAGGCTTGTCGGCGGGGCGCGTGCAAACCGTGGCGCTGCGCCTGATCGTGGAGCGCGAGGAGGCCATTCGCGCCTTTGTCCCGCAGGAGTATTGGACCATCCACGCCCTGCTGGATGCGGGCAAGCCGCCGCTCTTCGAAGCCAAGCTCATCAAGCACAACGATGGTGACATTGAAGTAAGAAATCAGGAAGCTGCCGACAAGATTGTGGCCGCGGTGAGCAAGGCCACTTGGCAAGTCGCGGCGGTGGCGCAAAAGGAGAAGAGGCGCAACGCGCCGCCGCCGTTCACCACGTCGAAATTGCAGCAGGCCGCGTACAACCGGCTGCGGTTTACCGCAAAGCGCACGATGTCGCTGGCCCAAAAGCTTTATGAGGGTGTGGAGTTGGGTTCGGAAGGCTCGGTGGCGCTGATCACCTACATGCGCACGGACTCCGTTCATGTTTCGAACGATGCGCTGGCGCAGGTGCGCGAACTCATTCCCGCAAAGTTTGGCCCCAACTATCTTCCCGAGAAGCCGAATTTCTATAAGTCCAAGAAGGACGCGCAGGAGGCGCACGAAGCCGTCCGACCGACGGATGTCGCGCGCACGCCGGAAGACGTGCGCAAATATTTGGACGACGACCTCTTCAAGCTGTACCAGTTGATCTGGCAGCGGTTTGTCGCGTCGCAGATGCTTCCTGCAATTTTTGATCAGACGACCATCGACATTCGTGCGGGCGAATATACGTTCCGCGCAAGCGGATCGGTGCAAAAATTCGATGGTTATCTTCGCGTCTATCAGTTGCCCGCGTCCACTGCCGACCGCGAGGACGATGAGAAAGACGATGAGGGCGAGGGCCGAGCGCTGCCGGAAGTTGCTGAGGGCCAATTGCTACGTTTGGACAAGATTCGTCCTGAGCAGCACTTCACCGAGCCGCCGCCGCGGTACAACGATGCGACTCTGGTAAAGGAACTGGAAGAGGACGGGATTGGGCGGCCGTCCACGTACGCCGCCATTATTTCGACCCTCGTTGAGAGAGAGTACGTCACCAAGAATCAAGGGCGGTTTTCACCGACCATGCTGGGCGAGCGCGTATGCAAGCTGCTGGTAAAGAGTTTCGAGGACATCTTCGACCTCAAGTTCACCGCGCGAATGGAGGAGGAACTCGACGAAATCGAAGAGGGCAAGCTGCCGTGGCGCGATTCCGTGAAAGAGTTCTGGGGGAAATTCGTCACGGACCTCGACAAGGCCGACGAGGAGATGCTCTCGTACAAAGCCGGCATTCCCACCGGGAAAAAGTGCGAGAAGTGCGGCCAAGGCGAATTGCTGGAACGCATTAGCAGGCACGGATTCTTCCTGGGCTGCTCGCGCTATCCCGATTGCGACTTTATCGAAGACCTTTCGCCGATGTTGCCGGACGCTGGCGAGGAAAACAAAGTCGAGTATTGCGATAACTGCGGCAAGGAGATGGCCATCAAGCGCGGGCGATTCGGCACCTTCCTGGCGTGCACCGGTTATCCGGATTGCAAGACCACCCGTCGGCTGGTCCAGGGCACCCGCATCGCGCATCAGCCCGATGAGCCGCTCGATGAAAAGTGCCCTACGTGCGGGAACGGTTTAGTGAAGAAGCACGGGCGCTTCGGCGAATTCATCGGCTGCTCCGCCTACCCAAAGTGCAAGTACACGCGGCCCATCACCATGGGCATCAAATGCCCGAAGTGCAACGAGGGAGAATTCGTGCGCCGGGGCAGCGCTGGGAAAGGCGGACGCGGGCGACCGCGGATTTTCTACGGATGCTCGCGGTATCCCGATTGCGATTTCACCACGCCGTACATGCCGATTGCGGAGCCGTGCCCGAAGTGTGGCGCGCCATTCACTGTCGAGAAAAACTCAAAAATCGGCAAGGTACAAGCCTGCCTGAAGGAAGGTTGTGATTGGGAAAAGCTTGTGCCTGAAGCTCCGCCCGCGGCGCAGCCGGAAGAAGCTCCTGTCCCCGTGGCGGTGAAGTCCTGACCACCCTTCATTTGACGAAACATGTTTCCACTTTCCGCTTCTGCATGGGCCTGCGCGTCTATACTGTTTCGGGGGACCTTCTCTTCATTGGCAGGTGGCAATGGAAAAAGCGATCGCCAAGTACCTCGAATATCTGCGGACAGTAAGGAACTCCTCTCCTCACACGGTTTCCAACTACGCGAAGGATCTTCGTCAATTCCTGCTATTTCTTACGCCGCCTCGCGCCACCCCCCCTGCTCTGCGCGCGGTGGACCACGCCATGATCCGCGAGTTTGTCGCGCACCTGCATGACCAGGGGCTCGAGAAAAGCTCCATCGCGCGAAAGCTTGCAGCTTTGCGATCCTTTTTCAAATACTGCGTACGAGAAGGATATTTAAAGGAAAACCCGGCACGCCTGGTACCCACGCCGAAGCTTCCGAAGCGCATCCCTTCGGTAGTTTCCGCCGAAGAGATGAACGGCTTTCTCAACCATCTTGCGGGGATGGTTCAAGGTGGAAACGGTGCTGCCGCGCCTTCTAAAAAGCGTTTGCTCGGGAAGGAACAACGGAGGACCGCGAAGCAAAAGGATCCGGGTGAGCGCGCGCACATGGAGGAAGGGTTGTTTCGGCGGCGCGACCGCGCGTTGCTGGAACTGCTTTACGCTGCGGGTTTGCGTGTCAGCGAACTTACCGGTCTGAACCTGCTCGATGTCGAGCAAAAAGAGCGTATTTTGCGCGTTCGAGGCAAGGGAAACAAAGAGCGGATCGTTCCCTACGGAGCAAAAGCGCAAGAAGCGCTGGAGAAATATTGGCCTGTGCGCGAACAGCTCCTCAGGCAAACCAACGGGTCAACTGACAGCGCAGACCCGCACGCGCAGGCGGTTTTTCTGAACTATGCGGGCCGGCGGCTGACGCAGCGCTCGGTGGGGCGCATCGTGAAGAAGTATGTGCGCTTGGTTAACGTCAACTGGGACCTGCATCCGCATTCGCTGCGCCACGCTTTTGCAACGCATTTGCTTGCCGACGGGGCCGACCTGCGCGCCATTCAAGAGCTCCTGGGGCATCAATCGCTCTCCACGACGCAGCGCTACACGCACGCCTCCATTCGCCAATTGATGGAAGTCTACGACAAGGCGCACCCGCACGCGTAGTTTCCGTATCAGACTGTTTTTCGTTCACCAGGAATCCGAGATACCCTAGGGAGCTTCGGTTCAGCTGCCTCTTAAGGGTGAGCCATTGAAGTTGCGCATCGCCATCGTTTGCGGTGGTCTTCTGTTCCTGGGTGTAGTTCTGCCGTTTTCCGCTCGGGCACAAGACAACTATGAGATTCAGGTCTACGGCTACGAAACGGTAGAACCGCATCACACCATGGTCGAACTGCACAGCAATTTCACCGTTCAAGGCTCAAAGACCATCCAGGACGGCCTGCTTCCCACCAACCATCAGTTACACGAGACCATCGAGATCACGCATGGCTTCAATGACTGGTTTGAGACCGGCTTTTACATTTTCACTTCCATGCAAAACGGCCAGGGATGGGATTGGGTCGGCAACCACATTCGTCCCCGGGTGCGCGTGCCGAAAAAGTGGAACTGGCCCGTAGGCCTTAGCCTTTCGAACGAGATTGGCTATCAGCGGCGGAAGTTCTCGACCGACACGTGGACCTGGGAGATCCGCCCGATTATTGATAAACAGTCCGGTCCCTGGTACTGGTCTTTTAATCCAACCTTCGATCGCTCCCTCCATGGCGAAAGTGTGTCTCAGGGAGTCATCTTTTCGCCGAACTTCAAGCTCAGCTACGACTTCACGAAAAAAATTACAGGTGGATTCGAGTACTATGGCGCCGTCGGTCCGGCCACGGATTTTCTTCCTATCGGTCAGCAGCAGCACCAAATCTTTCCGGCCATTGATTTGAACCTCTCGCCGAAATGGGAGGTGAATTTCGGATTGGGCGTTGGCCTGACGCATTCCACCGATCATCTGATCGCCAAGATGATTCTGGGCTATCGCTTTGCTTTTTGAAGCCGATGGGGCTCCATTCCCCATGTATCCTTCGGATTCCGAAAGGCATCTTGTAGAGCAACCATGAGCTACCATCTCGCGCAAATCAACATTGGCCGGCTGATTGCCCCCATCGACGATCCGAAGATTGCTGAATTTGTGGCTCAGCTCGAACCGATCAACGCGCTTGCCGACAAGGCTCGCGGCTTCGTCTGGCGCCTGCAGTCCGCATCGGGGAACGCTACGGACATCACTTACGATGAGAGGGACCGGTCCATCCTGGTCAACATGTCTGTCTGGGAGTCTCTCGAGGCACTGCGCAACTATGCGTACCAATCAGATCACGCCCGCGTCTTGCGGGACCGGGCCAAGTGGTTCGAGAAGATGGACAAGCCCGTCTATTGCCTGTGGTGGATTCCGGCGGGGCACATTCCTACAGTAGCGGAAGGACGCGAGCGTCTCGAGCACTACCAGCAATATGGCGCGACGCCGTTTTCCTTCTGGTTTTCGCAGCACTTTCCGCAGCCCGCGGACAAGGAGGTCCTCGTTTAGCTCAGCTCAGCCGCACCGTTTTCGAAGGACCGCGCCACAAAAAGAAAAACGGCTGGCAATCCTGGTTGCCAGCCGTTTCTAATCTTCGATTGTGGAACCCGGTCAGTCCCGGTGCCCGTGGTGGCCGTGGAATTCACGGTCCCCGCGCCACTCCCGGTGACGCCAGCCGCGATCATGATCGCGCCATCGGTCATGATCCCAGTCGCCGCGCCAGCCACGTCCATACCAACCTCGGCGATAGTAGCCGGGTCGCCGGTAATAGTATCCCCGATGCCGATAAGGTCTGTGATACCAAGGCCCCGCGCCGACGAACACGCCGTTTACAAACCATTCCGGTCCGTAGAAGCCATAGGGCGCGCACGCGTACGGGTAATAATCGTAGTAGCCGTAGGCGCAAAGTGGCGGCGGGCCAACATAAGCCGGTCCATAGGCCGGTCCCACTCCAACGCCAACAATAACCCTCTGTGCGCTTGCAAACGAAGCGCAAAACAGGCAAATCCCGAGGAGAGCCGCGAATCTTAGGTAGCGCATGTTGTCGATCCCTTCTGCATTGCTCTGTTCCGAAGCCTCTCTCCTGTCGACTCATTCGGTCAGAGAGCGCGTACAGGCAATGAAACCCTGCGGGCATCAAAAGGTTGCGGAGGCAGGACGACTCAGGCGATTGCAATTCGGCCCCCTCCATGCATAGAGTTCTTGCATGGCCACACATCCTGCGACGGACAGAGTTGATCCACTACACCCCATTTTCACCGCCCATCTCTTCCCCAAGGTGGACGGGATGCTGCTCGAATTGCTGCGTTCGCTCTCCCCCGAGGCTTGGGAGAAGCCGACGGTCTCTTCGAAGTGGCAGGTTAAAGACGTCGCGGCGCATCTGCTCGACACGGCCCTGAGAGGAATCTCTATCGCGCGCGACGGCTGCGCGGCCCCGGCTCCGAATATCGACTCGCCTCGCGCATGGGGTGCTTACGTCGACCGCCTGAATGAACAAGGCGTCACCGTGTATCGCCGCTTGAGCCCCGCAGTTCTGATTTCTCTGATCGAGGTGGCGTGTAAACAGCTTGCGGAGTTTCACGCCGGGCGTGATCCGTACGCGCAAGCACCGTTTGGCGTGAGCTGGGCGGGCGAAGAAAAATCTGCCAACTGGTTCGACACGGCTCGCGAATACACCGAACGGTGGCACCATCAACAGCAGATTCGAATGGCCGTCGAGCGTCCAGGAATCCGCGGGGCGGGCATCCTGACACCTGAACTTTACTATCCGGTGCTGGATTGTTTTATGCGTGCCTTGCCGTTTACCTATCGCGCCGTATCCGCCGCAGCGGGAACCGCGCTTCGCGTCACCGTGTCCGGCGAATGCGGGGGCAGTTGGACTGTGCGCCGCGAAGATAGTGGCTGGGCCCTTAAGGAACACGACCAAGATCGACCTGCCGCCGAAACCACCATCCCGCAGGAGATCGCCTGGCGCATTTTCACCAAAGGCATTGACCGTGCATCCGCTCAATCCCAAGTGAAGGTCACGGGCGACCCAGCCCTCGCTCTTCCCGTGCTTGGCATGGTCGCCATCGTGTCGACTTAACGATGCGCTTCGACCGAACATCCAAGTATGTGCAGGTCAATTGAGGGTGGAGGAGTATAGCCATGGTGAAGGGCGCGGGGCAGCAAATCCACGAAGCCGTTGCGCGCTGGGAAGAAATCGAACATGCACCACATCGGTTTGGCGGCACGGAATTCCGCGTTGGCCGCCGTGAAATCGGCCACGTACACGGCGACAGCCTCGTTGACATTCCGTTTCCCCGGCATGTGCGGGATGAACTGGTGAGAAGTGGAGAGGCTGAGCCGCACCACATTCTTCCTAAATCAGGCTGGGTAAGTGTCTTTCTTCGGAATCCGGACGACGTCGAGCGTGCTGTCCGGCTTTTGCGCAAGTCCTACGAGATCGCCCTCGCGTCGCAGACACGAAGTGCACAGCCTGCCTAGATTTCTGACACCCTCCTATTCTTCGTTTCCAAGCGAGGCTGTTCCTGCAGCAGCGACTCCCTTACCCCTTGGAATCCTGTAGAATCTTTGCGCCAAAGAGTGGATCGCTGATCGTTTGCCGCTCGAGTGAGGGTCTTTCATGAAAAACTCGGTTGCCCGGACACTTTTGGTCGCGGCCATGGCTTGTACGCTTCCGATAGCTCGAATGCAGGCGCAACAAGGCACCACCCTCACTCAAGAGCAACGCGATCAGCGCTGGAAAACGGAAAAGGAACTGGAATCCATTGCCGTCATCGAGCGCAAGGTCATGATGCCCATGCGCGATGGCGTTCGCTTGGCCACGGACATCTACCGGCCGAAGAACTCCAGCGGCAAGGTACCAATCATTTGGGTGCGCACTCCCTACAATTTCAATTTTTGGGACGTACGCAACGGTGTTCCCGCCGATATGAAGAACGTGCTGACAGCCGTTCAGCGCGGCTATGCCTACGTGATCCAGAACGAACGCGGCCACTTCTTTTCTGAGGGGAATTACGACATTCTCGGAGCGCCCCGCACTGATGGAGTTGACGCGCTGGCCTGGCTCTCGTCTCAGCCGTGGGCAAACGGAAAAGTGGGAACGACGGGTTGCTCTTCGACAGCAGAGTATCAAATGGGTATTGCCGCGATGGGCGCTCCTGCCTACGCGGCGATGAATGTTCAGGGATTTGGCGCAGGCGTGGGTCGCGTCGCGCCTTACTACGAGCAGGGCAACTGGTATCGCGGCGGAACGGTCCAAATGCTGTTCATTACCTGGCTCTACGGTGAGCAGAACCAGGTGCGTCCTATGTTTCCTCCAAACACTCCCCGCGAAGATCTGATTCGCGCGTCAAAGGCTTTTGATCTGGCACAGCAGCTTCCTCCGGTGGACTGGTCCAAAGCGCTTTGGCATCTGCCTGTACGGGACATTCTAAGAGCCGTGGAGGCGCCCCGCGGCATCTACGCCGACGCCATGCCCGTGGACACGGGCGGGCGCATGATTCAACGCACGCCTAACGACCCCGCTTGGTACAAAGGCGGGCTGTATCACGATGCTATGCAGCTCAATGTTCCCGGCCTTTGGTTCATGTCCTGGTATGACGTTTCGGTTGGGCCGAACCTCGCGCTCTTCAATCATGTCCGCAAAACGGCGAAGCCGGAGATTGCCGACGAGCAGTGGGCCGTCGTCGCGCCGGTGACGCATTGCGCTTACACGCGTGCTACGGAGGACACCATCGTCGGCGAACGCAGCATGGGCGACGCGCGGCTCGATTATCAGGAAATTGTGTACGGCTTTTTCGATCGCTTCCTGAAAGGAGAGCAGAGCGCGCGGCTGGATTCGCTGCCAAAGGTCACGTACTTCACTATGGGGATGAACAAGTGGCAGACGTCGGATATCTGGCCGCCTGCTGGTGCGCAGCCGATGACGCTGTTTTTGTCCAGCGCGGGCCGGGCAAACTCGTTGGCGGGCAACGGCGCGCTGGTGACGGCTCCGCCGGCAACGGACAAGCCCGACTCGTTTACTTACGACCCGATGAATCCGGTTTTTTCTTACGGCGGAAATGTCTGTTGCACCGGGACCGCGGTTCAGCCTGGCGCTTTTGACCAGCGAAAGATGGAAGCGCGGGAGGATGTGCTGGTGTACACCTCCGAGCCGTTCAAGGAAGGGACGGAATTGAGCGGGCCCATCGTGCCCACGCTGTACGTTTCTTCTGACGCGAAGGATACGGATTTTACCGTAAAAGTGCTCGACGTCTACCCCGATGGGCGCGCTTACAACCTCGACGAATCCATCCAGCGCCTGCGCTACCGCGACGGGTACGACAAGCCGCTGGTCTGGATGGAGCCGGGCAAAGTTTATCAGGTCACCTTGCAGCCCTTGAACACCAGCAACTACTTTGAGGCAGGTCATCAGCTACGCATGGAAGTGTCGAGCAGCAATTTTCCGCGTTTCGATCGCAACCTAAATACCGGCGGGAACAACTACGACGAGGACCAAGGTGTTGTCGCGCACAACGCCGTTCATCATTCGAAACAATATCCGTCGCAAGTTGTGTTTACGGTGGTCAAGCACGGCCGTTGAGCCGCGCCGCCAGGTGGGGTACGCGCGGCAGCACGTGAGCTCGGAGAACAACGGCGTCACATTTCCGCTTTACAACTGGCCTTCGATGGCGTTTTTGATCTCGTCGTAGTCAACCAGCCCTTGCACTTTTTTTACAATCTTGCCATCGCGCGAGATCAGAAAGCTCGTTGGGTAACCGAGTAAACCGCCAAACTTGTCGGCCACCGCGTCATTGCCACGCAAAATGGGATAATTCATCGGGAGTTTTTCACCGTTCACGTTAAAGCGTTGCTTGGCCGTATAGGCGGAGACCACGTTGTTGCCTTCCTCGTCCACATCCACGCCGAGAATCGTGAAGCCCCTCGAGGAATACTTCTGCTGCATTTCGATGAGCCAGGGAATTTCCACCTGGCAAGGCTCGCACCACGTCGCCCAGAAATTCACCAGCACCACTTTGCCCTTGTATTGGCTGAGCGGCACATCCTTGCCGTCGAGGTCTTTGAAGGTCACTTCGGGCGCCGGATTGCCAGTAACCGGGTCTGCCTTCGCAAGGTCATGACCGTCAGAAACCTTGGCTTTGACGCGCGTCGCCCTATCCGCATAAATAGTCAAGCCGATGAGAACGGCCACCGTGCCGATGATTAGGAGAACTTTTTTCATTTTGAATTTTCCAACGCGCTAAAGCGCACTCCTCTACAGCGTAAAACGATTTAGAAACGTCAGCTTGGTTGCGAGCCAGGTCAGTTTGTTGAAGAAAACCAGGCCGCCCACAAACAAAAGCAAGGCGCCGCTGAAAACCTCCACGACGTGAAGATACTTCCGGAAATTCTTGTAAAAAGTCATGAATTGGCTGATTCCCAAAGCCGTGAGCAAAAAGGGGATGGCCAGGCCCGCAGAATACACCGTTAGCAAGAGAACGCCTCGCGCGATCGTATCGCTGGCTGCGGCAAGCGCGAGAACTGCGGTGAGAATCGGCCCGATGCAGGGGGTCCAGCCAAAGGCGAACGCAAAACCCAGCAGGAACCCGCTCCAGATTCCCGGCCGTGAGATGCTGCTGCGAAGATGCACATCGCGGTTGAGCCAGCGTGCCAAGGCAGGACCGAAGAATCCAATCAGGGAGAGCGAGAAAAAGTGCATGGCCTTGAGTCCCGCAAAAAGGGGACCCTGCCGCAGCAACGCGGCGACTCCTAGGGCTGCAAGAATCATTCCGAGAATCACGCCGATGCGCAACTTGAGTTTGACCAGCGCGCCGATCAGGTGCAGGCCAAAAAGAAGGATCAATGCGCCAGCCAGGGGCGCGAGCAGGTTGCGATTCTGCTTGAGGAACGCACCGACGGCGCTCGCGGAAGCACCAAAGGCGATGAACACCACGGAGAAGCCGGCAACAAACGCAAGGGCGGAAGAGAAAAGTCCCGAGCGCGGCACTTCGCCCTGGCGGAGTTGCTCCATGCCGATCCCGGAAAGCATGGAAACATAGCCCGGCACCAAGGGCAGCACGCAGGGCGAAAGAAACGACACCAACCCTGCGAGAAACGCTGCGGCGAGTGAGACATCCGAAGGCGTCATGTTCGTGTCATACCTTCAGTTTGGCCTGCAACTTGGCATCATACCTTCAACCGAGAGAATCGCGTAATCCTCAGGAATATTCCCGGGCTCGCTTACACCGTTGTCAGCTTCCAGGGCAAAGAAACAATCCAGTCCTCGGAAATTAGACGGTTGAGGCGAGAAAAAAGCAACCAGCAAAGACCTCAAGCAAACAGGCGACAGATGAAGCGTTTGGCTTGCGCGTCATGCGCATGTTTTTCCATCGCATTCCCGTAATGGCTTGATTTCAAAGGAATTGCGAAACGTGCAGTTGGCGCCGGAGTTGCCATTCAAGCTGGCGCTGGTGGAGGAGTGCCTAGCATGCCATTTCAATGGACGCCCAATAAGGTAACGCTCCTGCGCGTGGCAGTGGGTTTTGCCGCCGTCTGCCTGTTTGGTCGCGGGGCCTGGCCCAACCTACTGGCAGTGGTGCTGACCGTTACTTCCATCGCTCTCGACGCGCTCGACGGACACATGGCGCGCAAGAAGAAAATGGCCACGGCGGTTGGCGCGCAATTGGACATTCTCGGGGACCGCATGATCGAAAACGTGTATTTCACCTATTTCGCGGTTGTTGGCATGGTTTCGCTGTGGCTGCCGATTTTGTTCTTCGTCCGCGGCGCGGCCACGGATTTTCTTCGTAATCTGGCAATGAAGGCGGGGTACTCCAGCTGGGGAGCGAAGGCCATGGTCGAGACGTGGTGGGGTCGCGCGTTAGTTACCTCGCGCTGGAGCCGCGGCCTCTATGCCGCGATGAAATGTTTGTGCTTCTGTTACCTGGGTTTGGAGCTGGCGCTGACGCGCGGGCCCGTGGCCTTGCTAAGCGGGCTCGGCGGAGATGTGAGTGCAACCATTCGAATGGGCGCGCAAGTGCTTACCACCGCGACGGCCGTGTTTTGCCTGGTGCGCGGGTTGCCGGTGCTTCTGGAAGGCTGGAAGTATTTCGCAAACGGTGTCCGTCAGAGCCGCGGCGTGAACGCCGCGGCCCAGGAGGCGGCATGAGCGCGCGCGCAGCTGCCTTTTTTGATTTGGATGGGACCTTGCTGCCGCTGCCGTCGCTCGAGCGGCGGTTCTTTCGAATCCTGCGCCACCGCTGCGAAATCCCGCTGACGAACTATTTCTCATGGTGTGGGGAAGCGCTGAAGCTGCTCCCGCGCGGAATCGGCCACGTATTGCATGCCAACAAGATGGTTCTGCGCGGCGTGCACAGCTTTGTGGAAGAAGGGCCGGGGAAGCAAGTCGATACTTGCGCGCACGTGAGTGGCCACCCTTTGCAGCTCCGGGCAAGCGAAGGAGAGGGACGGCCATCGACGCCTCCGAAGCACCTCCCGCGATGGCTCGTCCCTCGCTTTTTTGAAGATGGTGTGGAACGAGTCGCCTGGCACGCGATGCGAGGGCACACCATCGTGATTGTGAGTGGAACGCTCGAGCCGCTGGCCAACGCGGCAGCGCGAGCTTTGGAACTAGAACTGGCCGCCCGTGGAGTTGCCACAGAAATTTCAGTATGTGCAACAAAACTGGAAGAGAGCGAAGGCAAGTGGACTGGGCGAATTCTGGGCGAACCGCTGTTCGGAAAAGCAAAAGCGCACGCGATTCACATGCTTGCCAAAGGAATGAGCCTGGAATTGTCGCGAAGTTGGGCCTACGGCGACAGCGCTCCAGATCGCTGGATGCTGGCATCGGTGGGAAATCCAGCGGCTGTGAATCCAACGCCTAAGCTCGTGCGCATTGCGCGGAAGGAAGGTTGGCCCGCCTTGCGAACGACAAATCGTCTCCCACAAACAAAGCAGACGCGGCAACCCGTGGAGCGGTGCGCATGAACTTGAACGAACTCCAAAGACACGACTGCCAGACGAGCGATAGCGCGATTGTGTGGACGTCTCAGACAGAGCGTTTGGGATGGTCCACGCGGATCGCCAGCGAATTCGCCGAAGCGTGGGCTGCGTGTGGCGCGTTCGAATGGATTGCGTTGGGATACCTGGGGTTGTCTAGTGTATTGATCGCGATATTTGCGGAAAACCTCGCACATCCGCTAAGGCTAATCGCGACGCAGGCGGGCGTGGCCGTGCTGATCTTGGTTCTCTGCCGCGTGGAAGGCGGCGCTGCCGAGAGAACCCATTGGCTTTACGAATCTCCTCGTTACCGGTTCTGGCATTTCTGGCGTCACTGGTACCCGCACCTGTTTTTTCTTTTTTGCTTCGAAGAGATGGCCCGGCTGGTGCACCTGGTCAATCCCGGCTGGCAGGACGCCAAGCTCATCGCTTTCGACCGCTGGCTCACGGGGGTGAATCCTTCGCTTTGGCTCGAGCAGTTCACGCATCCCGCGCTCAATGAATTCATGCAGTTCGCGTATTTCACCTATTTTCTTTACTTGCTCATTCTCAGCGGCATTCTCTATTATCAGCGGGAATTCGAAAGTTACTGGTCGGTGATGAGCTATTCTGCCGCCGGCTATGTATTCGGTTACATCATTGCCGCTCTCTTTCCGGTACAGAGCCCGTGGTTCACGCTGGCGGGGCAGTGGCACAGCAAACTCACAGGCGGCCCGTTCACGGCGCTGATCAATTTGATCGAAAAGTACGGGCGGGTGCACGGAGCGGCTTTCCCTTCGCAGCACGTCGCCGGCGCGATGGCTGCCCTGTTGGGTGCACGGCGTCACTGCCGCTGGCTCTTTTGGATTTTTCTCCCTTTCGTAGCGTGCATGTGCGTCTCGACGGTGTACGTGCGGAACCACTACGCGGCGGACGTGCTCGGAGGCCTGATCACCGGGACCTTGGGCTACTTGCTGGGTCTGTGGTTGATGAAAGTACGCGGTTCTGTGCCTGCCTAGGCTCACTTCGTCAACCTTTTGTCAAATCGCACTCCGCACGGCATGAAATCCCACCCCAATTTGGACGTTGTAACGTAGGCTTCCTCCCTGCCAATCTAAACACTCGCGCCCGCGACAGGGTTCGCCATGAAAGGAGCGGCCGATGGCCACCACAACAACTTCTCCCCAAATCGATTGGCGCCAGGAATGGTTCGAATTTGAGGACGCGACCTATTTGAACTTGGCCGGTCAGTCGCCGCTTCCCCGCGTTTCCATTCGCGCCGTGCAGGCAGCCCTCGAAGCGAAAAAGTTCCCGCACCACAAAACCGACGCCACGTACTTCGAAGTGCCGAATCGCATCCGCGAAAACATCGCGAAGCTAATCGGTGGCAGGCCCGAGGAGATCGCTCTAACGAGCGGAGCGAGCGCCGGCGCGGCAGCCGTTGCCTACGCCCTGAAGTGGAATCCCGGCGACGAAGTAATTGTTGCCAAGGGAGAATTTCCGTTGCAATACACAACATGGATGCCTATGGCAGAGCGAGAGGGCGTGAGGGTAAAGGTCGTTGCGCCGCGCGAGCGTTTCATTTCCGCGGATGATTTGATTGCAGCGATGACGCCGCGCACGAGGGTCATATCCGTGAGTTTGGTGCGGTACAACGACGGTTCGCTTCTGGAGGCGCCGCGTGTCGCCGCCGCTTGCCGCGAGCAGGGCGCTCTGCTGCTTCTCGATGTGAGCCAATGCTGCGGCGCGATGCCGATGGATGTGCGCAAGTTAGGCGCCGATTTTCTTGTTTGTGCGGGTTACAAGTGGCTGCTCAGCCCCTTCGGCACGGGATTTTTTTGGATTAGGCGCGAACACCTCGCGATCGTCCGTCCAGGTCCGTTTTACTGGATGGCGGTGAAGGGCTCGGACAATTTCTCGGCGCTGAATTTCGACGATCCCAAGCCCGCCCCGAATGCCAAGCGCTGGGACGCTCCGGAATGGGCAAGCTACTTCAATTTCAATCTGGCGGCGATGGATACTTCCGTGGAACTGGTGTCGCGCATGGAGCCGGAACGCATTGCGGTGCACAATCGACGACTGATCGAGTTCATGTTTGAGCGCTTGCCCAAGGATCGCTGCACCCCCGCCAGCCCGCTCGACGCAGCGCAACGCGGCCCGTACGGCTGCTTCTCGGCGCGCAGCGGTGAAAAGACCACCGAGCTTTACCAGCGCTTGCGAAAAGAAAACGTGATCGTCAGCCTGCGCGAAGGCCATATCCGCGTCTCGCCGCACTTGTACAATACCGAGCGCGATATCGACCGCCTCATCAGCGTGATCACTCCATGACCGAATCACAGCCCTGGCCCAGGATTGCCGTCGTCGGCGCGGGCGCCGTCGGCGGATATTTTGGAGGTTTGCTCGCCCGCGCGGGCGCGCCCGTTATGATGATCGGGCGTCCGCCGTTTGTGGAAGCGGTCAAGAAAAACGGGCTGTTCCTAGATACCCTTCAGTTTCAAGAAAAAGTCCGTGTGGATGCCTCGGTGGAAATTACCGCGGTGCGCCCTGCAGGGATTCTCCTCTTCTGTGTGAAGACCACTGACAACGCCGCCACCGCCCGCGCCATCGCTCCATTGCTTTCGAACGGCGCGGTTGTCCTCAGCCTGCAAAACGGCGTGGACAACGTGGAACAAATCCGCAGTTCCGCCGGAATCGACGCGCTTCCCAGTGTGGTCTACGTTGCCGCTTCTGTACCTGAGCCCGGGCGCGTGAAGCACGTGGGGCGCGGCGATCTAGTGGTCGGGCCGAAAAACGAGAAGACGGAGCGTATCGCCGCGCTCTTTTCCCGCGCCAATGTTCCGTGCCGCATTTCCGAAAATATCAAAGGCGAACTCTGGACCAAGCTGGTCTGGAACTGCGCGCTTAACGCCGTTTCCGCCCTGGGGCACGCGAAGTACGGCCAGATTGCCGGAAGCGCCGACGCCTGGAAGGTCGTGGAGAGCGCCGTTTACGAGGTCCTCGCGGTGGCCAAGGCGGCGAACATTCATCCGCCGGGGCTCGAAGATCCCCAGGTCGCGCTTGCGGGTGCGCTGCAAATTGCCACGCAAATGGCCGAGGCGCTTTCTTCAACGGCGCAGGACATGAATCGCGGCAAACGCACGGAGATTGATTCACTCAACGGCTACGTTTCGCGCCGAGGCGCGGAACTCGGCGTGCCCACGCCCGTGAATCATGCGCTTTACGCCTTGGTGAAGCTTGCCGAAGGCAGGTCTTGACGCGAAATCGTGTTAGTAGCGATTGCCTGGGGCGTGAAAGGGGATGTGCACGATCGCTTCGAGATCGACGGGCTCACCTTGCCGCGTCGCTGGTCGGAACTTCCACTGGCTCAGGGCGTTCATTGCGTTCTTGTCGAGCTCTTCGTCGAGCCCTCTCACCAACTGGATGCTGTCCACCGTGCCGTCGCGCCGAATCACCGCGTAAAGGACGACTTCGCCTTCCACATGTTCATTGATCAGTGTGGGCGGATACTTCGGATCCACTTTGCGAATGGGGGTAGGGCCGTTCAGATCGGCCGAAGGCACGCGCGGAGCATTGAGATCAGTTCGCAACTCAGTGAAGTTCAATATCCAGCTTCCCGTCGCGCTATTCAGGTTCGGCATCTCAATTTGCATTTTGTAAATCTTCTTGGAAGCGAAAATTTGCTCCGGTTTCGCTCCAGGTGGAAGCACGGTGAAGTTCGGGGGCCCTGTCCGCACCGGCTCATCATCGGCGTGGGGCTCCGGCCGTGTGGTCAGTGTATGCGGAGTGGGCGCGCCGATTTTTGGCGTTGCCGCAAGTCCCGAAGTCCCGGTATTCGGAGGAGGATTCCCGCCGCGAATGCGAACGTCCATGGGGCCATTTCCCGCGCTATTTCCGGCGCCGTTTCCTCTTCCGCTGCTTGGCATTCCGCCGGTCGCGTCATTCGTGCTGGAGGCTCCTGCGGCTGACCCGCCCGGTGCACCCGGTTTTTTGCCTTCCGGCGAAATGGAAACGCGGGCCGCGAGATTCCCTTGCGGAGGCGCCACCGGAGCGGGTGGAGCGGGGGCAGATGAAAGGGCAATCAGCGTCGAAGAGTTGCCGTTGGCACCCGCAACCTGTGTCGCTCCAACGTCCGGAGCCGGTCCGGCATCGCCGGAATGTGCTTTTTGCGCAATGCGTGGCGCTGCTCCCGCATTCAATTCCAGTTGGGGCCGGGCAGGTCCGCTGGCGGTGGCAATCATGGCCACATCACCTGGTTTCTGTTCAAAAACGGGCACATCGGGCGCAGGCGCATCCGTCACCGTAGCGACACGACGTTGCTTCGGATGCAGCTTGGCCAGTTCCTCCTTGCTGATGACCAAACGAGGCCGCGCTGGACCCGGCATTTCCTGAATTTGTACGACGTTGGGCAGGCTTGGAAGGATTTTCGGCGGCTCGGGCGGAGCAGCGGAATTGATCAGCGTCTGTCGCGGGTGATTCGGATGCACCGGGTCGCTCGAGATGTGCTGCCGCGGATGGAACGCATCCGCGCCTTCCGGCGGCAGAGGCTTTTCCGGTTCGCTACGCGGGGTCGCTTTAGGCGCAGGCTCGGGCCTCGGAGCCTTCATGTCCAGCAGAGGCAAGTCGTTGATCGGTCCCGACCAGGAAAGTTCCACATTATCGAAGCCAGGATTGTGGCGCGCTCTGGCCGGGAGCTGCGGATAGGGCATGACGAAAAAGACGATGTGCCACAAAGCCGCCGCAACGAGCGCCCGGCGCGGCAGTTTTCCCTCGATCCAGCAATATTTGAAAAATCCATCGATCAAAAACTTCTTTGGAACTGGTGATCTGCTAACCAGGACTTTCAGGCTGCTGCCGGTCCCCTGATGAAAACTTCCCCAGGCGATATCCAATTGCGGCGCACGCCCCGCAGGCAAACGGAGGGGGGCGAGCGCCACGGCGGTGGCCTGTCCGGTGCTGCTGCCCGGATTACCGAACGTGCCAAAACGATTCAACAACATGTCCTTTTCGATTCCGGTGCGGCGCTCGTCGTTGCCTTTTGGCGCGGCACATCCCTCAGAATCCTCAGAATACCGTCAGAAAAATGACGCCCTGCTTGAGCGGGTTTATGGAGCAGAGTCGTTTTTGCCGGCAACTGCGGCAGCGCGGCGATAGAAACTCAAAGCCGCATCACCCTGTTTGAGAACGCGGTAGCGCTCGAGTGCGCCCGCTTCATCCGGCAATTCGAAGCTGCGGCGGTGTTCCGCAATCACCACGCCGGCGGGCGCAAGAAGACTCGCCGAACCCAGAAATTTTAGCACGCGAACATAGTCCTTGGCTGCAGCATAGGGCGGATCGAGAAAGACATAGTCGCAGGGCGAATCGTTGGCTTTTTTTCTCGAAGCAAGCATTTCCAGACCACGAAGAGCATCGGCAGCCAGTATCGCCGCTCCTTCTCGGATGCCAAGGGATTCCAGATTGCGTCGGATCAGTTTGGCCGCCCCCGCGTGATTTTCCACAAAGACAACTTCCGAGGCGCCGCGGCTCAGCGCCTCGATCCCCACCGCCCCGGATCCCGCAAAGAGATCAATGAACCGCGAACTCCGAACGCCCGGCCCCAGCACGTTGAAAAGTGTTTCGCGCAACCGGTCGCTCGTGGGCCGAAGCGCCAGCCCTTTCAGGCTCTTCAGCATGCGGCTGCGATAGATTCCGGCAATGATGCGCATGAATTCAGTTATTAGCTTCAGGTGCCGGTTGTAAGTCAAGGACTTCGCGGACCCGGCAGTCCAAAAAAAAGGGCGCTTATCGGTTTGTTTACCAGGGGATAGGTCAGTTTTGTTTTGTCCTGCAAACCCCATGCCGCGATCTCCATTGTGGCGCCATCTGGTAGCGGGTAAAGGAGGTTCCGGCTGGTGTAGGGCTGCTTGAGCCTAGCCCACTTTCGCCAAGTGATATCGGTGCTGCCATTCTCCGGGCAGCATCCGCAAAACGCGCTGCAATTCTTCCGGCTGCGCCGTATCTTCGACCAGGGCGAACGCTTCTTTGCGCGCAAGTTCAAGCAGCTCCTTGTCGCGCAAAGGGTTCGCGATGTGGAAGCCCAGTTCGCCGGACTGTCGCGTGCCAAAAAACTCGCCCGGGCCGCGAAGCAGCAGATCGGCCTCGGCAATTTCAAAGCCATTCGACGTGCGTACCATGGTATCGAGCCGCGCTCGGGCCTCCTCCGTCATTCGAAACGGAGCCACCAAAACGCAGTAAGACTTCTGCCCGCCGCGGCCAATGCGGCCGCGAAGCTGGTGCAGCTGCGCGAGCCCGAATCGTTCCGCGTGTTCGATCACCATCACCGTTGCGTTCGGCACATCAACGCCAACTTCCACAACCGTTGTGGTTACGAGGATCTGCACTTCGTTTTTGTAGAAGCGCTGCATGGCTTCATCTTTTTCTACGCTGGAGAGTCGCCCGTGCAGGAGTCCCAGCTTTAGTTTTGGAAAAACTTCTTTCGAAAGGCGCTCGTAGGCATCCATGGCCGCTTTCAACTCAAGTTTCGATTCTTCAATCACCGGATAGACGATGTAGCCCTGCCGCCCTGCCGCGACTTCGCGCCGCAGCGATTCCCAAACGCCGGGCAGGTGCGGCTCGCTGGTTACCCGGGTAACAATCGGGGTACGCCCGGGCGGCAATTCGTCCAGCAAGGAAACGTCCAAGTCGCCGTAGAGCGTGAGCGAAAGGGTGCGCGGAATCGGCGTGGCGGTAAGCACAAGCACATGCGGCGAGTGCCCGTGCGAAGCCGCTTTGTCCATCAAACGCTTGCGTTGCAAAACGCCGAAACGATGCTGTTCATCAATAGCCACAAAACCAAGCCGCGCGAATTGGACACTTTCTTCAACAAGCGCGTGCGTGCCAATGACGAGTTGCGCTTCTCCAGCACGAATGCGTTCGAGCGCTGCTTGTTTTTCCGCAAACTTGAGTCCGCTGATGAGCAGTTCTACGCGATAGCCAGGTTTTCCCAAAATGCGCCGGGCAGAAAGATAATGTTGAACTGCCAGGATTTCCGTCGGCGCCATCAGCGCTGCCTGCGTAGTGTTTTCAATAGCGATGACCGCTGCTTGCAAAGCAATGATGGTCTTTCCGCTGCCAACATCTCCCTGCAGCAGCCGGTTCATCGGCGCCGGCTTTTCAAGGTCCGCAACAATTTCCGCAAGGACGCGTTTCTGCGCGTCGGTCGGCTTGAACGGCAAAATACGTTTCAACGCTTCGCGGATGCGGTCCTGGCGAACGCGGAAAGCGATGGCATTTTCATTACGTGTTGCCCGGCGGTCCAATCCCAAGCTAAGTTGGTATAAAAAGAACTCTTCAAAAATCAGCCGCTGCTGCGCGGGCGAACGAAACGTGTTCAGCGCATCCAGGGATTCCGTAGCCTCGGGGAAATGCGTGCGGGTGATGGCCTCGCCGCGAGTCGGAAACTTGAGCCGGGCACGCAGGCTTTCCGGCAAGACATCCGGCATGCGCGGATCGACAAGTTGCACCGCCGCGTACAATGCGCGGCGAATCTGTTTGGAGCTGAACGCGCCAATGGCCTCGTAAATCGGGACGATGCGCCCGACTTCTGTGGAGTCCGTTTCGTCGCTGTTCACCAATTCGATTTGCGGATTGATCATCTCGAGTCGCGCGGGCCGCAGGCGGTCGATTTCCACTTTGCCGTGAAGGATCAAGAGCTGTCCGGGTTTTAAGCGCCCTTCGAGGTAGCCGCCATGAAAAAATTTGCAAGGCAGCAATCCCCCGGCGTCGTCCTGGACCAGCAAGTGATAGATGGCGTCCCTGCGGAAGCGCATGTTTCGGAGGGCTTGGCCGCTCATCACGCGCGCCCGAATGGTGTAGGTGCCGTTCGGCTGAATGTCCTTTACTCTTGAAAAGTGCATGCGGTCTTCGTAACGAAAAGGGAGGTAGCCGAGGAGGTCCTCGATCGTGTAGATCCCTCGCTCCGCGAGCAGCTCCGCGCGCTGCGGTCCAACGCCCTTGATCATGCGTACATCGGTGCTAAGGCTCATCGCCATGGCTTACTCTTTATATCATTGCGGGCCAAACACTTGCCGCAAGCGCGAAACTTGCGCCGCGGCCCCGCGTACCGATAGAGTGTGGCATTCTTGTCGGGCCAGGGTGCGTCTAAGCGTTGGTAGAGGAAAACAAGAGGAGCACCTCGTTTCACGTGAAACATTCTTTGCGGAAAGGCCATGCGCAGGGTGGGCCGAGTGGCCGGTGATCGCTTGACCAGTTCGGAAAAGCGCGCGCTGCTTCTGTGGATAGCGGCGGGAATCATTGGATTGCTCTTCGCGCACAAATACTTCTTCCAAGCGTTTCCGGAAGCTTCTGTCAATTTTCAGGTTTCGCGGCGCGAAGCGCTCTCTCGCGCGCGGAAATTTGTCACCGGCACCGGTGAAAACCTCGCTGGCTACAAGTCTTCGATCATTTTTGACGTGGACGAGGACGCCAAGGTCTACCTGGAACGCCAGCTCGGCTTGCGCGAAGCCAACCGCCTGATGTCGTCGGAGCTGAACATCTGGTATTGGGAAGTCCGCTTTTTCAAGCCGCTGCAGGAAGAAGAGTTCGAAGTGCGCGTCAGTCCGTCAGGTCAGATTGTCGGTTACGACCACAAGATCGAAGAAGCACGCGCCGGAGCTTCGCTCGAGCGCAGCGTTGCGCAATCTGCCGCGCAAGATTTTCTCAGCGCCAGACTGGGGATGGACCTTCGCGGCTGGGATGCGCTTCCCGAAGAAGCCAATTCCAAAAAGAGGCCAAACCGTCTCGATTGGACATTCACCTGGGAAAAGCACGGCTTCCGCGCAAAAGATGCGCCGTATCGCTTGCAAGTCAACGTGCAAGGCGACCGCATTGGCGGCAGCGGAGAATTCCTGAAAGTTCCCGAAGCTTGGCAGCGCAGCTTCCGCCGGATGCGCTCCGGCAACGACACCCTGGCAACTGTTTTTTTTGCCCTCTACTTTGCGCTGCTCGCCGCGGCCATATGGCAAGGGATTAAACTCACCTTGCAAGGGAAAACCCGGTGGCGCGGAGCCATTCTGCTTGGATTGGCGGTTGCTGCGCTTCTCTTCTTGCAGAGCCTGAACGATTGGCCGCACTGGAGCGCTGAGTACGATACGAACGATCCATACAGCACTTTCCTTGCGGGGAAGCTGGCCTTCGCGCTGCTCTTTGCGCTGACTTCGGCGCTAACCGTTACTCTTGTCCTCCCCGCCGGTGAGCCTCTTTATCGAGAGTCCCAACCTGAGCGGCTGCGTCTCTCCCGCGCATTCACCTTAAGCGGCCTGCGTTCGAAAGAGTTCTTCTCCGCAGCGGTGGTAGGCGTTTCCCTTGCGGCTTTTCACATAGGTTACGTGGTCGCGTTCTACGTGGTAGCCGGTCATTTTGGGGCCTGGGCGCCGCAGGAGTTGAATTTCGACAACTCCGTGAACACCGCCTTCCCATGGATTTCCGGCGCGGCGATTGGCCTGCTGGCCTCTACCAACGAAGAATTCACCTTCCGCCTGTTCGCCATTCCATTTTTTGCAAGATTCACGCGTTCCAAGTGGATGGCCGTGATCGCTCCCGCCTTTCTATGGAGCTTCCTGCACAGCAATTATCCGCAGGAACCCGCGTATATCCGCGGGATCGAAATTGGAATCATCGGAGTGATCGCTGGGCTAGTGATGTTGCGATGGGGCATCGTTGCAACACTCATTTGGCACTACACCGTGGATGCGTCGCTGGTTGGCTTGCTGCTCGTGCGTTCGAATAGCTTGTACTTCAAAATCTCTGGGCTGGTTGTGGCCGCCGCGGCTCTGGCGCCCTTGGCCTTCGCTTGCATCTCTTACTTGACGCGAGGCGGATTCGAAACAAACGAGGACCTGCTTAATCGCGCCGTCCGTCCCGTGGACGTCGGGAAAGAGAGCGAACCCGTCGGTGAGACCAAAGAGACGGCCTTACGCCGCTACGACGCGCTGTCGCCCACCATGCTGGGATTTTTGGCAATCTGTTTGGTGGTCGGGAGCATTCTCCTCTGGCGGCTGAAACCTGAGACCATCGGCGATTACCTGACACTTTCTACAGATTCGCGCTCGGCGCGCTCGATGGCCGATCAAATCATGCGCCGCCGCGGTTTGGATGCAAGCTCGTTTTATCACGCCGCTGTGTTTGCCGACATCGCTGATCCGGTTACCAATGAATTCTTGCGCCAGCGACTGGGAACCGCGCCTGTCAACGAGATTTATGCACATCAGGTTCCCGCCGCTCTCTGGCGCGTGCGTTATTTCCGAGACAGCCAGCCCGAGGAGTTTGCCATCATTGTGCGCCCAGACGGAACCCTTCATTCCGTAAGGCGCACACTGGCCGAGGAAGCGCCCGGCGCATCCCTGACCAAAGAAGAAGCCATAGCACGCGCGCAGAAGTTCTTGAGCGATGAGAAGAAGGTGGACTTGAAGGATTGGGATTTGGTTGATTCGACCTCGGACAAGAAGCCTCATCGAACGGACCATACGCTGAGCTGGCAACAGAAGACGCCTCTCGACCCGGGCGCATCCGGCGCGCCCGGGGACCATGCCTATGCACGGATCGAATTGCAGGTTGTGGGAGATGAGGTCACAAACTATCGAACCTACATCAAAATTCCAGACGCCTGGCGCCGCGAACACGCTGAGCGATCGCTCGCGCGCGCCGTCGTCAACTATGGAATTCCCATCTTGTTTTTTGGGGGGCTCGGTTTGACGGCGTTGATTTCCTTCCTCAAGAATCTGAAATCGGAGGCCGCCAGTTCCATTCCATGGAAGCGCATCATGCTCTGGTCTCTATGGGGTTTTGCGGGCTATGTCTTGATTCTAGCGCTGGGCGACCGCGTGCCCAACTTTCTGAATAGCTATGACACCGCGGTCCCCATGAAGATGTTCTTTGGCCTCCTGGCCATCGGCGCTCTTATAGGTGGTCCTCTGTACTTGGGAGGGATCGCCCTGTCCTTCGGAGCGGCATGGTACTTCGTGGTGAAGGCCTTCGGGCAGGAAAGGTTGCCGGGCTGGCTAGGGATGCCCGGTGCCTATTACCGCGACGCTTTGTTCATCGGGCTCGGGGGCACCGCAGGGCTCCTTGGACTGGAGCGGCTTCTCGCAGCCGCTTCGACGCACTGGCCGACGGCGCACCGGTATCTCGACGTTGTTTTTGGCCAGGACTTCGATGCGCTGTTTCCCGCGGCCCCTATTATCGGACGAACTTTATTGCTCGGGTTATTGTTCACAGGCTTTGTAGCGGTGATCGCTTCATTCATTGCCGCGCATGTGCGTCAACCCGGGCTTCGCGTGCTTCTCTTTCTCTTAGGAGCGTTGAGCACCGTCGGCGGAGGCTGGGGCACGCCGGCGGATTTCGCGAAGCAATTCCTCGCCAAGCTGATCCTGCTCGGGGTTGTCGTTTTCGGGGTGCGCTACGTGATGCGTTTTAACCTGCTGGGATGCTTCTTGGTCGTTGCGGGAACCTCGCTCGTCACAGGAGCCGCCGAGCTGCTGGCCCAGCCGAACGCGTTCTACCGCAAGAATGGCTACGCCGTTCTGTTGACGCTGGTTGCGCTATTTGTTTGGCCCCTGGCGGCATGGCGCTTCCGTTCCCTAAGCCCAACCGGGCCCAGCGCCACCTCTGCGGGAAACACCTAGGCCACTCACCGCAACTCCGGGCCAGCGATTTTATTTCCGTCAGGTCCTTCGAGCCAAAAGCGGGTCTTTTCCTACCTTACTGAGAAACAAAATCCGCAGGGTTGACGTCGTTAGCATAGGGGAGCTACGCTCACGCTCCAGGTATCCGTCCGTCCAATTTGGATGATACCGCGGTAGCCAGCCTCAAATGGAATGCAGGATTCAGCTCTAAGGTGTTGTTCTGCAACCACTAAGTTGGCCCCGCGCGAAGAGAAAGCGAATCATGCAGCTCTCCAGATGGGCTTTAGCCTTGGCCGATGATAACGGTTGCTCGGGCAGCACGAACGCCGCCCCAGCCTCGGTGACCTCCTTGCCCAATCTCGACGAGCGCACCTTGGTGGCGGAAGCGCAGGCTGGCAGCCGGGCCGCCTTTGAGGAGTTGGTCCGCCGCTTCGACCGCGACGTCCTGCGCCTCGCCCTAAACCTGATGAAGCGCCCGGAAGACGCCCGCGACGTTTATCAGGAAGCCTTCCTCAAGGTTTACCGCAACCTTCATCGCTTCCGCTTCGAGTGCAGCTTCTACACCTGGCTCTACCGCATCGTGACCAACGTTTGCCTGGACCATCTTCGCCGCCGTCAAGCGCGCCCTGAAGATCAAGCGCCGGAACTCATCGCTGGCCGGCACGAAGAAGGCATCACCGATTTTTTTGAACGCCAGCGCGAGCATCGGCCAACTTTAGACCCGGAACGTTCTATGATGGGCCAGGAGATTAAGGCGCGCATTGCCCGCGCCATGGAGCGTCTGTCGCCTCGCGAGAGGGTCGTTTTTGAAATGAAGCACTACCAGGGCTTGAAGCTCCGCGCCATCGGCGATGCGCTCGGCACCACCGAGGAAACTGTGAAAAATTCATTGTTCCGCGCCACGCGCAAACTCCGCAACGAGTTGGGAGGCTTGCGATGAGCCCCTTCGGGAAGAACGGTTTTGAAAAAGGTATGAACTGCCGAGATCTCGCGCCTCTCTTGGTTTTTTATGTTTGCGATGAGGTCAACGAGAAGGAACGTGAGCTGATGGAGTCGCACCTCGCAAGTTGCAAAGCCTGCTCTGATCAGCTTGCTGAAGAAAAAGAATTTCATTCTGCCCTGGTTTCTACCCCGCAATCCGCCGACGAGCTGGATCGTTCCGGAATTCTCCTTTCGCAATGCCGCAGTGAATTGGAAGAAGCGCTGGACGACCTTTCCGCGCCTCCGCTTGAGGAACATTGGCGGCCGTTGGGCTGGCTGCGCCGCTGGATGGCGCTGCGGCCGGCTTGGAGCGGAGCCATGTTGGTGCTCGTCGGAATTCTGGCTGGCGCGCAGCTTGTTCCCTGGCTGCAGCGGAATTCAAACAATAGTGGCCAAGCCATGAACGTTCGCGCCCCGCAGCCGCTGACCCCCGAACAGCTTCGAAACATGGTGGTCAGTGGTGTAAGCTTTTCCCCCTCTTCTGGTTCCGACTCCCCCACCGTTCAAGTGCAGATCAGCGCGGAACAGCCGATGGTGCTCACAGGTAACGCGGACGACAGCCGTATGCGCCAGATTCTTACCCAGGTGGTCCAGAACAGCGAGCGTTACGACGCTGGAATGCGACTGGACTGCCTCGACGCCCTGAAAGCCGCGGTGCGCGACTTGCAAGTGCGTGGCGCCCTGCTGAATGCGGCGCGCAAGGACCAGAATCCGGCTGTGCGCATGAAGGCTTTGGAAGCTCTACGTGAGGCAGCGGGAGAAGACGATGTTCGCGAGGCGATTCTCGATGCACTGGAACACGACAGCAATCCCGGCGTGCGCGTGGAAGCCGTGAATTTGCTGGTGGGATCGCTGCAGAGCGAGGCGCCGAGTGCCGACGCACCGGCCACGCCCGAAGCGCCGTTGGTAGCCCCTGCTCCGACGGCACCGGGCAGCGAAGATTTCGAGCAAGTCGTCAAAGTGCTTCAGGAATTGCAGCGCCGTGACCCAAACCGCTACGTACGGCTGCGCAGCGCCGCCGCTCTGCGGCAAATCGGGCCGCGCGAAGTGCAGTAAATCGATAGCGACAATCGTGGGCCAAGAAACTTTTTCGTGATGAGCGCGAATTTTGATCGAAAGGTTTTTTTCCGGGCGCGCCACTCCGCGTTGCCCTGGGCGCTGGCTGCCGTTTTTTCTGTCGCGCAATTTTCCCCCGCCGCCTTCGCCTCGGATCCGAAAGAACCTGCCCCCTTACCTGAAAAACCGGGCGACCCGGGTGCGCCGCGCACATCGATCAGTCGCAGCGGCGTGCTGCCAACCAGGGAGGGGTTAACCCTGCGGGTTATCACGGACCTTGGCTCGGTCAGCGTCACGCAACTCGAACCCGGTGCTCCTCCTGTGGTGCGATATACCGTGCGCGTGGAAACGGACGCGCACGAAGCCGCCGCCACGCAGCTGCTGAACAAGTACTCTCTCAAATACGGCACTTCTTCCACTGGTGTCGAAATCGCCGGATTGCTCTTTCCGCAAGGCACGCATCACACCAATGCGCAGTTCTGGGTGCAATTCGAAATCGCTGTGCCGCGCAATTACAATGTGGAAATCAACACCGGTGCGGGCGACATCACCACCGGAGACATTGGCGGCGCCGCCTTGCTGAAAACCCAAGGCGGAAACATCATCACTGGACATATCGGAGGAAGCAGAGTTCGCGAAGTCTCGCGCGGCCGCCCGGTAGCCAAACTGGAGACGGAAGGCGGGCACATCAAGGTGATGGGAGTTGCCGGAGACCTTTCGGCGTTCACCGCCGGCGGCCACATCAACGTTGGTGACATTAGCGGAGACGCCTCGCTGCGTAGCGGCGGCGGACACATTCGCGCTCGTCAGATTGGCGGACGCGCGGATTTGGAAACCGTCGGTGGCAATATCACGGTTGGGCGGGCTGCCAGCTTCGTCAGTGTCCGCACCGGTGGCGGCCAGATCGATTTCGGCGAAGTGCGGGGCTCCGTCCGGGCTCAGACCGCCGGCGGCGGCATCCACGTGATCTACGTCTCCGGGCCCATGGAAGTGGAGTCGAATGGCGGCAGCATCTGTGTAACCGGAGCCTCCGGCACGGTTCAGGCGGCTACTTCCGGCGGCAGTATCACCGCTTGGATCAATCCAAGCGTGCCCGCCGAAAGAGGCATGGTGCGTTTGGAAGCGCCTTCGCAGCTCGCATCCGGAACTGGCGACCTCATTGTGTACCTTCCGCGGAACCTGGCCGCGAATATAGACGCGCTGGTCGCTAACGGCACGGGCCAGCACATCGAAGCGGATTCTGCCCTGCACTTGACGATGCAGGGTCCGGTAAACGGGTTTGGTCAGGTTCGCGCTATGGGCGTTTTGAATGGAGGAGGCGCCCCGCTGAAGCTGCGAACCACCGGCGGCAAAATCCGGCTCCAGTTCATGGACTCCCAAGCTGCGCTCCGAGACTCGCTGTGGCACGAACAAGTAGATCGCCTAAACAAAAGGTTTGTGGAGGTAGGGTTTCCTCCTGTCACCTTCAGTCGTCCCACCGGTTGGTCAGGAGTCATGATGGAGGACCGTCCCCATCCAGACCAGGGCGACCAGCAAAACGACAATGGCGACGTCATCGAGAGATGGATCAATAGTCTGGAACTCACTTTCTGGGGAAGTATCAATGAAAAGCCCGACGAGTTCCTGAAACGTCTGACCTATCGTCCTGTCCCTTCCTATCCATCCCTTGCTCAGCGCGCTGGAGTGCACGGCCTTGTAACGCTGCAGGTAAAGCTGACGAAAGACGGCCGCGTCGAAGTACAAAAAGTTCTCGAAGGCGAACCGGTTCTGGCCGACGCCGCTATGGACGCCGTGAAACGCTGGCGCGCAAAACCGGCATGGATCAAAGGAAAACAGTGTGAGGTGATTTCGACGGTCAAATTCGATTTTCAGTTGCCGTGAGGGCGCTTCTCTCGGCAATTGATTTTGTCCTCGGCCCTGGAAAAGCTCGATTCTGCAACTTGCAGTTCAAGGGGGTAGAACGTCATGTCACGTCACGGTTTCCGCGCGACGGTTTTTTGTTTTTGCTCTCTTCTCGCAGCCGCTTTTGGAGTCGTTCCCAGCTACGCCATCAGCAAAGACTTCAACCAAACGGTTCCATTGCAACCCTGCGGCACGTTCGAGCTGCAAAACGTAAACGGGCCGGTCGACGTTCAAGGATGGGACCGCAACGAAGTGGAGATTCATGCCGTGAAAACGGCCAAGCAGCAGGAAGCGGACCTCGAGCGCGTTTCGATTGAAGTCAACGCGCGCCCGGACGCCGTCGCAGTCACCACCCGCTACCCGCAAAACGAGGGCGTGGAAGTCGCGGTGGAATACACGATTCACGTTCCGCATCGCGTGCACGTCGAACACGTAGGCACAGTCAACGGCACTCTGCGCATCTCCGGCCTGGATAACGTGGAAGATTTGCACACGGTGAATGGAGATATTGAAGTATTTGAGGCCGGGGGCAACGTTCACGTTCACACCACCAATGGAAACGTGCGCGTCGAACTCGCGCATCCGCCGGACCAAGCCGGAGCCACCGTGGAAACCACCAATGGCTCGCTGGTTCTTGCCGTGCCCTCCAATCTGGAAGCAGATGTCGAGGCGCGTTGCCTCAACGGCAACTTCTATTCCGAGCTTCCCATCACCATGGAGAGCACGGACCGTCCCCGGGAGATGCGTGGCAAGCTGGGCCGCGGAGGAGTCCCGATTCACCTGCGCACGGTGAACGGGGGCATCCGCTTGATTGCCCTGCGATCGAGCGTCTGACGATTTTCCCGCTGCCGCGTCTAAAGTGCTGAGGAGGATGGGACGAAAATGAACAAGCACAATCTTTGGATTACCGGAGGGGTCGCGGCACTCAGCCTCGCGCTGATCGCTCTGCCCGCGCCTCCCGCCAATTCACAAACGCCGTGTGTGGATCGATCGGTCACAGCCCGGCTCGCGGAGCGATTGGCACAGCTGCAAGCAAAGCTTCAAGGACGCCAGGATGAAGTTGCTGCCAGGCTCGCGGAGGCGAATGCCGGGTTGGCGTCGTCACAAATGGCTCTCGCGCAGCACCAACAAGCCATTGCGCAACTTGAAGGGTTTCCCGCTTTGGCGGACGACGACCAGGATGGCGTCAGCGTTTTTCTGGACGCAGACGGATCGAGCTGGCTCGGCGTCGAACTCCACGAAGTAACCCCTGACACTGCCAAGGAATTGAAGCTGCCGGCTGAACGAGGCGTGGTCGTAAGCTCCATCGTTCCCGACAGCCCGGCCGGGAAAGCTGGCCTCAAGGAAAATGACGTCGTAACGGAAATCAACGGCCAGCGCGTCGAAGGCGCCGCCCAATTCCGCCGCATGATTCGCGAAATCCCGGCTGGCCGCACCGCACAAATCACCGTGTGGCGCGACGGGCGCGCTCAAACCGTCAGCGTCACCCTGGGCAAAGCCGAGGACCGTCGCCGCTCTCTTAAGATGGTTACGCCTGCCCCCGGTGCTCCCGGGAGCTTCGCGTTCACCATGCCGGAAATTCCCATGGTTCCGCCGATGGAATGGAATGGCACATTGATGATGGGTGGTCAGCCGCGGCTCGGCATTGACGCGGAAGACCTCAACGGCCAGCTTGGCAGCTTCTTCGGGGCTCCCGATGGCGAAGGTGTTCTGGTACGCGAAGTCAATCCCGGCTCGGCCGCCGAAAAGGGCGGACTCAAAGCCGGCGACGTCATTACTTCGGTGAACGGCGAGCGTGTTCGCACCGTCGGCGATCTTCGCCAGAAGCTTGCGGCGAAGCACGAAGCAAAGGACAAGGAAAAAGACCAAACTGTGAAGCTCGGCGTATTGCGCAACAAGAGCGAACTCTCGCTTACCGTCGAGTTGCCGGCACCGGCGGCTCGCACCAAGCGCTTCATCTCGCATCGCACAAACATCTAGGCCTTCAGTGGTTGGCTCTCAGTCGCCGGAGAAAGCCTCGCTGCGCGAAGCGTGACCCGCGAAGCGAGGCTTCTCTTGCTTGCTATGAAAGACAACCTTGCTCGGGATCCAAAGTCTTCAGGCCGGCTTAGCGTTTTTCCTCGGGCAGCGACGCCAGCGCCGCATCAAAAGCGGCATAGTGGCGATGGCGCTCTTCCGGTTCATTCAACGCAAGTCCCTCGCGCTCGACCCAGGAATGTGCCTCGAGGTTTCCGACCTGTTTACGGACTCCAACGCGTAGTTCAGAAGTGATTCCCTGCCGCCCGAGCAGCCACCACAGGGTGAGTGACTTAACCAGGCAGGTGGGATGAACCATCCCGTGCCGGTCCGCGGCGTTCACCATGTGCGCGGTCAGAGCCATTCGCTTGTTTAGCGAACTCGAGTCGGTTTGCGTCGTGGCGTGTGAAAGCGTTTTTCGCAGCGCGGATCGCGTCGCTTCAAACCCGCGGAATTTCAAACTCAGCGCAACCAGAGGTAGCATGATCAGCGCGCGCAGAAACAGCGTTTGCGCGGTCCGCTCCAGCGCGCTAAACCGCCGCAGGCTCTTGAGCATCGGCGGGCAAGACTTGCAGCAAGCCGTGTTCGACCAGGCGGCCCAGCAATTCGGTCAGGTTTTCGCGAAGCGTTTCCGGCTGGACGTCGTACTCCGCAAGGAGTTCCTGGTAGGCCGCGTCAATGTTGGGCGAAGTGGTCACCAGTTGCCACATGCGCGTGCCGGTTTCATCCAGCCCGAAATATTGCCCCGTTTCCAGGTTCAGCAGAACGGATTCCTGGTGCAGCAGACGCACGAGCACATGCGTCGGCGCGGCAGCCCGGTCGCTGAATGTCAGCATCGGCCCAACTCCTCTTCAATTCCTGGCCGCACCATGCGCGGCGAATGAGCAGTTCCTGATTCGAGGGGTATTCTACCGGGGATCACCCGGCTTCGCTACCGACGGCGGCGAACCTAAGAGCTTTGCCATCCACGGCGTCCTCTTTCGCCCGGCCCCGCCTTACGGGACCGGCCTGTAGGTGAGCAAACCGCTCGTTAGGACTTCTTCTTCCTGACGTTGACCTTTGTGTCGATGCCCGCTTCGAGCGCTTTCAAATCCGTCAAGCCTTGTTTTGCTTGTGCGCCCCACGGTCCGTTTGGATCCAGCTCTTCGGCCTTCTGATAGGCTTCCACTGTGCCCGGCGCGAGCTGCACTTCTTCTTTGTCTCCTACTTTCTTTGTCGTCATCTTCATCAATAACGATGCGCCCAGCAAATACCAGGCTTGGGCATTTTTCGGGTCAAGCTCCGTGGACTTTTGCAACGGCGCGATGGCGTCGGCCAGGCGGTTCGCGTTGTACAGGCTAATTCCGAAATTCCGCCACGCCGTCGCCGCGTTCGCTGGATCGAGTTCCGCGCTCTTGCTATAAGCGGCTTTGGCTTCCTCAATCTTTCCCGCGCGCGCCAGCACGTTCCCGAGGTTGTTGTAATAGCCCGGCACATCCGGCTTGGCGGTGATGGCTTGCTGATAGGCCTGGGCCGCTTCGTCGTTCCTTCCCGCCGTGTCGTACGCTTCGCCCAGCTTGGCCCACAGCAGGTGCACGTTGGGATCCTTCTCGCCGGCCGATTCCTGCGCTGCTTTGTATTCTTTGGCCGCCTGATCGGCAAGGTCGTTCACCTTTTGCTTGGCGGCGTCGCGCTGATCCGCGGGGGCTTTCTGCAAATCCGCCTTCGCTGCCTTCTCCTGGTCGAGAAGCGTGTTCCCCGCATTAAAGTGCGCTTTCATGCCTTCAAACTTGGATTTGGCCTCTTCATTCTTCTTCACCTGCTCTTGAACGGCGGCGCCTTGCTTGGCCATGATTTCCTTGAAATTTGCATCGGCCTTGGCGTCCTCCCCTACGGATACGCGGACTTTGGCCATGTCGTAAGGAGGCTGTTTGTCGTTCGGCGGCGGAAATGCCGTGATCGTCACCATATAGGTACCGCCGCGCAAGTTGGGAATGCTGTATTTGCCGTCGTTGTCGGTCTTGGCCGTTTGCTTTGCGCCTTGATCGCTGGTCGCCTGCACGGTTAGCCCGACCCAAGGCTTGGCATTGACATCCAGAATCTGGCCGCTGATGGACCCCGACTGGGCGGCGGCGCGCGGCGCCGATAACAAGACAAAGATGCCCACCAGAATTGCGGTCAGCAAAACGGACTTATTGAGAATCCTCATGCTCCATTCTCCTTTTCACGAGGGAGCTTGGTCTGGAAACCTCCAGACCTTTTTCGGCCCCATTATCCCTCTTGTTACCGTCATATTCCAAGCGCGTCAGGTCGGCCTGCTCGCGTCATTTATGCTGTCCCGTTTTTCCTTACTTCCTTATGTCCTTCCTTCATTCCTTGGTTCTTCGCTCACCGCGACGCAGAAACCACTCGGCGGTACGGAATCGGATCCGTCGCACCTGCCTCGGCAAAGGCCCGCAATCGCAGCCGGCAGCTGTCGCACGCGCCGCACCCCATCTCTTCATCCTGATAGCAAGACCACGTCAGGTGCAACGGGGCCCGCAACTCCAGGCCGCGCTGGATGATCTCGCTCTTCTTCATGGTGATGACTGGTGTCACCATTGCGATCTGCGTTTCCGGCCGGGTCCCCACGCGTATTAGTTCCTGAAAAACTTTGTAGTATTCCGGCCGGCAATCCGGATAGCCCGAGCTGTCTTCCGCCACCGCGCCAATATAAATCGCTCCAGCTCCGATCGCTTCCGCCCAGCTCACCGCCACGGAAAGAAAATGCGCGTTGCGAAATGGCACGTAGGTCACCGGAATGGCGCTGCCGCGTGGGCCGGCCCCGCCCAGCTCATTTTCCGGCACGGCAATCTTTTCGTCGGTCAACGCGGAGCCGCCGATCGCGCGAAAATGATCGAGCTGCACCACCAGCCGCTCGCGCACGCCATAAAAATCAGCGATCTCCTCGAACGCCCGCCGCTCGCGCCGCTGTGTTCTCTGTCCATAGCCTGCATGCAGCACGGCAATATTTCCCGCGCCATGCTGTTCGTGCGCAACTGCCGTGCTAACGCAGGAGTCCATTCCCCCGCTCAGCAGCACCACCGCTTTTCTTGCATCACTCATTCTTCTTCGGTTTTTCTTTAATTTCTTTACGTGCTTACTTCTTTGGTTCCTCTTTTCAAACGCCCTTGGTTGCCGGATCCCAAATAAACTTATGCAACTGCAGCCCCAGCCGTACCTGCAAGCCATCCGCCAGGATCCATTCCGCCAACTGGCGCGGCTCCAGACCCGGCCATTTTCCCTCTGGATCTGCAAACACGGGAGAAAACAAAACCTCTCGTACGCGTCCCGCCAGTCCATGCTCCCGCGTGAATTCCCGCGCGAATTCGTAATCGCGTCGCGTTGCCAGCACGAATTTCACTTCATCGCCTCGCGCCAGCTCTTCCAGGTTGCGCATGTCGAACGTGTCCGGTTCGCCCGAATCCGGGCACTTCACGTCCACAATCTTGATGATTTCCTTTGGCAGTTTTCCCACGAAACGTTCGCCGCTCGTCTCGATCATCACCGTGTAGCCCGCTGCAAGCAGCTTCTCCGCCAGCGGATAAGTCTCCTCCTGCAGCAACGGCTCCCCACCCGTCAACTCCACCAAAGGCACTGCCATCTGCTCCGTGTAGGGTCCGCTCTCTGAGGCGGGCCGCTCCTTGGTGTTGGCGCCTCCGCCATCCACCGGCTTCGATGGCCGTCGTCCGGCCAACTCGTCGACAAGCGCCAACACTTCCTCCACGGTCATCTTCTTTCCGCCGTGGAACGCGTACGCGGTATCGCACCACGTGCAGCGCAGGTTGCACCCGGTCAATCGCACAAAAACGCAAGGCAATCCGGCGCGTGTGCCTTCCCCCTGAATCGACTTGAAAATTTCCGCGATGACCATAGCCTTGGAATTACGACCGGGCGGCGGCCCTCGAAGTTACTTTACGCCCTTTGCGCTGCGCTCGCCTTTTCTGGGCCACAGCCAGACGGCTGCCGCAAGAAAAACTACTCCCGCGAAAATAAACCGGAAATAAGTTGGGGAGAGCCCCAGAAAACGGAACACGAAAACGTACCCTAAGGCAACCAGGACCGCGGGAGCGAGAATAATGAGGAACGCGCGATTCATTGTTTCACCTGGCCCTGATCCGTTGCCGTAGCTCGCCCTGTCGTGGTCTGTCATCCAGAGCGAGGCGATGGATCCCCATGGGAGAGCCGCCAACCCTGGTCTTGAAGTCCTGAGGCGCAGCCTTGCAAGAACCAAGTTTTCCGCTCAAAACTTACAGCTGAGGCTTACAACGTTTCAATTCCCCGGCCGGTACTGCGCTCGGCTCGTGTCCGTCTCCCACAAAACCACGTCGGTGACTTTCGCCCCCGGCGGCAGGCCTCTCAATTGCTTGGTGATTTCGTCGTAAAAGTACTTCGCCACGTTCTCGGCTGAAGGATTCACGCTTTTGAAGGGCTGCAAATCGTTCATAAACTGGTGATCCAGCCGCCCCATCACCTCGCGTACGATCTGTTTCACTTGCGCGAAGTCCACCAGCAAGCCGATCGAGTCGAGCTGCGGCCCCTCCACGGTCACCCGTACCTTGTAATTGTGCCCGTGCGGATTCTCGCACTTGCCCTTGTAGCCGCGCAGGGCATGCCCGGCGGAAAACGTCTCTTCTACGCTGACTTGAAACATTTCGCTCCAAAGGTCGCAGCCGGTTTCACGGATTCTTGATTCTGACGCTTCAGGCGGGACTTGCCGAGTTCGCCGTTTTCCCCTTGGCGCTGGAATCCAAAAACCGCGCCACTTCCGTCAGTTCGTGCGTCACCCGGTAGCGCGGCAGCGACTCCAGAAAAATCTTACCATAGGGCATTCTTTGAATCCTGGTATCGAGCAGCGCCAGCACGCCGTGATCGGTCTTCGTTCGAATCAACCGCCCAAACCCTTGCTTCAGCGACAGCACCGCCTGCGGCACCTGAAATTCGGCGAAGGCGTTGTGCCCATCCTCCTGCAGCGCCGCCACGCGCGACGCCACAATCGGGTCGCTCGGCACCGCAAACGGCAGCCGGTCCACAATGACGCACGATAACTGCTCGCCGGGCACGTCCACGCCTTGCCAGAAACTGGCCGTCGCGAAGAGCACCGCGGCTTCCGTATTCTTGAAGCGCTCAAGCAGCGCCGACCGCGGGGCTGTTCCCTGCAGCAACAGCGGAAATGAAACTCGCGAGCGCACCCGTTCATACAAATCGTTCATCTGCGTATAGCTGGTAAACAGGCAAAACGCGCGCCCTTGGCTGTGCTCCAGCAATTGCAGGATCTCCTCCGCGGCTTTGGACGCAAACCCCGCGTCGCGCACATCCGGCATTTTGCGCGGCAGATACAGCATCGCCTGCTTTGGATAGTCGAACTCCGGCGGCAGTGTGCACTCTTTTGCGTGATCAACTCCGAGCCGCTGCCGGATGTAGTCGAACCGCCCGCCTACGGTCAGCGTTGCCGAGGTCAGAATCACCGTATCGAATTGCTCAAACAGTTTCTCGCGGAGAATCTGGCTCACGTCGATGGGCGTGGCCGTCAGGAACACGCCCTTGTTCCGACGTTCATACCAGTACACGAAATTCTTTTCGTTCGATTCGAGTAAGAAAGAGAGTTCTTGCCGCAGCTCGAAGCTGCGCCGCGCCAGGCGCGTCAGTTCTTCCGGCCGGTTTGTCAGCGCGCCGAGTTCCGTTTCCAGGCTTTTCAGCGCAGAGACCAGCGCGTCGTAAGTCTCGCGGTTTTGTTCCAGAAACACGGCGCGTTCGTTCTGCGAAAACGAAAATTTTCCTTCGCGCGGCGGAAACATCTCAAAGAAGCTGCGGCCGCGTTCGCGGATGCGCTGCGTCTTCCGCAGCAACGATGGCCTGGCCTGATGCAGCAAACGCAAGGTCTGGTCCGTGTCTCGCGCCAGCTCCTCGAACCGCAAATTCGAGATCTGCCGGCCGAAGTAATCGCTGGCCACGTCCTCCATCTCGTGTGCTTCGTCGAACACCACCGCGGAATACTCCGGCAAAATGCTGCCAAAATCGTCCTGTTTCAGCGCCAGGTCTGCGAAAAACAGATGATGGTTCACGATGATCAACTCGGCTTCTTTGGCCCTCTGGTGCATCCCGGTAACAAAGCACGGATTGAAAGACGGGCACTTTTGCCCTGTGCAGGTGTCGCGTCGAGCGTCCAGCCGGCCCCATAATTCCGAATCATCCGGCAAAAAGGTCAGCTCCGCGCGGTCGCCCGTTTCCGTCAGCTTCGCCCAGTCCTTGATCTGCCGAAAATAATCAACTGCGTCGATGCCCTTCAGCTGCGCCTGGTCTTGGGTCTGGTTCAGTTTCGAGATGCACAGAAAATTCGAGCGGCCTTTCATCACCGCCACTTTCAGGTTCGGTGCAAAGTGCTTCTGCAAAAAGGGGATGTCTTTCTGAAAGAGTTGCTCTTGCAGCGATTTTGTCGCCGTGGAAATCACCACGCGCCTGCCGCTGCAAATCGCGGGAATCAGGTAGGCCAGCGTCTTGCCCGTTCCCGTGCCAGCTTCCACGACCGCATGATGATGTCCCTCGAACGCATCATGCACGAGCTCCGCCATTTCCAGTTGCGCGGCGCGGTATTCGTAGTCGGAACCCAACACCGAGCGGTCAAATCCGCCCTTCATGCATTTTTCGAGAAATCCGCCCGGGCCAAAAACCTCCCGCATCGAAGCCTTCGCGGTGGCCGTCTCGTTGTCGCCTGCGCGGCTGGACGTTTCGAACTCGCGCTCCATCGATGGCCGCATCTTGGGGCTCGCCTGCTCGCTCGAATCGTCTTCAACGGGCACGTACCTCCGCTCGGCGGTTTTCGCCGCCGAGGCGGCATTTCCAGCCGCCGCTTCCCTGCCCGAATCGCTGTCTTTCCTTACCAGGAGTTCACCTTGGCCCGGCCAAGCAAGCCGCCGGAGCAGTTACGATAGCATACCCTTCTCTTGCGCTCGCCCTTCCTGCTTCATCAGTCTACCGCCCAAGGACGTTAGCCTTTCGGGCATTCCCTGGATTTTTGCTATGCTCCACTCCTCCCTCCGCGCTAAATTCAACGAGGGGATTCCGAGCGTTTTCCTTTCAACAAATTGGCAAAACGCAAGCCAGCCTGACCGTGGGGTGCCGGATGCTTCGCAACAAGTCCCTGTTTTTCCTGGTGCTCGTTTCTGCTCTCGCTGCCTCAGCGTGCACGCTTCACCGGCAAAAAGGCGGGGGTGGAGGTGGTGGCGGAGGCTCTGCCACCGTGAGTTTTACATTGGTTGCTGACACCTTGCCGGCCAATCCTGCAATCTTGTCATTCAACGTTTCCATCACCAGCGTTGTGCTGACTCCCACGAGCGGCACAGCGCAAACCCTCACGCCTGCCACGGCAGTTGTGGATCTGATGCGCCTGCAATCCGATGCCGATTTCCTCGGCACGCTCACGAGTGTCCCTTCCGGAAGCTACTCGGTTAAAGTGGCGTTTTCAAACCCCGAGATCACTTTCCTAAATGATACGGCTTCCGCAATAAACGCTGGCTCGGCGAGCTGCGCCAGCGCCTCGGTCTGTGTCTTCTCCTTTTCGGTTTCCGGCACTCCCACCATCGGTTCGTTTACCGTCAATGTCACTGCTTCCGGACAACTGGGCGTCGGCCTTGACTTCAACTTGAACAACGCAATTTCTCTTTCTTCCGGGACTTTGTCCATAAATTTCAACCCCTCTTCGCCAGTTTTGCGCGCTTTCCCTTTGCCGCGCTCCAACGCCAACCTGGGCAACAATCAGCTGGATCTCATCGAAGACTTCACCGGCGTTGTCACCCTGAACGGCACCAGCGGTGTGACCATTAAGTCTCCCACGCGCGGAAACTTGACGGCGACCGCCGTCTCCACGACGAATTTCGATCCGGATCCATCCGGAACTCTTTGTCCCACGGGGACCTCGACGCTATCCGCGTGCGTTTCGGCCAACCAGATCGCCAGCATGGACGCAGTTCTCAATGCCGACGGCGCTTTTTCGATTCGTGAAATCGAGCCGCTCGTTTCAACGCAGCAGGATTTGCTCGAAGGCACCGTTTTCTCGGTCACCGGTAACGGGACGCAATTCGCAATTGCCGTTACCGACAAAAGTCAGGCGTCCACGGGTTCGCTGATTGCTAGTTTGCATACCGGCGACCTGCTCACCGTAAATCTCTCGTCTTCGGTTCACCCGTTTCTGGTGGATACCAAAGGGCTGGCGGTAGCCAGCTCGTTTCCCGGCAGTTTCGGCCTTTTCTCCAACCAGACGGCGACAGCGGCGATTCATGAAGGACAAACCGTGAGCATCCATGCCACGGCCTTTACCGCGGCTGGCGGCGCCACGCCCGCCTCGGCCACGGTGGACAGGGTTACTTTGCGCTGGTCGCGCTTCCGCGCCCCAGCTGTATCGGCTACTTCGTCCCTCATCAACGTCAACGCGCTGCCTTCCTACTTCAATTTTTCTTCGTCGTCTGCATTTGCCGTTCAGGGCTTTTTCAACGGATCGCTCGGAAGCGGTGGGGTGACAAATCTCGAGGGTATCGCCACCAACGCGGGAAATGTAACCCCGGGCCAGGCTATTGGACTCCGTGCGCTCTATTTGCAAAACACCACCAATACTTCCAATCCCGCGTTCTTTGCCGCGAAAATGCGTCAACCGTAGAGCGCTGGTTCCGGCGAGGACCGTTTTTCTCTGCCTCCGCAGAAGCCAACGGGCTCTCCAAGCTGTTCGGAGAGCCCGTTCTTCTTTTGCATGGTCTTTAGCAACAAAGGTACGCGGGGCGACCGGGCGGCGCTTGTAGCAAAAAACTGAGCATGGAAGACTGCATACCGCAAAGCTGCGAACTGCCAACCGCAAACTCCCCTACGCCGGCAAGGGCCCGATGGTGGTGTTCGGCGGCAGTGGCTGCACGTTAGGCGCCGATGGCGCTCCCGCGGCCACCGCGGGCTGGAACCGCCGGAAGACCACCAGAGAAATTGCTCCGAGGCCCCACAGCGCTGCACTGTACTTAAACACCCAACCCGCGTGTGGGATCATGGTAAGGAGCCGGACAATCACCACGCCCACGCACATCCGCCCCACGAGCGGCCACAGCTCTCTCGTCCGGCCCATCAGCCACTGTCCAATCAGCGCGCCAATGACCACAAGCCCAAAATGGAGCGCCCCGTACCACAAGGCCAATGTCGAAAGTCCGACAAATAGGCCGACCACGGTGATGCAAGTAATGACCGCGGCGATGGGCAGCCCGAATCCGACGAGCACCGCCAGCCCCAAGGAAGCCCCAAGGTGCTCCTCGGCAGAATTCACCGCCTGTGAAGAAAACGCGGGCATCAGCGCGAACAGGACCAAGCCAAAAAGGATGTACGCGGAAGCCCAGATCAGCTGCCAAATGTAGTAGTGCGGGTTGGAGTAATTCGGGCCGTGCCTGAGTTGCTCGAAATGGACCGGCGAGGCCAACTTGGCTCCGTCCGCGACCGACGGGGGCTTGTTTCCTGTGAAGTTGACGGGCCCGCCAATCTGCGCTGACGAATCGATATTCAGTTCGTCGGACCTGATTTTCGCGGAGCCGCTGATTACCCTGCTGATGTTCGTCTGGCCGCCCATCGCCAGAACATCGCGCTGCACGTGGCCGTCCATGCTTAGTCTCCCGGAAAAAGAGGTGATGCTTCCACCGATCGTGGAGTCGCGATCAATGTTGACGTCGCCGCCGAAGGTCATAACGTTACGCCCCACTTTGCCCTTGACGGTGATATTCCCGGCATATCCGCGAATGCTTCCGTCCACCTGCCCGGTCATTCTCACCTGGCCGGAGGCGGAAAGCAGATCGCCCAGAACATGGCCTGATACTTCCACGTCTCCGCCCGCAACCACCAAGTCGCCTTCGATCGTGCCGGCGATCCGGATCTGGCCGCCGGCAACATACATGTCGCTGTGAATCACCTCATCCCTCGCAACGCTCACGCGGTCGCCTTTGCGCATCTCGGTAGCGGACGCCGGCGCCGGCAGCATCATCGCCGCGCACAATCCCGCGAACACCAGCGCCAGCGCCGACCCTCGGCGGATGCGCCGCCGGACGAACATCACGGCCAAGCCGCCGAGCGTCGCCAGCGCGAGAATCTCAAAAAGGGTGATCATGGGTTGCCATCCTTTCCAGAAAGGGCTCTGGAAAATCAGCAGGCCCAGCAAATTCGTTCCGCTGAATCCTGCTCGCTCCAATTCCGTCTGCCAAGGCTGAATGTATCCGGTGTAAAGCGCGTAGACGCCCGTTGCCGCCAGTCCAAAAGCCAGTCCCCAAATCCATTGCATCGAGCGCCGCGCCGCTTCCTGGAGGTGCGCCAACCGAGAGGGCAGCGGTTCCGTGTCTTCCAGCATCGCGCGGGTCAGGAGCCGCGACTCGCGCTCAAGCGCGCGGAGCAGGGTGCGGCAGGCCTCGCATTCCTGCGTGTGCGCCGAAACTTCCAGCCCGCGCGCGCGGTTCAGTTGCTGCTCGAGGTATAGCAGGCAGGTCATCTCATCTAAATGCTTCAAATTTCGTTCCTCGATTTCGCTCATGAGGTCCCTCCTGCCGCCAGCGCCGCGTTTCCTTCGAGCGCCTGCCGCAGTTCGTGCCGCGCTCGCAGCAACACCACGCCCACGAAGGCGCGGCGCACTCCCAGGGCATCGGCAATCTCGTCGTAGCTCATATCGGAGTAATAGCGCATCACCAGCGCCATCCGCGCCCGCGCGCCCATGTTCTCAAGCGCCTTCCGGACTTCCTCGCTGGAGCGCCGCTCGATCAGTTTTTCCAGTTGTGTTGGCTCGGGATGCTCCAAGGGCAGGCTCTCCACGTCTTCGGTTTCTTTGCCCTGGCGGATTTTCCGGCGGCGCAGGATGTCCCAGCAATGATTCGCGGCTACTTTATACAGCCACGCGGAGAACGACCTCGTTGTGTCGTATTGGCCGAGCTTGCCCTTCAATTTCATGAAGATTTCCATTGTGGCGTCTTCCGCGTCTTCGCGAGTCGGCATAGCCCGCCGGCAGAAGCGGAAGATCGCAGGAGCATAGTCGCGGTAAAGCTCACCCCAAGCCTCCGCGTCACCCGCCTTGGCACGGGCGATCGCCTCCGTCGGCTCTGCTATTCCCGGCGCGCTCATCCGGCCTGGTCTCTGCGTTTCCATAGCCTAGTACGCACAAAGGCCTGCAAATATTACACCTTGCAAATTGCAGTGATTCCTCTCTCCTATCCTAACTCATACATGGCAATACACTTACGCCGACGTCTGCGATTCTTCCGGCCTTCCCAGCAATATTGCTCGTTGCCGCGGCGTCGTTTTGACGAAATTCCCAGTGACCTTATGAAAGGTCTGGGGCGCCGTCACCATCCCTCGCTGCTCGACCGGCGACCGCTCGATGGTTTCCGAGCGTCTGGGAATCTCGTCCAACCTCCCGCTTTTGTGGGCATCACTCTACCAGAAATGCCAGCAACTTCTATCCGCGGCGATCCGGCGAAGTTGCTCGGTCGCGCGCCCCAGAATCGATGGATGCGACAGCCAGCTTGACCCTGCTCTTTATGTGCTGCTATCGTGAGAGGTTATGGTGGGCTCAGTGTGACTACTGGGCGCCGGGGTTTGCATACGGAAAGCACGACTCCTCGGGAGGGAGCGCTTTCGTCTCATGGGCCTGAGCAAACTGGTAATCCGGGGCGCGCGGCAGCACAACCTGAAAAACATCAGCGTCGAGATTCCCCGGAACACCTTGACGGTCATCACCGGGCTTTCCGGGTCGGGAAAATCTTCGCTCGCATTCGACACCATTTACGCGGAAGGGCAGCGGCGCTACGTGGAATCGCTGTCGGCTTACGCGCGGCAGTTCCTCGACCAAATGGAACGCCCCGAAGTGGATGTGATTGAAGGGCTTTCGCCTTCGATCGCCATCGAGCAGAAAACCACCACGCGGTCGCCGCGGTCCACGGTCGGAACCATCACGGAAATTTACGATTACCTGCGCGTGGTGTACGCATCGGTGGGCGTGCCGCATTGCCCGAATTGCGGGAAGCCGATTACGCGCAGTCGAGCGAGCAGATCGTGCAGGCGATTCTGCAAGGAGAAATCTGCAAAGCCGACGACCGGATCATGATTCTGGCGCCGATCGTTCGCGGACGAAAAGGCGCGTATCGCAAAGAGCTGGAAAAATTCGCCGAGGACGGCTACGTGCGTGCGCGCATTGATGGCGAACTCATCCAACTCGATGATATTCCATCGCTCGACAAGCGCAAGAATCACACCATCGAAATTGTCGTGGACCGTTTGCTTGTGAAGCAGGGCGTCGCTTCGCGGTTGGAGCAATCGATCGCGACCGCGCTGAAGCTGGCGAGCGGACTTGTGACCGTGGCGGTGGTGGGCGGCAAGGAGCACACCTTCTCCGAGAAGCTGGCGTGCCCGGATTGCGGGATTTCGGTACCGGTGCTCGAGCCGCGGTCGTTCAGTTTTAATTCGCCATACGGCGCATGCCCGGGCTGTAATGGGCTCGGCTCGAAGTACGATTTCGATCCGTCGAAGATCATCAATGATTGGTCGCGGCCGCTCTTCGACGGCGGGCTTGGTCCGGGCTCGGGATCGGCGATTTTGAAACGCACGCTGGAGCTTGGCGCGTACGCGCATGGGTTCGATTTGGAAACGCCCTTCGAAAAGTTTCCCGCGCGCATCCAAAGCATGCTGTTGTACGGCTATCCGCCATCGAATGGACGCGGTGGCGGGGAGAATGGATTCGCTAGGAAAAAGGCGAAGAGCGAGAAGGGCTTTCGCTTCCCGGGCATCCTGAAATTTCTGGAGAGAAATTTCGAAGAGTCCGGCTCGGACACTTATCGCGAGTGGATGACGCAGTACATGTCCGCGACGGTTTGCAGTGTGTGCCACGGGAAGCGGCTGAGACCGGAGTCGCTTGCGGTGAAGCTTGGAGGCTGGTCCATTGCGGATTTTACAGGGGTTTCGCTGGGCGCGGCGCGGCCGGCAGTGGACAAAATACTTGCGCAGCTGAGCGAGCGGCAAAAGGAAATTGCGGCGCGGCCGCTCGAGGAAATTGCGGAGCGCATTGATTTTCTTCTTGCGGTGGGCCTGGGCTACCTCAGCCTGGAGCGGTCGGCGGCCACGCTCTCCGGAGGTGAGGCGCAGCGCATCCGGCTGGCCACGCAGATCGGCTCGCGGCTGCGCGGCGTGCTTTATGTGCTGGATGAACCGAGCATCGGCTTGCACGCGCGTGACAATGCGCGGCTGCTAGGTTCGCTTGAACATCTGCGGAATCTGGGGAACACCGTGCTCGTCGTCGAGCACGACGAAGACACCATTCGCCGCGCGGATTTTGTGGTGGACCTCGGGCCGGGGGCCGGAAATGCGGGTGGTTATCTGGTCGCACACGGGAAACCGGAGCAAATTGAGGCCACCACGGAATCGTTGACGGGGCAGTATCTTAGCGGCGCGGCGAAAATTGCCGTTCCGGAAAAGCGGCGCAGCCAGAACGGCAAAGCGATTCAGGTGCTTGGCGCGACGGCGAATAACCTCAAAGAAATTGACGTTACCTTTCCGCTCGGGTTGCTCACCGTGGTTACGGGAGTTTCCGGATCCGGGAAATCCACGCTGGTGAACGACATTCTGTATCGCGCGCTGGCGCAGAGACTTTATCGGTCTTCTGAGGCACCTGCGCCGCACCGGCAAATTCTCGGCACAGAGCACATCGACAAGGTTATCGAGATAGATCAAGCGCCGATTGGGCGCACGCCGCGGTCGAATCCGGCGACGTACACGGGCGTGTTCGCGCCGATTCGCGATTTGTTTGCCATGCTGCCGGAATCGCGCGAGCGCGGCTACCGCCCGGGGCGGTTCAGCTTCAACGTGAAAGGCGGGCGCTGCGAAGCGTGCCAGGGCGACGGCCTGCGGCGGATCGAGATGAATTTTCTTCCTGACGTATATGTGATGTGCGAAGTGTGCCGCGGGCGGCGGTACAATTCGGAGACGCTGGCGGTGCGCTACAAGGGCCACTCCATCAGCGACGTGTTGAATTTGCCTTCCGCGGACGCTTTGAAGCTGCTCGAAAACATTCCGCAGATTCAGCAGAAGCTTTCGACGCTGGTGGACGTGGGGCTCGGGTACGTCACCCTGGGGCAATCGGCGACCACGCTTTCCGGCGGCGAAGCGCAGCGCATCAAGCTGGCGCGTGAGCTTTCAAAACGCCAGACCGGACGAACGCTTTACATTTTGGATGAGCCGACCACCGGGCTGCACTTCGACGATGTACGGAAGCTGCTTGATGTGTTACAGCGACTCGTGGATTTGGGAAACTCAGTGCTGATTATCGAGCATCATCTCGACGTCATCAAGCAGGCGGACTGGATTATTGATCTGGGCCCGGAAGGCGGCGAAGGCGGCGGGCGCATCGTGGCGCAAGGGCCGCCAGAGCAGGTGGCGCGTGCGAAGAAGTCTTACACGGGGCAGGTGCTTGCCCGCGTGCTGAATCTCAATGGCGGTTCCAACGGCAAGATGGCGGACGCGAAGTGAGTCAAACACGATCCAATTGACAGCAGCATAGGGAGGCGAGCTGCTTGCGCCTTGGGGCATTTCCCCCTACATTAATCGTTCACCATGAGTATCTACTCGATCGAGCCTCTGGTTCTCGGGGAAGTGCACACGTATCCGCTGGCGTCGCGCAGGAGCAAGGTGAACGTGCGCGAGTTCTCGAAGCCGGCATCGGCAAGTACCTCGCTGAAGAAATTTCTCGATTCGCTGCCGCGCATTCTGGCAGCGGAAAGTCTTCGGCAACTATTGAGCGCGGTGCATGCGGCGCGCAGGCAGCGCAAAGCGATTCTCTGGGGCATGGGCGGGCACGTGATCAAAGTCGGCCTTGGCCCCATTTTGGTCAATCTGATGGATCGCGGGTTCGTCTCGGGAATTGCCATGAACGGCGCTGCGCTGATCCATGATTTCGAGATTGCACTTGCGGGGAACACTTCGGAAGACGTCGAAGCTGGGCTCGGCGAAGGGCAATTCGGCATGGCCGAAGAGACCGGCAAGTATCTGAACGAAATTGCTAAGCTGGCACAGCGCATCCGCATTGGCTACGGCGAGGCCGCCGGGCAATTTCTGAACAGCGGAGTCATCGAGGCCAAACACTCGGAGTCCAGCGTTCTTGCGTCGGCGCACAAGCGGCGGATCCCGGTGACGGTGCATCTGGCCATCGGAACAGACATTTCGCACATGCATCCAGCGGCGGAAGGCGCGGCCCTGGGCTACGCCACGCATCGCGATTTTCGTTTGTTCTGCGCGCTGACCCAGCAAATGCACCCCAGCGGCGTTTACTTGAATTGGGGATCGGCAGTTCTGCTTCCAGAGGTTTTCTTGAAGGCCGTTTCCGTGGTGCGGAATCTGGGCGTACCGCTTTGTCCGATCACCACGGCCAACTTCGACTTTATTCAGCACTATCGCCCGTTGCAGAATGTAGTGAAGCGTCCCACCGCATCCGGCCGCAATCACAAAGGACCGAGATCGCGTGGCTTCGCGATTACCGGCCATCACGAATTGATGTTGCCGCTGGTCGCCGCGGCTTTGGCGTCGGGATGGCCGAAGAAGCGCTGACATGAAAACGTGATTGGGAAATCGATGAGCCTATTTGAAGAAAATCCGCCGGATCCACCTCGGGACCCTGGCGATTCAACAGAAACATCGGCGGCAGCTCAGAAGACTTCGGAATCCGCACCGGTCACATCCGATCTGCCACTTGGCGGTGATCCCATCTCCTATGTGGCCGTGCACCCTGAAGCTGCGCACGCTCCAAGTTCCAATTTGCCTGAGGACTTGCGTATTTCGTGGTCGTGGCCGCATCTGCTGCTGTTCCTCACGTACGCCTTTATCAGTCAAATTGTGATTGGGATCGGCGTCGTAGCCTATTACACCGCGGACCGCCATCTGACCGAGAGACAGATCCGGAGGCTTTTTGAATCCGATCCAGGGCTCATCGTGGGCACGAATATCCTGTGGTTTGCGCTCATCATTCTTTTTCTGTACGTCACGCTTTCGGTGCTTCGCAACTTGCCTTTCTGGCAATCACTGGGTTGGCGGAAGCTGAAGGGCGATCATCTTGAGGGCAAGGGCAAGCCGTGGATGTATTTCCTTTCAGGCTCGGGCCTGTCGCTTTTTGTCATTATTGCGAGTTCGAGGGTAAAGGACACCGAGCACCTGCCGATCCAGGAAATGTTCAAGAGCTCGAGCGGAACGATGCTGCTGATGACCATGGCGGTGCTCGTCGCTCCTTTGGTGGAAGAGACGATTTTTCGTGGTTATCTCTACCCGGTGTTTGCGCGCATCGTTTCAGGCATCGCGCAACAACGGGGCATGGATTCGGCCCGCGCCCTTCGCACTGGGGTGGTGACGAGCATCGTGACCACGGGAGTGCTCTTTGGCTTGATGCACGCGCCACAGCTTGGCTGGACCTGGAGCCTGGTCAGCTTGCTGATCATTGTGGGCGTTATTTTCACGTTTGCGCGGGCCTGGACGGGCACGGTTTTCGCGAGCTTTCTTCTTCACTTGGGCTATAACTCCATGCTCGCAGTCCTTACCATTATCGGCACAAAGGGATTCACGTACCTGCCGCCGCATCGCTGAGGGATTCGTCTTTCTGAAGACTCTCCCGTTACAATGGACTATCCCTCGAGACAGTGCGAAGTTGGTTTTTGTGAGGCCACCAAAGGTATGTATGTAGCGCAACCCATCAAATGGACCGAGCGCGGCGTGGTGATGCTGGACCAGCGACGGCTTCCGGCCGAGGAGATCGCCTACACTTACACCAACTACCACGAGGTGGCCAAGGCGATTCTTGAGATGGTGATTCGCGGTGCGCCCGCTATTGGAGTTGCCGCGGCGATGGGAGCGGCGCTGGGAGTGCTGCACTCTTCCGCGGAATCGGTGGATGAACTTCGCGGGGAATTCGGAGAGATTTGCGACGTCCTTGCGAGAACGCGGCCTACAGCCGTCGATCTGTTTTGGGCGCTTGAGCGCATGAAGCGGCGGTTCGCCGAACTTACTTCACAGACTTCGGAGATTGCAAGAATCAAACAAGGGATGGTCGAGGAGGCGAAACAAGTTCATCTGGAAAAGACGGCGAGTGATGAAGCCATCGGGCGATTCGGGGCCGCATTCATGCCGCGCGAAGGGCAGGTAATGACGCAGTGCAATGCCGGCGCCTTGGCGACGGCCGGGATTGGCACCGCGCTCGGCGTGATTCGCGTGGCGTTCGAACAAGGCAGGAAACTTCACGTTCTTGTGCCGGAAACACGGCCGTATCTTCAGGGAGCGCGCCTGACCGCTTGGGAATTGCACAAGGGTGGCATCCCGCTGACGCTCATCACGGACAACATGGTCGGGCACTTTTTGAAAACGGGAAAAGTGGGTGCCATCGTAACGGGCGCGGACCGCATTGCGGCGAATGGAGACACGGCCAATAAAATCGGCACGTATCAAATTGCCGTTTTGGCCAAGGAAAACAGTGTGCCATTTTATATCGCGGCGCCGGTTTCGACTTTCGATCTATCCATCCCGGATGGCGACCACATTCCGATTGAAGAGCGTTCGGCGATGGAAGTGACGCATCTGCAGGGGGTACGCATTGCACCGGACGTGCATGCGGCGCACCCTGCCTTCGATGTGACGCCGGCGCGCTACATTACCGCCATCTTCACGGAGCGCGGCGTCGCCCGCGCGCCTTACTTGCAGTCTCTCGCCTCCCTGGCCCCGCCGACGCACATGGCCTCTGCGCGGTAGAATTCATTTCTAATTCGGCTGGCGGTTTTCTCGGCGCTTGCGTAGCCTATCAGCTGGGCCGAATCTGTTCGTCTGACCAGTGGGAGAGGTCCGATGAAACTCAGGCTATTGGCCTTCACACTTTTCGCGGCATCCCTTCTGGGTGCGGTCCCGCAATCGCAATTTCCTGATACTCCTGCCGCCCACCAGTTTGCAGCGTGGCTCGAGGCGTTTAATTCCGGCGACCGCGCCAAGCTTCTTGAGTTTCTTCAAAAGAATAATCCGTCACGCGTCGCGGACATCGACGGTGAACTAGGATTTCGCCGGATGACCGGAGGCTTCGAGTTCAAGAAAGCGGAAGAATCCGCGGCCACGAAGTTTACGGGCATCGTCAAAGAGCGCAACTCGGATACGTTTGCTCGCTTCTCTCTGGAGGTGGAGGCGGCGGAGCCGCACCAAATCAAAAACCTGGATCTAAGGCAGATTCCCATTCCCGCAGAGTTCGCCCTGCCGCGTCTGAGTCAGGACGCGGCGCTTGCGGCCCTCCGCGCCGCACTGGACAGGCGCGTCGCGGCAGACAGCTTTGCCGGCGCGGTGCTTGTCGCCAAAGACGGCAAGCCGGTGTTCAAAGCCGCGTATGGCTTGGCCGACCGCGAAAACAAAATTCCTAACCGGCTCGACACGCAATTTCGCATCGGCTCGATGAACAAGATGTTTACGGCCGTGTCGGTTCTTCAGCTCGTGCAGTCGGGCAAGATCAAACTCAGCGATCCGCTCGGCAAATACCTCACGGACTACCCGAACAAGGAGCTGGCTTCGAAAGTTACCATCCATCAATTGCTGACACACACCGGGGGCACCGGGGACTTCTTCGGCCCCGAATTCGACAAACACCGGTTGGAGCTGCGCACGCTGCAGGATTACGTGAAGCTCTACGGCCAGCGCGGCGTGGAGTTCGAGCCGGGTAGCAGGTGGGCTTACAGCAATTACGGATTTTTGCTCTTGGGCGTGCTGGTCGAGAAGGTGAGCGGGCAGAATTACTATGACTACGTTGCCGAACATATCTATAAACCCGCCGGAATGACCTTAACGGCTTCGCTTGCAGAAGACCAGGTGGTGGCGGGCCGATCCGTGGGCTATACGCGCTTTCGTGAGCCGAGCGCCAACGGAAGCTCTGCTGCCCCGGAAGCCTGGCGACCGAATACAGACACGTTGCCCTATCGCGGCACCTCGGCCGGAGGCGGTTATTCGACGGTAGAGGATCTCTTTCGTTTCGCCATGGCTTTGCCGAGCCACAAACTGCTGGATGCTGAGCATACGGAGCTGCTCACCACCGGCAAAGTGAACACCCCCGGTGGGGGAAAGTATGCCTATGGATTCGGCGACGAGACGATCAGCGGAATTCGCTGCTTTGGCCACGGCGGCGGCGCTCCTGGCATGAATGGCGATCTGAAGATTTGCCCTGGGGCCGGCTATGTTGTGGCCGTGCTCGCCAACCTCGATCCTCCGGCGGCATCGCGGGTGTCCGAGTTCGTGTTGAATCGTCTCCCCGAGAAATAGGCATTTTTGGCTGCGGTTGACGATCCTGACCGCAGGTGACTATGGTGGCTAGTCTCGAGTTCGCTAGGCCGGACGAATGCCAAAGACGGTGCGCTCGCGCTTGCGAAACATCGCGAAGAAATCGAGCAGTTGCTTCCAGGGAAGATATTTTTTGTTCAACAATTGCATGCCGTGTTGCGCTTCGGGCCCCGTGAGAATCTCCGCTCGTGCTGAGATCCAGTCGCCTTTCAGTTTGCCACGCATGTCGCAGGGCGCAATTTTTACGTTGGAATTGTTTCGAATGCGCTTCACCTTTCCCGAAACACCGATCGAGTAGACGTATAGTTTAGCGTCGCCCGAATCGAGCTTCGCGGACGGGTCCGCCGCGAACCACACAGGCGTCTTCACGCCTTCGCCGCTCTTTTTGAAGGTTTCGAGGTTCAGGTATTTTTGATGGGCAAATCCCGCGAATCCCATGGGCATAACCCTGTTGTCCTTGGAACGGTCAACAGTCTTTCGATGCACGCGATTCTACATGGGTCACAGAGACAAAGGGCAGGCCTGAAGCCTGCCCTTCAAAACGTGGCACGGGATTCGCTTGGAAGAGGCTATTTCGCGCGAACGTAGGTCACATCTTCCGTGAATGCATCTTTCTGGTCTTTGCGGAATGTCCACGTCGTCTTGAAATGGTCGTTGTCAACGAAGGTGTACGTGGCGTGGTGCATGTGTCCGTCATTCTCGCTCTTCAAGTTGGTGGCGCCCACAAAATCGAAGGTGATGGTTCTTGTTTCGGGCGAATACGTTCCGCGCATCGTCGGCTGGTTGCCGGCCGTGCAATAGTGAGTCAGCTTCACCTGGCCTCCGTCGAGATAGTAGACCGTGGTCATTTCCGCGGGTTTGCCGTTCTCCACCATGTGGAGTTTTTCCAGGATGGTCGTGCCACCGGAAGTCAATTCCAGGTCCAGCGTTGCCTTATTCATGTTCGTTTTGTCTGTTTCCCAGTGGCCGATCAGAGACTTCAGTTTTTCGAACGCCTCGGCGCCAGCACCGGGTGCGGCCGTCGTTCGAAGTGAGGTGATGGCAATTCCGAGAATCAACAGGCCAAATGCTTTCAGCAACGTTTTCATGTTTTTCTCCTCCACGTTTCTTACCTGTTTATCGTGATGCAGAGGCTTCCACTCTCCTTCCAAACTTCTGCGTCGCGAATCCCACAATCACTCCCAGCAGCATTCCCGGCAGCATAATGTCCCAGAACAGGCCCATTCCCGCTTTCAGAGCCACCAAGAGGCTCAGAACTGCGGCGATGACCATCCCCGCAAACAGGCCAAGCGGCATGGAACGAACGCGCTGCGAAAAGAAGCCAATGGCCAAGCCGGAGAGAAGACCCTTCAGCATGGAAAAGGCAATCACGCTGGTCATCACCGGGGCGAGCGATGGCTCGAGGAATCCGCTCAAGCCGTCAAGCAGGCCGAGCGATCCGCCAGTAACCAGCCCGAGCATTGCTTTCGAGAGAGCCATAGCGTTCGCCGTTTCGAGTCCGGTCTGGAATTACTGACTCACGCCTGCCGGCGCGGGAGCCGCGCCAAACTTTTGCGTCGCGTAGCCGACAATCAAGCCGACGAGGCTGCCAGGGATGATGATTTCTTTGTAGTAGTGTTTGCCCGTTATCGCGTCGGGCATGAGGGCAATGGCAAGAGCCAGTAGAGCGCCAACCACGAGACCAAAGAGAATGCCGAGCGGCAGAGATTTCACCTTGCGCGAGAAAAAGCCGATCAGGATTCCGGCGACCACGCCCTTGAACGTGGAACCGATAATGATCGTCGCCATTTCTGGGCGCACCTCCGGCGTAAACCAGGCGGTCGCCCCATCGATCGCGCCCAAAACGGTTCCCAGCAGCAGACCCAGCAAGATTTTATTCATGGTTCCTCCGTCGTGATGATTTTTCTAACAGTCCTATACAACGCTTCCTAGAAATCCTTTAAGCCTACCGGTGCATAAAAAACAGAATCAGCACGCGCATCAACAGGTACGCGGCGATGAGCAGGATGAAGAAGCGGTACCGGCGGTAGAAGCGCGCCAGCTTCTCGAAAGGACTCTCGCGATGGGCGGCCACTGCTAAGCCATCAAGATAGCGCGAGACATCCTGGCCCAACTCTGTGACGGTTGGGTAACGGTCGGCGGGGGTGGGTGCGGCAGCTTTCGAACAGATGGCCTCCAGTGCCTTACTAAGGCGTGGCTTGCCTGTCGCGCCGGCGGCGACATTCGAATCACAGCCAAGCAGGAATCGCAGTAGCGCTCCAAGGGAGAAAATATCGCTGCGCGCGTCTAGGCGCTCCACGTCCCCACGCGCCTGCTCGGGCGACATGTAGCCGGGAGTGCCCATGACGGTGCCATGACCGGTTGCACTTGAGAAAGGCGGGATGCTGACGTTCGAATCTCCCGATTGAGCTGGCTTTTCAAAAATTGTGGCGTCGGGATCGCTGGCTTGCGACCGTGGCCGCGCTTCGTCCCGCAACAATTTTGCCAGGCCCCAGTCCATGACCAGAACTTCTCCAAATGAGCCAACCATGATGTTGGCGGGTTTCAGGTCGCGATGCAGGACACCGCGGGCGTGGGCGAACGCCACAGCGTCGCAGACGCGAAGAAAAAGCCGGAGGCGCTCGGTGACGGACGGGACCGTGTCAATGTATTGGTCGAGTCGCTGGCCCTGGACAAACTTCATCGTATAGAAGACGCGACCGTCATTCAGCGTTCCCACATCGTGAACGGGCACGATGCCGGGATGTTCGAGCCGAGCGAGCACCAGCGCTTCACGGATCAAGCGGTTTGCCAGATCGCCGTCTTCACTGGGCGCGTCCAGAACTTTGAGGGCGACGCGGCGCCGCAGTTTTTCGTCTTCGGCGGCGTACACCACGCCCATGCCGCCGCGGGCCACGCGCTCCAGCAAACGATAGCGCGTGCCGGCCAGGTCGGGGATTTCCGCCGCTTCGCGCAAGCGTTCCACGGCCTTGTCGGGAAGGAATTTCATCGGGGATTCCGGCCGAATGTGGCGCGAGCTTCCCTTTGGAATTCTTCCTCGCTGCCGCAAAGTTCGCGCAAGCGCTCGAGCGCGATTCTTCGGAATTCGCGGCGGGCCCATGCCAACGCGTTCGTCACATCGGTCGCCGCAATGGCATACTCCTTTGCCAATTGCTCGTAGGAGATTTTGTCGTGGCCTTCGAGGTCGTAGGCTTCGAACAGGCGGAAGGTTCGTTCGCGTCCGCGGGTACTGCAGAGGTCCCGCAACTCTTCCACGGCCAGGCTGAACAAGCTGCGCAGCCACTCCTTCTCAAAGAATTCCTCGAGCGATTCTTGGGAAGGGATGGCCGCGGGATCCATCACCGCTCCGCCCAGTTCCTCCTCAGCGGCCGCAAAGTCCAAAGCCACGTGCGCTATATTTCCGCCGCGCTTTTGCCGCCGACCGGCTTTGTCCTCGTTCGAAACAAAACTGTCCACGCAAACGCGCAGATAAGTCCGCAGACGGCCTTTCGTCGCGTCGAACTTTCCAAGAAGCTCGCGTTCGAGCACTTCGACAAAAAAGCCCTGCGTCAGGTCCTGCGCTTCCTCGGCAGGGCGGTTCCAACGCAAGCGGATGTATTTGTAGATGGGCCGCCAGTACGCCGCGCAAAGCGATTCGAGCGCACGTTCCCGCTCTTCCGCGTCAATGCTGCCCACGGCTTCGATCACAGACCGTCGCGTCGGCGGGAAACGGTCACCGCCGGGTTGAAATCCTTCTTCCCTCATGACACTGGCACGCTGAAGCTCATCGGACGGTCGTAAAAGTCTATGCAGGATGCCTCGGGCTGACAAGCCGCGTGAACTTTCTGGGCGGGGAAATGTAGGTAGCCGAAAGGTAGGCTTGGTAGCAGGTTCGTGATTGAGGTTTGCGCTTCAAGGGAAGAGAGGCGACCCGCGGGCCGGGTTATCCTTGGTGGCGGATGCGTTCGGCCAGCGAACGGGCGCGCTGCCGCGCG
>DATFRZ010000061.1:0-11070 GCA_035262885.1 Candidatus Acidiferrum sp.
CTCCGGTCATGAAAATAATTAGCGGTTTGCTGGCGCCGGAAGCGGCAATCACCTGCGCCGCGGCTTCGTGACCTGAGAGTCCGCTCGCTGCGCCCAGATTCAAATCGCAAAGCAACGCATCGAAATTTTCCGCGGCGGAGAGTTTCGCAGCTTCTTCGGCTGAAGCCGCACAGACTACGCGCAACCCGTGGCTGCCGAGGCCTTCTTCGAGCAGCGACCGAATGCTCTCTTCGTCATCGAGTACCAGAATGCTCCTGCCCTTCACCGCAGTCGGCACGGGAGGTTTCTGCTTTGGAGGAGTTACGTCCGTGATCTCACGCACTACGGGCGCGGGCTTAGGCTGGTCCTGCGCAGCAGAGGGTAGAGTCACCGTGAACGCGCTGCCGCCAGCGGGTAGCGATTGCGCTTCAATCGTTCCGCCGTGTTCGCGCAGAATCGTCACGCAGATACTGAGGCCGAGGCCCGTGCCTCCGCCGGGACGTTTCGTCGTGTAAAAAGGATCGAAAATTTTGGCGACCGCATCCGGGGCGATGCCGCCGCCGTCGTCCTGGATCGTAATCATGACTTTGTTGAGAACGCTGGCGGCGCGAATCTGAATCCGGCCAGAATCGCGAATTTCGCGAATCGCTTGTTCGGCGTTGATGACCAGATTCAGAAAAACCTGAATCAACTGGCTGGCGTCGCCGACGACATTGGGCAAATTCTCCTGCGGCTGAAAGCTGACTTCGATGGAATTCCGACGCAGTGAATGTTCGTGAAGCTGCAGCGTGCGCTCGATGATGTTGTTGATGTCGATCGGTTTTTTCTGGGTGGCGGTCGGGCGCGAAAATTCCAGAAGATTTTGCACGATGCGCGCCGCGCGCCGCGCCTGCCGGTGCGTCAAATCGAGTTGGCGCTTCATCGCTTCGTCGAGACCCTCGCGCTCGCGAACGAGTTCCGTGACGCCGAGAATCGCGGTCAGCGGATTGTTCAGCTCGTGCGCCACACCCGCGAGCATCTGCCCGATGGCAGCGAGCTTTTCCGATTGGATCAATTGCTCGCTGAGGCGCTTCAATTCGGTGACGTCGCGCGCGGAAATGACGACCCCTTCGATTCCGCCGCATTCGGCAGAGAGCGGGCTGAAGTGGGCGCGCAAGACGCGCCAGTCGCCGCCTTTGTGCCGTATGCGCAGTTCAAACGAATCGAAGGTTTTTTCTCCGGAGACTATTTCGGCGTAAACCGATTTCAGTTCGGCCTGGTCGTCGGGATGGACGCATTCCCCGAAGCTTTTCGTCATGGTCTCTTCCGAGTCCATTCCGAGAACGTCTTTCACGCGCGGGCTGACAAAGGTGTAGCGGCCCCCGGTGTCGAGCACGAAAATCACGTCGGGGAAACTGTCCACGAGGCGGCGTGCAAATTCCTGCTGCTTATGCAGGCGGCGCTCGATTTCGCGGCGCGCAGTAACGTCCATGAGCGCGCCTTGGTAGCGAACGATTTTACCGGTGGCATCGCGCACCGCTGCGGCGGTGTTGAGGCAGATGATGGGTTTGCCGTCTTTGCGAATCAGAACAATTTCGCGGCCCTCGACGATGGGCTGGCGATCAACTTCGGCGCGCACGCTGGTGCGAAGCGTTTCGTCGGAGAAAATTTCGGAGACTTTGTGTGAGAGCAATTCTTCTTTGGACTCATAGCCAAGAATGCGTACGAGCGCCGGATTCACATCCACGATTCGGTCGTCAGGCGTGACGATGTAGATGCCTTCCTGCAACGTTTCGAAGAGTTCGGTGAAGCGGGCCTCGTTGCGGCGAAGCGCGGTGACGTCGCGCGCGATGACCGTGATGCCGTGCACGGCATCGTCGCGAACCATGGCATGGGCGACACAATCAAAGTAAAAAACAGCGTTGCGGTTCTTGAGGCGGACCTGAACGACGCCGGACCAGTTGCGGCGCTCGAGAAAGCGCGGCAGGCCGGCTTGCGCGTCGGCAGCTCCTTGGCCACCTTGCTCATCGAGAAATTCCGCGAGTTTTTTTCCGATGATCTGCTGGAAGGAGAGACCGGTGAGTTCGCGGAAGCGGCTATTGGCGGCGCGAATTTCTCCCTCGAGCGAGAGCGCGATCAAAATGTCGTCGAAGGAATCGATCAGGTCGCGGTAGCCCTGCTGCGAACGGCTAATCATGGAGAAGAGCTGTTCGAGTTGCTTATCCGCTTCGGGGCTTTTATCACGCTGCTCGACGCCGCGAATTAAACCGCGAAGTTCGGAGATTTCGCGGGTGCGTCTCCAGACGTACCAACCGAGCAGCAGCACGAGGAGAATGAGGCCAATAGGAGCGGCTTCGAGCCGGTAGAAAAAACTTCGTATCTCGTGCCAGGAATTCCATGCGACGAATGCTGCGAGCAGAAGAAGAACGAAAAAAATCAGCGCAAAAAGTTCGGTCTGGCGCTTTTCAAAGTATTCGAGGCGAGAAGAGAGATTGACGCGATTCTGAGTAGGCGTCGTCGACTCGCCTTGTTTGACTGGACCTGTTTTGGGTTTTCCTTGCATATAGCAAAGATCGACGCGGCAAGAGCAACGCCGGCTGACCTTGTATCTCAACTAATTGTAAGAAAGGCAAGAGCAAGGCCCACAGGAAAGGTGAGAAGAGGGTGCCCGAAATGTACCTGCATAGATGGGCACGGGCGAGCCGCTTTCCTCGCTGACTACGGGCGGCTAAGATATGCCGCATGCAAAACCCACCAACTCGACGCAGTTTTATTATTGCCAGCGGGCTTACTGCCCTTGCTTCAACGCGAATTCTTGGCGCCAACGATGCGCTGCGCATCGGAGTCATCGGCGCCGGAGGACGCATGAATGACCTTCTGAACGCCGCAGATAAGGCCGGCAATTACCAGATTGCGGCGGTGAGCGACGTCTATGGGCCGCGTATGGATGCTGTGAAACAGCGGCCGAACGGGGGCAGCACGACGACGCACGGGGATTATCGCGCGGTTCTGGACCAAAACATTGATGCGGTGTTTATTGCATCGCCGGACCATTGGCATGTGCGGATGGCGGCAGATGCCATTGTTGCCGGCAAAGATGTCTACTTGGAAAAACCAGTTACTCACACACTGGAAGAAGGAGCGGCTCTTGTACGTGCAGTGCGCTCCAACAAACGAATTCTTCAATGCGGCATGCAGCAACGGAGCTGGAGTCACTTCCGGGACGCCGTGGACCTGATTCAAGGAGGGAGCTTGGGGCGCGTGCCGCAGGTCAGGACGTACTGGTGGCAAAACTATCATGCGTGGAAAATCACAAAGCCTGTAGATCCGCAGGCGCTGGATTGGAAACGATGGCTGGGCGGCGCGCCAGATCAGGCGTTCAGTGAAGAGAAATTCCACCGCTGGCGCTGGTTCTGGAACTTTGGCGGCGGCGCGATGACCGATCTGTTCACGCACTGGATTGATGTGGTCCATTGGGCAATGAAAGCTGACGAACCTCGGAGCGTGCAGATGCTGGGCGACAAATATGTCTTCGAGCAATGGGAATGTCCGGACACGGTTCAGGCGGCGCTACGCTATCCGGGGTTCGACGTCGTATACGAAGGGATGATGGCGTCGTCGATCGACGATGGCGGGCTGGAATTCCGCGGCACTGAAGCAACTCTGAAGATCAACCGGAGCGGATTCAGCGTTTATCACGAAGGTGCCGCGAATAAGACAAATCCGGTGGTGCGGGCTGACAGTTTTCAGGATGGGACGCTCGACCACATGCAGAATTTCTTCGATTGCGTGAAGAGCAGAAAAGAACCTAACGCGCCGGTAGAAACGGGCGTGGCTGCGGCGCGTGCCGGCCAAATTGCGAATCTCGCCCTGGGTCGCGGCGGACAACTTACCTGGCCAACGAGGGTTTAGGTCTCAGCGTGGCCGATTTTCTTTAGATTCTTCAATCGAACATGGGCTAGAATGCGGCAACCTGACTGGCCGTTCCGGGTCACGAGCTCAGCCACCGGAGGGTGCTATGGTGTCTGACCCAGCCATCCAGAAATTCAGAACGACATTAAGAGGACAATCGTACTGCCCGGGAGAGCCGGGATACGACGCAACGCGAGCGATTCCGAACGCGATGATTGACCGGCGGCCTGCGCTGATTGTGCGATGCAGTGGTGCTGGCGATGTGATCGCTTGCGTGCAGTTTGCGCAGGAGCAAGATGCGTTGGTGTCGGTACGCGGTGGTGGACACAGCGTGGCTGGAAAGTCCGTGTGCGACAGCGGATTGATGATTGACCTTTCGGCGATGAAAGGAATACGAGTTGATCCTAAAAGGAAAATGGTGCGCGCGGAAGCGGGACTCACTCTTGGTGAGTTCGATCGCGAGACACAGGCATTCGGCCTCGCGACAACTTTGGGCACGATTTCGAAGACAGGCATTTCCGGCTTGACGCTCGGCGCAGGCTGGGGACACCTGCACGGGAAGTACGGACTGGCGCTCGACAATCTGACTGGTCTGGATGTGGTGACTGCGGATGGGCGGCTGCTAACCGCCAGTGCCACCGAAAATCAGGATTTGTTCTGGGGATTGCGAGGAAGCGGCGGCAACCTCGGGATTGTGACCTCGCTTGAGTACCAACTTCATGAAGTCCGCACGGTGCTCGCAGGAGCGGTACTTTATCCCTTGTCTTTCACGAAAGAAGCGCTTCGTTTCTTCCGGGAATGGGCACAGACCATCCCCGACGAACTCGTGATTCAATGCGCATCTCTTACGTTTCCGGAACTCGGCCGGATTTTTGCGATTGCGGGTGCCTACAACGGCGACTTGAAAAAGGGAGAAGACGTGTTGAAGCCATTGCGGGCGCTCGGCAAGCCGCTTCTCGACATCTTCCAGCCGATGCCGTACGTGCAGCTGCAGAGCATGTTCGATCCGTGGTTTCCCCCGGGCAGACTGACATACGTGAAATCAAACTTTTTGAAGACTCTCAACGACAACGCGGCGGACGTAATTTCAGAGTTTCTGGCGACTTGCCATTCTCCCCACACTTTCGCGCCTGGAATTGAACACTGGCATGGTGCGGTGACACGCGCCGGCGTCCACGACACCGCGTTTCCCCATCGTACGAATCCATTTAACTTCATGATCTGGTCGAACTGGGAAGGAACGGAAAATACCGAGAAAAATGTACGCTGGACAAGAGATTTCTGGAGCGCGATGAAGCCATGCTTGATTGAGAGTTCGTACGGAAACTATGTATCGGACGAGGGGGACGAAAGCGCGCGGGCGGCATATGGGGTGAATTACGACCGGCTGGCAAAATTAAAAGCAAAATATGACCCCGCGAATTTGTTCCGGATGAATCACAACATCGCACCAGAAAAAACAGCACAAGCAACGACTGCCGACTAAGTGAATAGGGCTCGGTTTCAGTTCTGCCCGGCAGTGCGGGCGACGGCGGTGTCACGGCCGGGGACGACGTCGATTTGCAAAATAGGATCGGCAGCGGGGATGTAAGCCGTTTGCAGGCCGAGTTCGCGGCGGACGATGTTGCAGCCTTGTGCGATGGCGCTGGCCTTGTAGAAGGCGATTTCGCGATTGCAGCCCTGGCGGCCAAAGCCGCAGTCGCTCGAGACGATGAGTTTTTCGGCGGGAATGAATTTCAGCGCTTTGCGAATTTCGCCGGCGACGTCTTCGGGGCGATCCGCCTGCAGAGAGCGGTGGCTGACGGCGCCGATGGCGATTTTCTTTTTGAGGCTGTGCTTGAACGGTTCGAAAAGCTCCAAATCCTTTTGATTGCGGTCTTTCATTTCTAGCGTCCAGACATCGCCGCGGCAGCGTTCCAAATAAATTTCGATGGAGTTGGCGTAGCTGGTGTCCTCCATGACGCGCTGCATATTGGGATTGCCCCAGCAGGTGTGAATCCAGAGTTCGACATCGTCGAGGCCATGCACTTCGCGATTGAAGGCGTCAATCATGAATTTTACGTTTTCATGATCCTTGCCGAACGTGTTGGCCATGAAGTGAAAAGTAGGCTCTTCGATCTGAATGCAGCGGCAGCCGGCTTCGCGCAGGGCTAGGAGTTCCTTGTTCATGGCTTCAGCCATGTCCCAAATGACCTGGCGCTTGTCCTTATATTTTGGAGTGTGAATGTCGAGAAAAAGCGCCATGACTTGCGAACAGCATGTGCCGAACTTTACGGTTTTGCGCGTTTTGGCCTGGGCGAGGCGCCAGATTTTTGCGTAGTCGAGCGGCCGGTGTTCGATTTTGTCCACGACGTGAGGCCAGCGCCAGCCAGTGTAAATTTCGTTTAGAAGCGTTCCGGGAGGATAGTGCAGCCAGGGGGCAGTGGTTTCTTCGGGCTGGAGATGGTCGCCTTCGAATCCTGCCCAACGCTGAAGCGGATAGTGATGCCAGGCGCGGCCGGCAAGATCTTCGTCAACGTGAAAATCGCCGTGGCAGAGTACGTCTAGACCGGCGCGCTCCTGATCGCTGATGACGACGGAGAGAGCATCCTGAAATTTTTCGCGGAAATGGACATCGAGCATGCAGGTATCGAGCGGACGGCCGAACATGCTCACATCAAACCAGCGCGGGCGGGGGAACGAGCCGGTGACGGTGCTGGGGAGCATTAGATTGGCGGTGGCGGTAAACATGGGATTCCTCCGGGGCGGATTGAAAGAAAGAATTTAACACAGAGGGCACGGAGGAAGGCACACAGAGAGCACAGAGAGAGGACAAGATGAAAGTCGAAAGGAAAAGAAAAACGGCGTTCCGACTTTGATCGGAACGCCGTTTGAGGTTTGGCTAAAAATGTGGGCCGAACTATTCGGCGGCAGCGTCGGCTTCGGTGTCGCCGTCCTTGCCGAGGAAGTCCAGCGCAGCAGCTTCTTCGGCGGTGAGTTCGGCGGCTTCCGGAATTTCCTCGACCGGAGCGGGAACGGGCACTTCCGTCAGCAACTGAATGTTGCGGTAGTGCTCGAGGCCAGTGCCGGCCGGGATGAGCCGGCCCATGATGACGTTTTCCTTGAGGCCGCGGAGGTAGTCCACCTTGCCCGCGACGGCAGCTTCGGTGAGGACGCGAGTCGTCTCCTGGAAGCTGGCGGCGGAGATGAACGAATCGGTCGAGAGCGAGGCCTTGGTGATGCCAAGGAGGAGCGGACGGCCAGTTGCCGGGCGGCTGCCTTCATCGAGCACTCGCTCGTTTTCCTCGCGGAAGCGGAACTTGTCCACCTGTTCCTCGAGAAGGAAGTTGGTGTCGCCAACGTCCTCGACTTTGACCCAACGCATCATCTGGCGAACGATTGTTTCGATGTGCTTGTCGTTGATGTTGACGCCCTGGAGGCGGTAGACCTCCTGAATGGCGTTGACGAGATAGGCCTGCGTGAACTTCTCGCCGAGGACGGCCAGCAAGTCGTGCAGGTTGGACGGACCGTCAATCAAAGCTTCGCCGGCCTTGACGTGTTCGCCTTCCTGAACGTTGATGTGGACGCCGCGCGGAATTGAGTATTCCTTGGTTGTCTTTCCGTCTTCGCTTTCGACGTAGATTTTGCGGAGACCCTTGGCGATTTCGCCGTAGCGAACAATGCCGTCAATTTCACTGATGACGGCAGGATCCTTGGGCTTGCGCGTTTCGAACAGCTCAACGACGCGCGGGAGACCGCCGGTGATGTCCTTGGTCTTGGTGGTTTCGCGCGGGATTTTCGCCAGAATGTCACCGGGTTGAACGTCGTCGCCATCCTTGACCATCAAGTGCGCGCGCGAGGGCATGAGGTACTTCTTTTTCGTTTTGCCCGAGCTGTCGCGAATTAAGATGGCCGGCTGATGCTTTTCATCGCCCGGAGGCAGAGTAACGACGTCCTGCGAAAGGCCGGTGACTTCGTCCACCTGCTCTTCGATGGTAAGGCCGGGACGCAGATCTTCGAAACGAACCGAGCCGCCGGTTTCCGTAAGAATCGAGAACGTGAACGGATCCCATTCGGCAAGGATCTGGCCATGGTTAACGGTGTCGCCGTCGGAAACTCGGAGACGCGCGCCATACACAACGTGATAGCGCTCTTTTTCGCGGCCCTTTTCGTCCACGATGGCGATGAGGCCGGAACGGTTCATAGCGATGGAAGTTCCGCCGCGGCCTTCGACGAATTTCAGATCCACAAACTTGACGATGCCATTGTTGCGCGCTTCGAGCGTGGAGCGCTCGGAGACGCGGGTGGCGGTACCGCCGATGTGGAACGTGCGCATGGTGAGCTGCGTGCCGGGTTCGCCGATGGACTGCGCAGCGATGACGCCGACGGCTTCGCCGAGCTCGACCATGCGGCCCGAAGCAAGGTTGCGCCCGTAGCAGAGCGCGCAAACACCGCGCCGGGATTCGCAAGTGAGCACGGAACGAATGCGGACGCGTTCGATACCCGCGGCCTGCACTGCGTTGGCGAGTTCTTCCGTGATTTCCTGATTGACTTCGACAATCACGTGGCCTTCGAAATCCTTGATCTTGTCGAGCGAAACCCGGCCAACGATGCGGTCGCGAAGTGGTTCGACTTCGACGCCAGCTTCGATGATCGGCTCGACGTAAATACCTTCGGAGGTGCCGCAATCGAGCTCGTTGATGATGACGTCCTGCGCCACGTCCACGAGACGGCGAGTCAAGTAACCCGAGTCCGCAGTCTTAAGAGCTGTGTCGGCTAGACCCTTACGAGCGCCGTGTGTGGAAATGAAGTACTCCAACACAGTGAGGCCTTCGCGAAAGTTCGATGTAATCGGAGTTTCCATTACTTCGCCGGATGGCTTGGCCATCAAACCGCGCATGCCGGAAAGCTGGCGAATCTGCTGCTTCGAACCGCGGGCGCCGGAGTCCGCCATGACATAGACGGGGTTGATGACGCCTTCCTTGTCGTGAGTCTCAAGCGCTTTGAACATTCCGTCCGCGACACGTTCTGTTACGTCGCCCCAGATGGAAATGATCTTGTTGTAGCGCTCGCCGTGGGTAATGGCGCCGTCGAGATATTGCTGCTGCACTTTGACGGCTTCCTTTTCCGCGTTTTCGACGAGCTTTACCTTGTCGCCTGGGATGACCATGTCGTCGATGCCGATAGAGATGCCGGAACGCGTGGCGTAAGTGAAGCCAAGCGCCTTGAGGCGATCGAGCAACGCGACGGTGCCTTCTAGGCCGTAGCGAAGATAGGCGTAGTACACGAGCTGCTGAATGCCCTTCTTCTTTAGCAAGCCGTTGATGAACGGCATGTGCGACGGCAAGTGCGAATTGAAAATGACGCGGCCGACCGTGGTCTGGATGAACTGGCGCTCCATCTTCACCGGCTCGGTGTGGGTGACGTCCTGGTTGTCGTAGGCGGTGGTCATGTCGATCACTTCGCCCGTGTAACGGAGACGGATCGGAGTGAGCAGTTCGACTTCGCCACCTTCGAGCGCGAGCATGACGTCTTCCGCAGAACCGAAAACGCGGCCTTCGCCCTTGGCACCCGGCTTGGACTTGGTCAAGTAATAGATACCGAGAACCATGTCCTGCGATGGAACAGCCAGAGGCAGACCGTGCGCGGGAGAAAGAATATTGCGTGAGCTGAGCATGAGCACGGACGCTTCAACCTGCGATTCCGGCGAAAGCGGAATGTGCACAGCCATTTGGTCGCCGTCAAAGTCCGCGTTGAACGCGGTGCAAACGAGCGGGTGAATCCGAATGGCCTTGCCTTCAACGAGAACCGGTTCGAACGCCTGAATGCCGAGGCGGTGCAGCGTAGGAGCGCGGTTCAGGAGAACCGGATGCTCGCGGATCACGTCTTCGAGAATGTCCCAAACGACGGATTCCTGCTGCTCGACCATTTCCTTGGCTTGCTTGATGGTGGTGCAGTGGCCGAGGGCTTCGAGCTTGTGATAGATGAACGGCTTGAAAAGCTCGAGGGCCATTTTCTTCGGCAAACCGCATTGATTGAGGCGAAGCTCCGGGCCGACGACGATGACGGAGCGGCCGGAGTAGTCCACGCGCTTGCCGAGGAGGTTCTGGCGGAAACGGCCCTGCTTGCCTTTGAGCGTGTCCGACAAGGACTTGAGCGGGCGGTTGTTGGTTCCACGAAGAACGCGGCCGCGGCGGCCGTTGTCAAACAAAGCATCCACGGCTTCCTGGAGCATGCGCTTTTCGTTGCGGACGATGACGTCCGGAGCGCGAAGTTCCATGAGCTTCTTCAACCGGTTGTTGCGGTTGATGACGCGGCGATAGAGATCGTTCAAATCGGAAGTGGCGAAGCGGCCGCCGTCCAGAGGGACGAGCGGGCGCAACTCCGGCGGAAGTACGGGGATGACGTCGAGAATCATCCACTCGGGCTTGTTGCCGGACTTGCGGAACGCTTCGAGCACCTTGAGGCGCTTGGCGTACTTAATACGCTTCTGGAGCGAAGGATCCACCTTCATTTTTTCGCGAAGCTCGTCGGCAAGCTTATCCACGTCAACGCGGCGGAGAAGTTCCTTGATGGCTTCCGCGCCCATCTTGGCGACGAACTGGCCGGGATATTCCTGCACGAGCTTGCGATATTCCTCTTCCTGAAGGACCTGGCGTTCCTTGAGGATAGCGACTTCGTTCGGGTCGACGACGACGAACGCTTCGAAATAGAGAATGCGCTCGAGATCGCGCATGGAGATATCGAGCAAATATCCGATGCGGCTGGGCAGTCCCTTGAAGAACCAGACGTGCGAGCAGGGTGAAGCCAGCTCGATGTGGCCAAGGCGCTCGCGGCGGACTTTGGACAGGGTGACTTCGACGCCGCACTTATCGCAAATGACGCCGCGGTGCTTCATACGCTTGTACTTGCCGCACAAGCATTCCCAGTCGGTGACGGGACCGAAAATTTTGGCGCAGAAAAGACCGTCACGCTCGGGCTTGAAGGTGCGGTAGTTGATGGTCTCGGGCTTGGTGACTTCGCCGTGTGACCACGAACGAATTTTTTCCGGACTCGCCAGAGAGATGCGGATCGAATCGTAATCAGCAATCAGACTGGCGCGATCATAGGGGCTGCTGCGATACAAGGTTGTTTCCTCCCTCCCTGGCTTTCGCCAGGGTTGCGGACCACTTGTTAGGCGATCCGGCTGAGAACCCTTTCAAAACTTCAAGACGCCCGCTT
>DATFRZ010000062.1:0-10759 GCA_035262885.1 Candidatus Acidiferrum sp.
GCAAAAAATCTAAGTCAGTTGTGGGCGCAGATGACACCCCAAGAGCGCCGCCAAGTCCGCTAGAGCGAACGCAAGACTCTCTTAGCCCTAGATTCCTAATTTCTTGACTTCTTCGTTGTAGTATTTCCGGTAGAGAATGTCCCATTCCTGGGTGCCTTCAAGAATCGTACGCCGTTGATTTTCAATCTTCTGGCGGGCAGCAGCGTCAATTTTCTCTTCTTCTTTTAACAATTCTTCCAGCAACCGGCGCGCTTCCATACGAATGGTGTTGCGATCTTCCAGAAATTCCACCTTAGGCATTTCCGCCAATGCGTCCGCCACCGTGTGGGCAAGCTTGTTGACTTTGTCGCGAGAGAGCCTCACAGCACCGCCTTGTATTTGCGCACCAGTTCGCCTTTCACTTTCTTGAACATCTCCTGGTAGCTCGCTCCGGCGCGCCGCATCTCGTCCTGATATTGTTCCAGGATGAGACGAACTTCGTCGTTGATTCGGTCTTCAAGCTGGAGTTCTTCCATGAGGGCGTTATTCATAGCTTCGGTCACGGCGCCCAGGTCCGTGGTCTCAATGAAGTCGCCAGCCACTAGTTTTTGGGTTACCTGCCGGGCAAGATACCCGACATATTCTCTGGAAAGGAGCATTGCGTGTTGTGTGCTATGTGATTGAAAAGAATAGTGTAACACAGCGCGATTTTGAGTCTGCCGGATGCTCTACCTGAGAGCTTGCAACGAAGATTTAGAATCTACACGCCTTTAGTTTAGAAACGAGAGGCAGCCGTGAAAAAATCCGGGGCAACAATAAAAGTGACAGTAGACGGTAGTACATGGAGTCGTGTTTCCAGCTTTTCCGAAGCCGGTCCTAACGACAGGGTGTATGTCCTAAATCGCGAAGGTGACAGCTTGCAATTCGGCGACGACACGCGCGGACTCAAGCCTGCTGCTGGTTCCACGATTACCGTGAGTTACAGAGATGGGACCGGATCTGCAGGGAACATCTCAAAATGTATTGCCAGTGAAAAGCAGGCAGGCAAGTTCTGGGTGATTGCAACTCGCAAGTCCCAATCAGTTGGTTGGGGAAAACGGCCGGCTTAGGACAATCGCGAGCGGGTTCGTCTTAGCGTTGCCCTAAGAACCAGAAACACGACCACGGCGACCAGGACAATCCAAAGCACGGCAGCGAGAATCGAACCAAGAACGAGGGCCAGAACCAGAATCACAACTGCGATCACTGCAATGGTAAGTCCAGTGATCAGTAGCTTGAAACGCTGCCAAAAACTCAGGTGGGGAGGCAAGCCTCTCGGCCCGGCGCTACGTCCGGAAGAAATAACAATCTGGACTCTTCGATTCATCGCTATTAAACGATTATATGTTGCTTTCAGCACCGCGTACGGACCAAGCGTATGGCGCGAAGACTCCCCGAGGCAGCACTGCGCAGGAAGAATTTCCGGAGAAAAGCGGCGCTGGCGAAAGGCGTCAGGCGTAACATAGTGCTTTCCTAGAAAGCGGAATGTCGGCTCGAATAGCGTTGCCTAACACAGCAGTTCTTGCCGCAAGCTGTTAGTCCGGGCACCGACAACGCTGGCAACAATTATTTAGGGGAAAAGCCTCCGACTGCGTTCCTACCTATATGGGAGGAGCCGTCGAAGGCTCTTGAAAGGCCGATCGTTCATCGTTCCGCCTCAATGATTCGGTGATCGTCATGGCACTGAAAGTTCTCAATAGCACCACACTCCCGAGCGCTCTATCCGCTCTTGCTTCCAAAATCGCGTCTCCGATAATCGCATTTCCCCCGATTTTGCCGCCGGGCACGGTCACGATCGTCCAGGCTCCGGGGATTATTGTGTTTCGCCTGAATGGCGTGGTGCGCTGGATCATCGATGTCCGGCGCTTCGCGGGTTCGCCTGTGCTCACAGTGAGCGGCGCTTTTCCCCATGCAGTCAAGATCCAACTGAAGAGCGCGCGCTTCCCTGGAACTGAATTGCCGGCCGACTTTACGTGCTTACTGAGTCCGCACACCGTTTTCGGCACACCGATGGAGCTCAAATTTGTTTTGGGCGGATTCGATGCTCACACTAGTCTCGAGCGATGGTTGGCGGGCCAGGCGCTGGCTCAGTCAGCAGTTGCGTTCGGCACGGATGTCTGCCCACTCGGAGCCACGTCAAAGCTGGCGCTTGCTGGACAGGCCGAAGCTCGCTTCTTCCCCAATTGGCAATTCCAGATCGCCGGCACTGGTCCGACTTTGGCTACAATTTCGGGCCTCGGGCCCGATATCCTTAGCCATACTTTTTCTCTCCGTCTCCTCTTTCCAGGCGACCCAAGTCTTAGTGCCCACCCAAAATCCAAGCGGACGCACCTGAGCTTGACGGCCGGGACTAATACGTGGCAACTGAAGCCCGCTGTAATGGACGTAGGCATTGGCACGCTTGCAGCTTCCGATGGTCTGTTCCGCCAGATCGATATTGAAGCCGGCGAGAGCGCAGCAACGGACGTAGCTCGCGTTCTCGCGGCATCGTCCTCTCGCACGGACGCGCTTTCGCTGAAACTGAAGGGACCGCTGACCGATCTCAACGGGGCGCCATTCGCCCTTGCGCTTTCCCTGCCCACGTATGCAATCGCATTCGATCCGACTCCGGACCATTCTCTGGGAGATGAGACAACGCTTCTATCCCGTTTTGGACCGCCAGTGTGGTTCTCGGTGGCTGGGTTCGCACTGCTTGTGGGTGATGCGATCGGGATCCCGGGATTTGAAGCCGCTACGTTAAAGGGCGTAGTTACCTCCGTGCGTTGTGCGCCTGCGCTCCTGGTGGCCGCAGCCCCTCTAGCGGATAGCACTATCGCGGCTCGCCCGCTCTCAGTTACCAGCGGCTCCACATTGCCGTTTGTCACCGCGCCAGGCGCCGCGCCGGGCTGGGGCGTGATTGCGGGTTCACCTGGTCCGGGCCAGCCACAATTGTCGCTGCCCGATTTCGCCGTTTCCCTGTTGCGCCCGGACGATTTACTCTCGCTCGATTTTCTTTTTTTCAATCTGGCGCTTGAGGGTGGAGGCGGCGCGCCGCCACGTCTTGTGGTCAAAGACCGAAACCAGGCCTCGTATCTTGTGGTCCGATTCAATGCGCCACAGAACATTTCAGAGCGAGCATTTTTTGAAGCTTTCACTCCGCCGCCGGGATACATACGCCCCCCGGGATTCGATCCACCCCCGCCGCCGGACCCGCTGACGGCTCCCCCGGTCGATAAATTCGCCGCTGGGCCGAGCCGGCTTGCTTTCCAGTTATCCGCGGGCGTTACGCAAATTGACTACTCGACTGACCAATTGCTCAACTGGGTAAATTTCCAGCAGAGCGTAGTTCCGGTGGCGCAGGACCTGCCGCAGCCCATCCGCGAACCGCAGACATTCGAAACAGCCATTGAAGCCCCATGGCGACTGTTTCTTTCGCCAAACCTTACAGGCGCGTGGGCGCATTCACCAACACCCGTCACCTTTGATGGCAAGACCGAGTTGTGGCACACGCGTCTCGCGGTTCGCCGGAAGACAAATGGTGAGTTCATTGCCGATGAGAGTTTGCCGCGAAAAATTCGTGCCGTGTGGTCACCGGATTACTCTCCCGGCGACCTGCCGCATCATCAAGAACCACCAGTTCCATTCCGGATGCCGCTTGATGCTAACGATCGCGACCAGATTGTGCGGTTGTCCTCTGACTTTTCCATTCCCGGCTACCATCCTCCGACAATCGGTGCCGACAAACTATTTCTGACCGCGCTCGGCGCGTGGATGGATGTGCTTGGAGATTTCGATCCACGGAGTGTCAATCAAGGTAAACCTGCTGGGGGTCTCCCGCCAGCGTTACATGCGGGGCCCGTCCAGCCACTGTTAGCAGCAGGGCATTTCCGGCGCGTCAGGCCAGTCGACGTGCTTGCGCCCGCCGTGCCGCAGTTCAGCGTCGAGCAGTGGCGGCACAAGGCTGCCATGGCGCGAGACAACTATGTTCGCGTGGTATATGCGGGAAATCTCTGCTTCCCCGGGCACCGGGCATCACTGGTTAAGGTGACTGAACGTAAGCTGCAGGAGGCACCGGACGGAACAACCACTGGATATCTGCGGCAGAGCTTCTTCCTGATAGTGCGCGAGCCAGTGAAGGATTATGGCTTCCTCGCGGCGGCCGATCAGCGCGCTTTTCCCTTCCGGAAGCTGCGCATTACCACGCTGGTCACACCACCTCTGGATCCTCCGACCGTGGTTAACGGGCACTATGCTTTCTTTCCCACCGTGAACGGCGAGTTGTTTCAGTTCCATCTGGTGGCCGAGGATGCTGATGGCCAGACGGCGGATTTAACGACGCCGCTTTTCTTCATGGAGTTGGGTGGCGATGCTTCTAACGCTAAGAGCCAATGGAATTCGTCCGGCGAAACGACTCGAGATATGGCCGGGCAGAACATTGCCTTTGCACAGAGCGTCAAGAAGGGTGATACAACTCTCCAGACCTCGACGATGACAATAAGTGCGAACGTCAGGCCGGGCGATCCGCCTTTCTTCCCCAAAATGGACAAGGCAGACGTCAACGTCCCCGCTATTCAGCAAGTTTCAGGCGGGACGGGTGCCATGACCGTCGAGTTCTTTCCGGACTATGTGAACAACGACTTCGGGCCCGGCGGAGTCTTTGTTCAAAAGCAGGGGGGGCCTCTGCCGGTTGGCTTTAACGGGCAGCAATCGGGCGGTGTAGCGACGCCAAATATGCAGGTCTCGGGCCTTTCACGGCGTTTCGGCACTGTGAGCGGACCAATCGGCGATATCGGTGGCGGTAATTTCACCCCTACCAATTTCTTCGGCGACCCCGGAGCAAAGCTCTTCGGCGTGATCCCGCTCGCATCAATTATTCAGGGCATTTTCGGCGACAACACCGTTCCTGCGCTGCTAACCGAGCGCTCACTGACCCAGATCACAACCAAGCTTCACTTCGAGCCGAAAGTGCAGAATTTTAGTACCCCACCGGTCAACCCAGTGGTCAAGCTGACGTTCGTCAACGCCAAGCCGCACTTTACACTCGACGTGAAAATTATCACACCGCTCAACGGAGGTACTCCCCAGACCTCAGTCACAGGCGTTCTGTCGAACTTTGTTCTCGAGCTTGCGAGCGTGATCCAGATCACTTTCAATTCGATCACCTTCGATGCGCCCGCCGGGAAAAAGCTGAATGTGTTCGCCGATCTTCCAGACGATCCTGACCCGCTGCAGTTCGAGGGTGACCTGAGCTTCCTCAACGAGCTGCGGAAATGCATCCCGAACAACGGCTTCGTCGACCCGCCGAGCCTGGATGTGGGCCCGGACGGCGTCACGATTGGATACACGCTGGCGATCCCCTCCATCGGAGTAGGCGTGTTCAGCATCGAGAACATCAGCCTCGGTGCGCATCTCACGCTGCCGTTTTTGCCGCCAAATCCGTTGCGATTCCGCTTCAACTTCAGCGAGCGCGAGCATCCGTTTCTGGTCACGGTCTCGCTCCTGGGTGGCGGCGGATTCTTTGCCATCGAACTCGGGCCGGATGGCGTTGAGATGCTGGAAGCATCGATCGAAATCGGCGCGAATGTCTCGATCGACGTAGTGGTGGCCAGCGGCAACGTGCACATTATGGCTGGCGTGTACTTGAAGCTCGACTTCGCCACCAAGGCGTCGCAGCTTACGGGTTATCTGCGTGCAGGCGGAACGCTTGATGTTCTGGGACTCATCAGCGCTTCGGTGGAATTCTATCTCGGTTTCACTTATTTCTTCGGCCCGCCCTGCAAGATCGCCGGCGAAGCTACGGTCACGATTGAAGTGCATGTGCTCTTTTTCAGCGCGTCTGTGCATGCGTCGTTGCGCCGCGAATTTGGCGATCCGAAGATTTCGTTCAAAGACTTGATCGATTCTAAGGAAGTGTGGACGAACTACTGCGAGGCGTTCGCCGCATGATCATGTATTAGGAAAAAGTCATGAGCACTCAAAACATCATGTGGACGGCTCTTCCCAACGGTCTGAATGCCGCCGGAGATCGTTTGAAGATTTCAGTTCTTGTATCGCCGCGCCTCATCACCAACTCCGCATCAGGGACGCTCGCGGAATTTCCGGACTTTCTTGACTGGCCCACCACCGTTTCCAAACTCCGGTTCAAAGTGGAATTTCAAAGTGGACCGGCGTTTACGGTGCAACCATTCACCGAGCCTGGCTTTCCCGGTCTGGATTCCGCCGCATGGAAGGCACTCTTCGGTCCGAATTCGCCCGTTCAGTCTTTTGGCTTTGAAGACAAATCGCCGTTCTTCGTCCGCTCGTACCCGACGAGAAATGTCCTCGCCTTCGTCGAAGAGCAGTACAGGGCCTTTGCCGTCGCGGCCGCCGATCACAAACCAACGCTGAGCGAATTGGGCTTCGACGTTGAGGGGAAACGTGGTCCGGGCCATATCGACCAGATTGCTATCGGAAACCAGCAGGTCCAAGATGGTCTCGACAGGGAGCTCAACGAGATTCTGGACAAAGATCGGGCAGTTCGGCCGGGCCAGCCGAATCCTCTACTCGATTTCTACCAAGTGCGGGTGATGCACCAGTTTCTTTCGAAACAAGTGCTCGACGCACAAGGGCATCGCCAGCTGTTACCGCCGCAAAAACCCGAGCCCTTCGATTTCCATAGAGCCGTGGCGGGAATGGGTCAGTATCAGAAATTGATGCGGGCGCTGGGCCTGGCGATCGATCTTGAAGTTCCACTGAACGGGGTCCTGCCCGCGTCGAATGTGCGCGTCACCCCGAACCTGCCGGGACCGCCGCCAATGACGCCGTGGACGGCTTATCGGCTTGATGCAGGTGCGAAAACGTTCTTTCCAGCCACCGGGCCGCAAGGAGATATCGGTAACGGAATGGTGCTGCCTACCGGACCCGATGACTACGCCGTGGTCGAAGTGGACCTGGATGGGGCGGCCAATAAACTGCTCGATTTCGCTTTTAACCTTGAGCGAATCGCGTTCGGGGACGCGCAGACTTCGATTGATTCGCCCGAGAGTTATGGTTTGCCGTCGTTGCGCTCGGCTGGCTTCTCCGCCGCCCGCTCGGGCCGAGCGCTGCGGCTGGTGAGCACATTCGACCAGGCTAAATTCAACAACGGCAAGATTACTGCGGATCCCCAAAGCAATGACTTCGTTCTGCATGCGGATGAGGTCACGCGTGGCTATCGCATCGACGTATGGACGTCACTAAGCGGGCAGTGGCATTCGCTGTGCTTCCGCGACGGCACTTACAATTTCCTGAACAGGCCCTTGGTGCGCAAATTTTCGGACGAAGGCTTCACTACAGTCGCCACTTCGCAATCCGCAGATGGCTCGTCCACTGACCTGCGGCTTCCCGAGTCCCTGTTCCGCTGGGCGGGCTGGAGCTTGTGCGCACCGCGGCCTGGAAAGACAATCGGCCCCGACGATCCCGATCCGAATAAGCGTTTCAAACCGCAGCCGGTTACGAATCCGGCGAACACCGATTTCAAACTCGAAACTTCTTTTACAGTCACGAAAGGAACGCTCCCGCGGCTTCGATTCGGCGCGTTGTATCAGTTCCGCGCGCGAGCCGTTGATCTCGCAGGCAACAGCATCCCGAATGACGCTGTGCTTGACGATATCTACAACCTGCCGCCGCAACCGGCCCCATATCTGCGGTTCGAGCCAGTAATAGCGCCCGCCGTGGTTCTTCGCAAAAAGCTCGATCCCAACACTACACCGGGCGAATCAGTCAACACCGTTGTCGTGCGCAGTAATTTCGATAAACACATCGCTGCAATTTCGGAACGTCATATTGCACCGCCCAAGACTTCGCAAAATATGGCGGAAACGCACGGCATGCTCGATACTCCTGCGGGGCCACCTGATCCAGCGGTTTACGATATGCTGGTCGCCAAGGACGGATCTTTCAATCAGGATCCTGCCCATCCGGAACGACCTGAGCCGCACCCGGAGGCGCAGGTTGAATTGCCTTATCTTCCTGACCCCTTCGCACCCGGCGCAGCCTTCCGCACCTTGCCGGGAACGCCAGCGGGATCGGTATGGAAAGTTCCTTTCACGGGCACATGGCCGAGCATAAGACCGTTTCGGTTAGCACTGGATGAGGGCTCCGCGGCGCCAACTTTCGTTGAGAATGCCACTGACCGCGTGCTGACAGTGCATCTGCCGAAAGCGGAGGTTGTGCAGGTGGCGCTGAGCTGTTTTCTCACGGACGATGACCTCCCAGCCCCCGCGCATATGCTTCGCACCATGAAGATCTGGTCCTGGATTGTCGAAAGTGCGCCTTCAAACTTTGACCAGCTCCGCCAGCTTTCACTCGATGGCGGCCACTGGATGCTGACTCCGCCACGCACTCTCACTCTCGTGCACGCGGTACAGCAGCCTTTGATTGAGCCTCAGTTTCGCGATCTGACGGTACAACGGAACCCGGGACAGACCACCGCTATCCTTACCGATGAGTTTCCCATCAGCGGAAAGAGCACGATCCGCGTCGATTTCAAAGCGGATTGGGAGGAGCCCGTGGATGATCTTTCGCCCAATCCGCAGCCAGTAATCCTCCACGGACATTCGGATGCGGCCTTTAGTACTGCGCTACAAACAACCGATACGATTGTGAGGGTCGCGGGCCAAAATGAGTTCCATGACCCGAAGCGCCGCAACGTTGCAACGGTCGTGGGCCAACATGAGTTCCATGACACGAAACATCGCAACGTGACCTACACTGCGGTGGCAACAACACGTTTCCGTGAATTCTTTCCCGACGCGCTGACTTCTAACCTCGACAACATCACGCGTAAATCCGTTCCGGTGACTGCTTCGATTCCCAGCTCTGCCCGTCCCCCAGCACCGAATGTGCTCTACGTTCTGCCGGCATTTGGGTGGGAGGCGGAGACGGAAGGCTCGTGGAATTTCAGCAAACGTTCGGGGGGGTGCCTGCGCGTGTATCTCGGGCGACCCTGGTTTTCATCGGGCGAGGGCGAACTCCTTGGAGCCGTGCTGTGGCAATGCCCACCGCCACAACATCCGGATTTCAGGGCCTTTGAGGTACCCGATCTGTTTCGCAGCTACGTTACACAGTGGGGCGCCGACCCAATCTGGGATTCAGGTTCGTTGCCTTCTGAAGCGACGCCGCTTCCCGAACATTTCCGTAATGCAGTTGCATTCCGTGACGGTCTCACATTGGATGAGCTTTCGAACTTGCCTGATCCACCAGCCTTCGGCGTCGCCGGACATACAGTCGCTTACGACGATAAGCGGCAGTTGTGGTTCTGCGACATCGAGCTAGATCCCGGCGACGCGTATTTCCCCTTTGTGCGTCTGGCGCTGACGCGATTTCAGCCGGATTCGATTCCTGATGCGCACCTCTCACGCGTCATTCTTGCCGAATTCATCCAGCTTCTTCCGGGACGTTCGGCGAGCATCACTTTTGATCCGGTTGATACAACCTCGCTGCTGCTGGCGGTTACAGGTATTACGTTCGATGCGCCTGGCGCCGCGTTTATGGTGGCCACTGTGCAGACGCAACCGCTTGGCGGTGGAGGCGACAAGGCATGGATTCCGGTTCACACAGTGCGGATGACACCCGACGCGACTGTGGGCGCGGATACACTCTGGACCGCGCAGATCACCTTGCCGGCGCCAAGAGGATCGCGGCCATTCCGCATTTTGATCGAAGAATTCGAGATATATCCGACCGGCGGCGAGCGGGAAGAACAACTGCGTCTGGTTTATGCCGACAAGCTGAATCTATAGTTGCTCATACGACCCGCCCGCCTGCAAATGTCTTATCATGTGACTACTTGATGGAGATCAGAAGAAAGCGTGCAACGCTGCTCACCCGACGCGATCTGCTACGCGGCGCAGCGAGCGGGATTATCGCTGCAGCCATTCGCGGCGATCTCAAAGCTGCACAGCCCTCAGCGAAGCCGAATATCGTTTTCATTCTCGCCGATGATCTGGGCTATGCCGACGTTTCCTGCTACGGACGCCCGGATTTTCGCACGCCGAAGATCGATCACTTAGCCGCTCGCGGAGTGCGATTTCTTCAGGCGTACGCCAACTCGGCAGTATGCACAGCAACTCGCACTGCATTGATTACCGGTCGCTATCAGTACCGGCTGCGATTAGGCCTGGAAGAACCGCTGGCAGGAAATCCGGATGTGGGTCTTGCGCCGGAACATCCGACATTGCCGTCGTTGTTGAAGAAAGCCGGGTATAGCTCGACCTTGATCGGCAAGTGGCATCTTGGTGTTCTGCCAAAATTTGGTCCTCTCAAAAGTGGCTACGATCATTTCTATGGTTTTCGTGGCGGCGCCGTGGATTACTTTTCGCACTCAAATGGAGCCAGGGAAGATCTCTGGGACGACGATGTTCCCGTTCACCAAGCCGGCTATTTAACTGATTTGCTCGGGAATCGCGCAGTCGAGGTCATCAACGCCTATGCGAAATCCCGGCAGCCATTTATGGTCAGCCTTCATTTCAGCGCGCCACATTGGCCGTGGGAAGGTCCCGGTGATGAAGCTGAGTCCAAGCGATTGGCGCAGCCGGGCAGCGAAGGCATTTTTCATCTCGATGGCGGATCGCAAAAAACCTATCAGCAAATGATAGAAGCCATGGACCGGCAAATTGGCCGCGTGTTGCAGGCGCTGGAGACGAACGGACTCACGGAGAACACAATCGTCATCTTCACCAGTGATAATGGCGGAGAGCGCTTTGCCGACACATGGCCTTTCACGGGCAAGAAGACGGAATTG
>DATFRZ010000063.1:0-73939 GCA_035262885.1 Candidatus Acidiferrum sp.
GGTCGGTGTCAAATCCAGTGACTTTGTGGCCCGCTTCGGCAAAGCGCAGGCCCAGCGGCAGGCCGACGTAGCCGCAGCCGATGATTCCTACCTTGAGTTGGGCACCTTTGAAGAACTCCGGCTTTCGTTCGATGGGCATGGGTTGAGTCGCACTCCTGTGGTCCGACTTCGGCAAGTCGAAGTCAAAGAATTACATTCTCCGGGATTCGCCTTTCCTGAGGGTAGTACCCACACCGGCCTAAAGGAATCGGCGCAACGCGGCAAAGACACGTAAATATAACAGTTTCGGAGAAAACAAAAAAACCGAGTGTTCACCTTATCTTGGAAATTGCGCTGTGGAAGGTTGCTGCCGGCCTCGGGACAGGCGAAGATAGAAGGCGCACAGCTCTTTCCCTGACGCTTAGCTCGCTGCGCCGAAACGGACATGACCCTGATCATCCTCCTGCTGGGACTCGGTGTGGGCGTGCTGGTGGGCCTGTTGGGCATCGGTGGAGGCGTCGTCCTCGTGCCCGCGATGGTGTATTTGCTGGGAATGGACCAGCACATGGCGCAAGGTACGTCCCTTTTTATTTTGCTGCCGCCCATCGGGCTTGGGGCTTTGCGAGAGTATTGGAAGCAAGACCAGGTGGATTTGAGCGCGGGAATCCTGTGCGCGCTGGGGATTCTTCTTGGCGCGTATGGGGGAAGCCTTGTGGCCCTGCCGCTGGCTTCGCGCCACTTGAAAGGGCTGTTTGGCTGCTTTTTGGTGCTTTCGGCCATCTTGCTTTGGAGGAAGGCGCAGCTAGAAGGCAAGCCCGCTGCAGCCGAGGGAGAGGGCGCCCGTGGGTAAGAGCGTGGGGCGGGACGCGGGGATTTTCCTGGTGGCGTGCATTTGCGGAATTGCTTCGGGGATGTTTGGGATTGGCGGCGGGGTGCTGCTGGTGCCTCTGCTTGGCTTGCTCTATGGATTCAGCCAGCACAAGGCGCAAGGGACGAGTCTGGTGGCGCTGATTCCGCCGACGGGAGTGCTTGCGCTGCTGGCTTATGCGCGGGAAGGCTTTGTTTCCTGGAAAACCGGATTGTTGCTGATCCCTGGAGTGTTCTTGGGCGGCGTCGTGGGAGGAAGGCTGGCAGAAAAGTTGGAGCCGAAGAGGATGCGGCAAGTTTTTGCGGGGATTCTGTTCGCGCTTGGCGCGTGGCAGGCGTTTAGCGCATGGTGGCGATGAAGGCGGGCCCGAATGGTTGACTTGCACTGTCATGTTCTGCCGGGCTTGGACGACGGTCCCGACACGATGGAAGAATCGCTCGAGATGGCGGAGGCGGCGATCGTGGATGGCATCACGCACGTGGTGGCCACGCCGCATTCAAACGACAGGTTCTGGTTTGATTTCACACAGGTCCGGCGGCTGCGCGACGAACTGCAAGCGCGCGTCGGCAACCGGATCCAATTTGCCACGGGCTGCGACTTTCATGTGAATCCAGAGAATCTGGCGCTGTTGCGCAAACAGCCGAGGGAGTACTGCATCAATCAGCACGATTGTTTGCTGGTGGAATTCAACGAAATTTCGATTCCGCTGGCCATGGACCGGACGTTGCACGAAATGCAGCTCTCCGGGCTGCGCCTGATCGTGACGCACCCCGAACGCAACGTGATTCTGCGGACACATCCTGAGCGGCTGAGAGAATGGGTCCGGCGCGGGTGTTTTGTTCAGGTGACGGGAAACGCGCTTACGGGAGCATTTGGGCCGACGGCGCAGCAGATTGCGCTCCAATGGATTGGCGAAGGGTTGGTGCATTTCGTGGCGAGCGATGCGCACAACAATCGAAGCCGGCCGCTGCGGCTGCAGACTGCTTATGACGTAGTGGCGGATCAGTTCGGTGAAAGGAAGGCGCGCGGGTTGTTTGTTGAGAATCCGGGGGCGGCGTTTGAGGGACGAGATTTGCCGCATGTTCCTGAGGTTGAAGAGCCGGTGGCGCCTCCGAGACGGAAGCGATTCTTTTTCTTTTGAGACTGAATTCCGAATTTGAAGAGAGATCCCCTATCGGCGTGTACGAGTAAGTGGCAGGCCCGCCCAGGCGTTCATTATTCCCAGGACTTCGCGGACAACGTCGAGGGCGTCGCTTGAGCTGCGCCACCAGCGGCGCGGGGCAAAGGGATCTTCCGACGCGGCTCGCACGATGGCACGGCATTCGCCGGGAGCGAGCTTTCGCCAGAGCAGCCGCACGCGCCGTGTGTGAGGCTTGCTGGTCACCAAAATAACGAAACGATCCTTCTCGTGCTCGAGCGCCTTGCTAATCACCCGAACTTCATCGGCCGTGTTCACAATGGGCGGCTCAAGCACGCGAATGGCTCCGGCGGGGACTCCTTCGTGAATTAAAACACGGGCGCTGTAAATTTCTTCTCCTTCAAAAGGAATGCCCATGGCTTTCAGGGATTCTCCGGGATCGGAGGTGTGAGTGAGCCACACTTCCGGGGCATAGCCCTGGCGATAAAGCTTCGCGGCTTCGAGCGCGCGAACGGGCATTCTTCCGCTGAGGACGGCGATGGCGCGCGCCTTGCCTAGGGGGTCCTCGACCACAAGCCAGGATCCAACACCGAAGAAAGCTACCAGAGCCAGTACCAGGGAGATGCAGGCGATGGCAGCGAGAATGAATTTGCGCCGGTTTCGGGGCGCGACGCCAGCGGCGGCGGAGCTTGCGGAGGTGGCCATGGAAACTCGCGCATGCTATCGCGGGCCGAGGTTGTGGTCAATTCGCGGGGCTACGAGTAAACTGACGGCTTGCCTTGGTGAGGAGGATGCATGCGAGCGGTTGTGACCGGAGGTGCGGGATTCCTGGGATCGCATCTATGCGACCGGCTGATCGCCGAAGGCTGGGACGTGCTGGCACTGGACAATCTGGTAACGGGAGTAGACAGCAACGTCGCCCATCTGATGAAGAATTCGCGGTTCCGGATCCTGCGGGCAGATGTTTCGAATTACATGGATGTGCCCGGCCCATTGGATTATGTGCTGCATTTTGCATCGCCCGCAAGCCCGGTGGATTACCTGAAGATGCCCATTCCTACGTTGAAAGTCGGCGCGCTTGGAACCCACAACGCATTGGGCCTTGCGAAAGCTAAGAACGCGAAGTTCTTTCTGGCCTCCACGAGCGAATGTTACGGTGACCCAGAAGTCTCTCCGCAGAACGAAGAGTACTGGGGACACGTGAATCCCATCGGGCCGCGGGGCGTTTACGACGAGGCGAAGCGGTTCGCCGAAGCGATGACCATGGCGTACCACCGGTATCACCACGTGGACACGCGCATTGTGCGAATTTTTAATACCTACGGGCCGCGTATGCGATTGAATGACGGCCGGGCGCTGCCGAATTTCGTTTTTCAGGCGCTGAGCGGCATGCCGCTGACGGTTTATGGAGACGGGAAACAAACGCGGAGTTTTTGTTATGTGTCCGACCTAATCGAAGGCATTTATCGCCTGATGATGTCCGAAGAACATATGCCGACAAACCTCGGAAATCCGCAGGAAATTACGGTACTCGACTTTGCCGAACGTATCCGAAAACAATTCAACAATCCGCCGCCGATTGTCTTCAAGCCCCTGCCGCAGGATGACCCAAAGCGCCGCTGCCCGGACATCAGCAAGGCAAAGCGCATCCTGAAGTGGGAGCCAAAAGTGGGATTGCAAGAAGGTCTGAAGCGCACTCTGGACCACTTCAGCGAAAACTTTAAGAAAAACAGTGAAGCCGCTTCTTAGTCTCTCCCGAAGGAGTAGTACTCGAAGCCCATATTGCGCATTTCCTGCGGCGGGTACAGATTCCTTCCGTCAATCACCAGCTTGCGCGCCATGGAGTTTCCCGCGCGCTGCCAATCCAGCTTCCGGAAGGAGTCCCACTCGGTACAAATGAGGGCGGCGTCCGCATCTTGCAGAGCTTCGTAGGGGTCCTCGTGATAGTGAAGCTGGGGAAACAAAGACTGGGTTCGCGACATGGCCTCCGGGTCCGTGGCGTGGACGATGGCGCCTTCTTCGAGGAGGCCCTTGACGACTTCCAGAGCAGGTGCAAAGCGAATGTCGTCCGTATTGGCTTTGAAGGCTAGCCCCAAGACCGCGATGCGCTTCCCTTTCACCACCCATAGCGCCTGGTGAGTCTTTTCGAAAAAACGCTCGATGCGTTGCTTGTTGACGCGCTCCGCGGCTTTCAAGATGTCGAAATCGACGCCGACTTTGGCGGCCAGGTGAATGAAGGCCTGGACATCTTTGGGAAAGCAGAAGCCGCCGTAGCCCAGCCCTGCTTTGAGGAATTGGCCTCCAATACGCGGGTCCAGGCCCATGGCGCGGGTAACTTCCTCAACGTTCGCTCCAAGCTTCTCGCACAAATCAGCGATCACGTTGGCGTAGCTGATTTTGAGGGCGAGAAAAGAGTTGGAGGCGTGCTTGATAAGCTCCGCGCTGCTGATGGTGGTGACGAGGAACTCGGGTTTCTGGCTCGGAGGGCAGGTTCCATTGTGCACAGGGCAGCGAAAACCCTTATCCAGAATGGGACGGTAGATTTCGCGGAGTTCGGCGGCGGATGAGGGGTCCTCGACTCCGACGACGATGCGGTCGGGGTGGAAGAAATCCCCGACCGCGGTTCCCTCGCGAAGGAATTCGGGATTGGAAGCCACGCGGAATTTGATGTTGCTGTTTCTGGAATACGCCGAGAGCGCGCGGCTAAGCTCGAGGCCGGTGCGGGCCGGGACCGTGCTTTTCTCGATCACCAGCTTCGGAGTTTTCGCTTCCGCTGCGATTTGGCGCGCCACGTGATCGATGGCAGAGAGATCGGCTTCGCCGGATTCCTTCGGAGGAGTGCCGACGCAAATGAAGATGGCCTCGCCGGCGCGGATGGCTTCACCGGCGTCCGCGGTATAAGAAATGTGTCCGGCCTTACGGGCAGAGGTAAGCGTCTGATCGAGGTGCTCTTCATAAATGGGGACGCCGCCTGCCTGAAGCTTGGCAATGCGGTCTTTATCAATATCCGTGCAAACGACGTCGTGGCCCGCTTCCGCGAGACAGGCACCCGTGACCAGCCCTACGTATCCACAGCCAATGACAGAAAGACGCAAAAAGAGAACCTCCCTAGATTGGAGCCTAACGGGCAACAACCCATGGGCTTTGGACGCTAGATCCCATTGTGACCGAAGCACGGGAAAGAAAAAAGTGCTCGCTGCCTTCCCTAGCTAAAACCACAGACAATCAAGGTGCACAGAGGCATTTCGCTAGTCCCTAATCCTTGTTCCCATGAGCAGACCGCGCAGCCCCAAGAGCAGCAGCCGTGGCTGACGCCGGACTAGGTTCCAAAGCAGACGAGTGGACTCGTCGCGATGAAACTCGCCCAGCGATTCGCGGGCGGAAACACCGAGCAAATCCACCAATTGGGAGTAGTCCTTTTGCTGAAAATGATGCAGGGCGCGGCGGATCATCCAGTGCGTGCCTAATTCGCGGCGCAACGCAGCCAGTTCCCCGTCGGCGTCTCTTCTTAACAACGCCTGGGCCACTCCGAGCGCTCCGCGGAAACCAGTGACGATGCCGCCTACGGTCGACACCTTGACCTGGGCTGCGGCGTCCCCCACCAGGAAAACTTCTCCGTTCCCAATTTGCCGGCGCACCGGCACCCATCGGCGATAAACGGGAATGCGCGCGCCCTGCCATTCCAGAGGTTCCAGCTTTTTCCTTTCGAGAAAATTCTCGAAGAAGCGTTTCGTGTCGCGTCCGTGCTCTCCAATGACGCCGAGAGCTGCGCGGTCCGGGGACTCGGGAATCAGCCAGTAAAAGTAGGGCGTGTCATCGGGAATGAACCAGACGCGTGTGGTATCCGGCGGACAATCCTTGGGGAGCCGCACGATGGCTTGCACGAGCGGGACGGTCTCGACAGGCGGCCAGCCGGCAGCGCGCGCTACGCGGCTCGCCGCACCGTCCGCGCCAACGATGCTGTCGGCGTGCAACTCTTCATGCTTGCCGGCGCTTTCGATTTGCAGGCGCAAGCCTCGTTCGTTTGGCCCGACACCGAGAAAACGGGTGTCAAAGGAGAAGGAAGTCCCTGCCTGCTGCGCTTCCTGCGCGAGGGCGTTAATCAACCGCGAACGCTCGATAATCAGATCCGGCTTCTTGAGGGCAATTTGCGCGTAGCGGCCATCGGTGAAAAGTTCAAATCGGCGGATTTCGTTGATGACGCTTTCTTTCGCTACGGCGGCCATTTGGATGCGGAAATGATCGGTGACAATCAGTGTGCGCGAAGCAGGCTCGAGCTGCGGTTTGGATTCCAACACGCGCACGGGGCGCCCGCCGCGGGTTACGCTGGCGGCGGTGAAGAGTCCGGCTGCTGAAGCCCCGACGACAATTACTTCTCGTGAATAGCCGCCATTTCCCTGCTGGGTTTTGGTGTCTTTCACAGTGCTGTAGATTCCCAATGGTACGCGGTCTCTCTCCTCGTTGCCGAGAGGACCAAGGCAAAGATTGGATTGCTTTCCGCCCGACCCGCGCGGGACTCTAAAACGGAATTGGGTCGGAGGAGCGTTGTAAGTATACAGAAACGTCCCGTAAGGACAAAGAAAGACGCGAATTCGGCACAATCGAAGGCCCTGCCGATGAGCGGCTCGAGAGTATTAAGAAGGAGGAGAAGGGTTACGTTCCTGGCGTTCATAGGGCGCGCGTTCTAAAAAGGCCACGCCAAGCAGAATGATGCCTAGGATCACGGTTCCCAAAACCAAGGCTCCCCGCGTCGAGAGGTAGTTGACGAACAGGGCGGCGCAGCCTCCTACCGCCCCCAGAAGATACAGGGTGATGACGGCTCCGCGATGGCCGAGCCCGAGGTTGGAAAGCCGGTGTGCAGCGTGGTCCTTGCCCGGAGTTGCAAAAGGCAGCAACCCGCGACGCGCTCGAGAGATAGTGACCAGGGTCGTGTCAAAAATGGCTGCTCCTAAAATCAATACGGGCGCCAACCAGGAAGAAAGATGCGAGGCATTTTCTGTGCGCAGCTTGAGGCCCAAGGTGGCCATCAGGAAACCCAAAAACATCGCCCCACCATCGCCCATAAAAATTTTGGCGGGCTTGAAGTTCCAACGCAGGAATCCGGTGGCTGCCCCTAGAACCGCCGCCGCAAGGATGGTGACCAGCGTCTGCTCGTTCAGGTACGCGAGAAGCGCGAAGAACACCGAAGCCGTGGCAGCAACCCCGGCGCATAACCCGTCCATGTGATCGAGAATGCTGAAGGAAGCAGTGATACCCACCACCCAAACAACGGTCAGAGCAGCGTCCAGGAGTTCGCCGCTGGGACCTCGCAATAGCACGCTGAAAACCTGAGCACGAATTCCGCTGAAAAGCAGAATTCCTGCGGCCACAGGCATGCCAACGAATAGCTTTACTTGATGATGAAGGAGTCCGCGGTCATCGAGAATGCCAACGGCGGCCACCAAGGTGGCCCCGATCAGGATGCCTGCGATCTGGGTTCGCGCCGCTCCCTGAAATGCTAGCAAGACGGCAATCACCACGGCGGCATACATAGGCAAGCCGCCGAGGAGTGGAATCGGAGCGTGATGCACTTTTCGCGGGCCGGGCAGGTCGACCATGCCTACGCGCAGGGCGAATGCACGCACCGGAACGACCAACATCATGGAAGCAAACAGGGCGACAAAGAAAGCGAGCAGGCCTGCGGCCATGCAACCCCATTTCATACGGAAAACAAATTCCGCTCAGGCTGGCTCCGAGCGGACGTCCGTAATTCTTGCCGGGATTGGGTCCGGCTCCCAAATGGCTGCCCCCACGCAGCGCAAACACCATACTGCGATTATTGTTGCGCGGCAATGCCGGAAAGAACGGTTTTTCTTCATTTGTTGCGATGCTGAGGGGAAGACTCCAGGTGGAGTGAACGGCGTAGATGGATGCGCCAAGGAGGCGTTTCCGGCGGCATCCCGTTGCGCTTTGACATTTAGCGCGTCCTTAGGCGGTCAAAAACCTCCAGATATTTTTGAAGCTCGTTGCCCCGGTGATAAGCCGGGGCCGCGTTGCGTGCCGCTTCTCCCATGGCTCTCAGTGTTTTGACGTCACCGATGAGGGCGCGAATCACCTTGACAAGCTCCGCTGGTTTGTCCGGGTCGGCGGCCACCGCAAAGCCTTGCTTCGCGCCAAGCGACACGACGTCCGTTTCTCTTGGGGCCACCGCGATAATCGGTTTGCCGGCGGCGAGGATTCCGTACATTTTGCTTGGCACCACCATACCTTCGAGCCCGCGCTTTACTGTGACGATGTGCGCATCCCCAGCCGCAAGAACCGAAGCGATTTTGTTCGAAGGAAAATAATCCAGGAAGCGGATGCTTTCGGCTCCCGCTGCGGCAATTTCCACTTGCGCGCGCAACGCGCCTCCGCCAACGAAGACCAGGCCCACGCCGTCGTTTGCGAGTTTACGCGCCGCGGTAACCAAAGTATTCCATGCGCCATAGAATCCGAGATTGCCGGCGTGCAGCAGAACAAATGAAAAACCGTCTCGAATCGCGCGGACGACTTCGGGATCCGGAGTAGCCAGAGACTCCGTTGCTTGGGGAAGCTCCGCTCCATCGCGAATGACCACGACCCGGGAAGGTTCTACTCCCTTGGCGATGATTCGTGCGCGCATGTCTTCACCAAGAACGATGACGCACTTGGCGCGGCGCAAAGCCCAGCGGTGCAGTCTTTCCCACAGGCGAGCGAGCAAACCGCGCCGAACGATATCACCGCCCAGGGCCATGTCTGGATACAGGTCCCGTATGTTGTAGACGTAGGGTTTTCGCTTCAGCATCGCGACGAACGCTCCCACGATTCCTTGGAATGGCGGGTCGGTCATGGCGAGCACGGCATCACAATCGAAAAAAAGGGCGCGAGGGACGGCGAGCCAGACGTAGCTCAAGTAATTCATCAAGCGCTTTTTCATGTTGAATCGCGGAAACGCCGTCGAGCCGGCGCGGATGATTCGCACGAGGCCTGCTTCCTCCGTTTGATAGACGCGCCAGGGGCGCCGCTCTATGGGATCGTAGGACGGGCGCCCGCAAAGCACCGTGAGGCGGTGATGAACGCAAATGGCATCCACGACGGTCTGCGCCATTTTTGCGGTGGCTGAGGTGTCCGGTGGATAGTAAAGATTGAGCAGAAGAATTCGCAATCGTCTTCAGCCGCACAGCGGATTCAAGAATGTCTATGATGCGTCGTATTGCGCACGTATGTCGAACTGTTTCTGTTGGCTGGTGGAAATCGGCACGGTCTCATGTAAGGCTTCCCCGACGCTGGTCGAGCAGCGGCGGCGGCGGCTCGTATCCGCTTCGCATCAAGCGGGTACGTACGCGGTTCAGCGCATGAGTCAAGGACCTTTGTGATTCACTGACGCGTGATCAGCAGATCGCCCAAGACTAGCGCGTCCATTTGCGTGCGCTCGAAGCAGCCAATGGCTTCTTCCGGGCGGCAGACAATTGGCTCGTTGTCGTTGAAGGACGTGTTCAGGACCACCGGGACACCCGAGAGATCGCCAAACGCGGAAATCAGAGCATGATAACGAGGATTCGCCTCTCGCGAGACGGTTTGCAGGCGCCCCGTCCCGTCTACGTGCGTGGGTGCGGGAATTTTGTCGCGCTTCTCCGGACGAACGGAATACGCCAAAGTCATGAACGGCGAAGGATGGGATTTTTCAAAATACTCTGAAGTGGCTTCGGCGAGAATGGAAGGAGCGAACGGCCGGAAGATTTCGCGATGTTTGATGCGTCGGTTGAGAATCTCTTTGATTTCCGGGCGGCGCGGATCGGCTACGATGCTGCGGTTGCCCAGCGCGCGCGGGCCCCATTCCGCCCTTCCCTGAAACCAGCCGAGGATTTTGCCATCGGCGATGATGGCCGCGGCGCGAAGCGCTAATTCTTCTTCCTTGAGTTCGGCGATCGCACAACCATTTTGTGCCAGGCCGCTCGACTCGACCGCCCGAAGAATTTCTTCCCGCGAATACTCAGGGCCCCAGTAGGCATGATCCATCACAAACGACCGCGGTTTGCCAAGAATCTGGTGCCACACGAAGAACGCGGCCCCGACGGAGAGCCCGCCGTCACCTGCCGCCGGATGAACGTAGACCCGCTCGAAGGGCGTCGCATCAAAAATCTTCCCGTTGGCCACGCAGTTATATGCAACGCCCCCCGCCAGGCAACCGGCTTTCAATCCTGTCCGGTCCGCAAGTTTTTTCAGCATGCCAAGATAGACTTCTTCCAGCCGCATCTGAAGAGAAGCCGCTAGGTTGCGATGGCGCTGCTGCAACGCCTGGTCCGCAGAGCGCGCGGGACCGAGCCGACGTTCCATCCCTTCGGAAAACAATTTGCCCAGCGTTGGCGTCTTGTCCGCTTCCGCCCAAGACATCTCCGGTCCCGTGCGATGGTGAGAAAAGTAATCCAGCCCCAACCGGAACCCGTTTCGACTGGAACCATTCTCGAAACGCAGGATGTCACGAAATAGTTCCAGTTGTTCCGGCTGCCCGTAGGCCGCCAGCCCCATGACTTTGTATTCGTCGCCGAATTTCAAGAAACCCAGATATTGCGTGACGGCGCTGTAAAAGAGGCCCAAGGAATGCGGAAACGCGATGGCCCCTTCAATCTTCATTTGGCTGCCACTGCCCGTTCCCCACATGGTGCTTGCGAAGTCGCCGAGACCGTCGGCGGAAAGCAGCGCCGCGCAGTCGAAAGGTGAGCAATAAAAGCTGCTGGCAAGATGCGCCTGGTGGTGCTCGATGCGATGAAACTTCGCGCGGATTTTCTTGGGATCGGCATCGAACGCCTGCGCCAGCGATTCACGAATTCCTTGGAATTTCACAAGGACTTTGGCGCGTTCGCGCGCGAACGAAGGCATGCGCAGCGCGTAAAAAAGCTTGGTTGCCAGTCGCGCGTAAGGATTTCGCGGCACCCCGACGTGGTCAATTTCGTTGAGCGTCAGACGGGCCGCTTTCAAGCAATAGCGTATCGCTTGCGCGGGAAATCCGGCAGCGTACTTGACGCGGTTGAATCGTTCCTCTTCCACGGCTGCGATCAGCTTGCCGTCACACACCACCGCCGCGGAAGCGTTGCCGTGGTACGCATTGATCCCTAAAATGTTCATGGCGTGATGAGTCAGTTTACCTCACGGGGACGGGGATTCGGGACAAGGGGTTAGGGAACAAGGAATTAAGAAGCGGAGATTCTTTGGATCAGTGTAGTTAGCATCCGGCCGATTTGGCCCGTTTGTTGAAGAGCAGATTTCATATCCGGTTCTTGAACGTACTCGAGGCGGGCGGCAATGAAGAAATGAGTTTCAAGCTCCGCAACAGAACCAACGGCGATCCGCAAATGATGCATGTATTCCTTGCGATGCCAGCGGTCAAACGCCTCAGCAGTGTTCGCTCGAACAGACACGGCGCGCGCTGCCTTTGGGCCCGCAAACCAAAAAGCGCTTGTTGAGCAAGCCTGCTTGCGGGTTTATAGGTTTCGGCCATACGCGCAAGTCCCGGTAGCTCTTGGGCTTTTTATTCTCGGTACGAGCCATTTTCCGTTCACGCCGAGCACACGTCAGGCAACAGCGAATCCCTAGTTATCCCCCATCCCTTAAAAGAATTTTCGGCACCATTCGTTCAGCACATAAAGCGACCACGGGCGGGACCAAGAGGTTTTCCCCGCGAGGAAATCGCTCCAAACGCTTTCGACTCCGCCTGGCCGCAGCACTGGCGCAAGCGAAGGCGCGGGACTCGCGAAGCTAGCCTCCAGCTTTTTTTTCAGCGGCCCCCGCAGCCATTCTCCCCACGGCAGCGTAAACGTGCGCTTTTTCTGTCCGAGAATTTCTCTCGGCAACAAATCTCGAATCGCTTCCACAAGCAAGGCTTTCTGCATTCCCGGTTGCTGACGCACGGGGTCCGGCAGGGCGCTCACAAATTCCGTCAGCGGGGTGTCCAGCAGCGGCACGCGCACTTCGAGTGACTGCGACATGCTCACGGAATCCGTGTCCCGCAGCAGCGTGCTCGCCATGTAACTGCGCATCTCCAGCCAGGAGACTCCGGCCACTGGCTGCAGCTTCCGCGCTTCGTCGGCGGCGCTTTGCTGCCATCCGAGCCAGGTCGGCTCGAGTGTTACGCCGTCCGGTCCGATCGTACTGGGCCGGAATCGCGGCTCGATAATTTGTTCCAGTTTTCCTGGCGGAAAAAGCGTGCGAGTGAAGAAATACGGATGCGGGAGAGCGTCGGGAGAAACCCAGGCGGCAAGTGCTTTGCGCCCCGCATCCGGTGAACCGCCGTTTCCGGCGAGCATAGCAACAAGCAGCTTTGTCAATCCCCTTGCGAAAGCAGGCACAAACCAGGCCGTGCGAATCAGTCTCGCCATTCGAGGAGTGTCGGCAAACGTTCGGTATCCGGCAAAAAGCTCATCGCCTCCCAGACCAGAGAGCGCTACTTTCAGCCCGACTTTCCTCGCTGCCCACGACACAAAATAGGTGTTTACTGCATCCATCGTGGGCTGGTCTAGCGCGGCGACGGCTTCGTTGAGGCGCTCCACGACCGCTCCGCCGTCAAGCGGCACTTCGGTGTGCTTTGTCCCGCAGTGCCGCGCAATCACGCGAGCTGCTGGTCCCTCATCAAAAGCCGTGCCTGGAAACGCAAGCGTAAAGCTCTGAATTCCCGCTTGCGCTTTTGCGGCCAGCGCGGCGATGGCACCCGAATCCAGCCCACTTGAAAGGAACAATCCCACCGGAACATCCGCGATCAAATGCGTGTTCACGGCATCCTCGAGCATCGGTCGCAACCTCTTGGCTGCGGAAGCCAAGTCGCGCGGTTTTCGCGAGTCCCTAGCCGCCGGAGAAAGCGCGGGGTGCCACCATTGCCGAGCGCGCGGCACTCGGCGGCGCTCGGGAACGTGCAGCAGCATTCGGTGACCCGGAGGCAGGCTGAACACGCCTTCGACCAACGTCACGGGCTCGCTGACGCTGCCGAATAATAGGTAAGAGGTCAGAGCGTCCCGCGATAGGCTTTTTTGCGCCACGCCGGCCGCAAGAAGCGCCCGCATTTCCGAAGCAAACGCAAATCCTTCGGGCGTTTGCGTGTAATAGAGCGGCTTGATCCCCAGGGGATCCCGCGCCAGAAAAAGGATAGGGGCGGTGGCGTAGCGCTTGCGCAGGTCAAGCAGCGCGAACGCAAACATTCCGCGCAGCTCGTTCAGCGCATCTTCGCCCCACTCTTCCCAGGCATGGACGAGGATTTCCGTGTCGGATTGCGTTGCGAAGCGGTGTCCGCAAAGGAGCAGGCGCTCGCGCAAGTCGCGGTAGCCGTACAACTCACCGTTGAACACGACCGCGACGTCCTTGGTTTCGTTCCAGAGGGGCTGGTGGCCGCCGGCCAGGTCGATAATGCTCAGCCGGCGCATTCCCAGAGCAAGCCCCGGCGCGCGGGCCTCGCCAAGGAGGAACCCTTCTTCATCCGGGCCGCGGTGGCACATCGCGGCGCACATGGCCCGTACTCGCGATTCTGCCTCGGCATTGCGCGAAGTGAAGGCGACGCCGCAAATCCCGCACACGCTATTCTTTGATCTCCGGTGTGGAGAAGAACGCTAGGCCCGCACGCATCAAGTTTTCCCGAAAGTGGAAGCGGGGAATTCGCAGCATGCTGTCGGCGTACCACGCCAGGACTTGCCGGAACAACAGAAGAAGCAGAAAGGCCGTTGAGGCTAGCACTAAATAAAAGAAGGATTCGCGTTCCAAGAGCAGGCCCCAATCCACTGCTTCTTCCCAGGTCGGGTAGATGAAATCGAGAACCTTTCGCAAGTGGAACCCCTGGAACGGCAGGCGGGCCAATCGCACGTGGGCGACGTGCTCGTAGGTGTACTCGCTCGGGTAGTTTGGGATGGCGCCGGTCGCTTCCGCGAACAGTTCCGGCCGTTGCAAATCCGCGCGTGTCAGCATCCTTCCGCGCGCATCGCGCATAATCATCCGGTACGTAGGATCGACAACAATCCAGCGCCCGTCGATCAGCACTTCGGCGACAACGTGCTTGGTGTTGGCATCAGCCGTCAGCAGCAGCAATCTGCGCACGCGCAAATCATCCTCACGCGCTAGATTCAAGAAAGCATTCGTCGCCGTGCCGCACACTTGTAATAATTTTTGGTAGTTGAGAGTGACGTGCGGATCGCGTGTCGAGAGACCATCGGGGTTGCCTGGTGCGCGGGACGGTTCGACGCGCATCCAATCCAGAATGGCTTGAACCTTAGGTTCCGGCGGCAGAATGCCGGGTACGATCGCGTCCGAAAATCCGTCCAGATACCAGCGGATGGCAAATTCCCGCACTCCGGTATAAGCCACAGCGACAAGCGCCACAGCCAAGAGTAGGTTGCAACTCCACCATACCGCGCGGAAAACAGGATGTTTTGGTTTGGGCACCGCAAACCTACTCTAGTTGCTGGGTTTCGGACACACACCCACGGTACAAGAACTCCATTTCGCGGATAGGACCTTCCCATCCCAGGTCCAACGCGACTTTAGCGCATCCCGACTGGAGATGTCCATGAAGTTTGCTATCGGTCAAAATATGGCCAAGCGCCTCCGCCAGATCGCGTGCGTCGTGTCTCACCACCAGCCCGGCTCGATCTGCAAGTAGAGGAGCGATCCCACATTGTTCCGTCACAATTACCGGCGTGCCGGCCACAACGGCCTCCGCCGCGGTATTTCCAAAGTTTTCGTTTTGTGACGGAAGGACAAAAATGTCGGCGTCCCGGTAAGCCGCCCACTTATCCAGGTGAAACACCGGGCCGGCAAATTGAACGTCATGGCTGACATCCAGTCGCTTCGCCATTTGCTCCAGTCGCGCCTTCATCGCGTTCTCGTCGGGTCCCACAAAAGCCAGCTTGATTCCTTCCAATCGTTTTCTTACTTCAGCGAAAGCCCGCAGCAACAACTCTGGACTCTTTTTCTCAGATAGACGTCCGAGAAAGAGCACAAGTTTCGTATCTTTTGAAATCCGGAGCATGCTCCGAAATGCTCCGAACTCCGGCAACGATTTCGGCGTTTCCACCCCGTTTCTGCGCATGATGATTTTCTCTCGCGGGATTCCTCCGGACGCCATCTCTTCGATCTCCTGCTCCGAAGTGGCCACAATGGCGGATGCTCCTCGGAGCATTCGTCTCCCCCATACCCGGTGGTAAATGCGTTTCAGCCAAAGGCTTCGCACAATGGGAACAAACATCCCGATGGGCTCGACTACGTAGGGGATCGCTCGTTTCCGGCAGGCCGCCGCGACCGTCGGACCTAGCAGATCGTACAAACCAAAGATATGCGCGACGTCGAAATTCTCCAGCTGCGCCCGGCAATATCGATCCACAGCGGGGTTCCAGCTCACTTGCCGGTAATGCAGCCAGGTCGGCAGGTAAATCGCCTCGACACTATTCTCTTTGCGTCGGTAGCCGTAAGGCGACCGCTCCGCGGCGCGTTTCTCCCACGCCGGGCGCTTTGCGAACCCCCAGTCGGCCGTCAGCACGGTTACTTGATGTTCCTTTCGGGCCAGGCCTTCGGCAAGCGCCCGCACCTTCACGGGCGGCCCTCCAAATTCAAGAAATGGCGCGTAGGTTTCCGTGACGTTCAGGATTCGCATTGATCGCGCAGGATTTTTTTTAGAGCTTTCACAAAGTTCTGGAAGCGGTATTCGTGATCCACGGTTTGGCGGCCGCGCGCGCCCATTTCCCTAGCGTGTTGCGGATCCGCGAGCAGGGTCTGGAGTGCCGTAGCGAGTTGCATGGGATCCCCGTGGGGTACCAAATAGCCGGTAACGCCATCTTGAATCAGCTCCGGCGCTCCCCCGTGTGTCCCTCCAATCACGGGCTTGCCGCAGGCCATGGCCTCCAAATACACCAGCCCGAATCCCTCGCCTCGACTGGGCAAAGCGAAAATCTCGCACGCTCGGTAGCACGCCGCCAATTCTTCGTTACTCAGCCCATTGAGAAAATGCACGTGGCGCTCCACGCCATTTTTCTCCGCAAAGTCTTCGAGCCACGCCCGATCGTCTCCGGATCCGGCCAGGACCAACTGCAGCTCCGGCCAGGTCGTCAGAAGCCGCGGCAGCGTCGTAATCAGCGTATCCATACCTTTGTAGCGTTCCGCCGCCACCCAGCGTCCCGCCGTTAAAATGATCCGCCCGTTTGGGAATTCTCGCGGCGGTTTCGATGCTGTATTCGCAAGCAGCACCTCGAATTGCGGGTCGAGTGCCCAGGGCAGCACGCGAATTCGCTCGCGCGCGACTTCCTGTTGCGTAGCCACTTGCTCTGCCGTGTCACGGCTCGGCGCAAGCACGAGATTTGCCCGCCGCAGCGCCGCCCGCCGCAAGCGTCCGAGCGGTTCCCACACTTCGACGCCGTGGGTGCAGACGATACTCTTCATCCTCGGGGCAACCACGCGCATGGCCTGAACCACCGGCGCGAGGTTCGGATGTGCGGTCAGGACCATCTTCGCGTCCCGTTTCGCGGCGCGCAGCGCCGTCACCGCGAGGCGCGCTTTGGCCCTCTGGCAACCGGTAAACACAAATTCCCGCCCGCCTACCGAGGCGCGGTGCAATTCTGGCGAGTCATTTAGACTGAGCAACCGGCAATCCCACCCGCGGCTGGAAGCAAACTCCGTCAGCACCGCCGCCAGATGGCGCCCCACGCGCTGCACCCCACCGGGTGCATCCAGTTCTGGGAACAGACCTATGACCACGCGCTGAGTCTGCCAACTGCCGCGCCTATTAGCAAGTACATCTCCAGGGAAAGTGGTTCAAAGCCAATGACACTTCGCGCGGCCGAAGGTTGTTCCCGCGACTGGGCCGGGCGAGTTTGTTGGTCCCCCTCCACTGGGTCAGAGTTCGAAGGTTTGCTCTCCCTTCACTCGAATGTTAGACTCCGTTCGATTCTCTCCTATGAAACAGGTAACTTCGCCTCCCCGGTCCTTCCCTGCATTTGCGTCTTTTCTTCTAGGTTCCTGCTTGCTATTTGTGGAGTTCTCCTCCACGGTTTTTTCCCAGTCCGGCAGACCAAGAGAAAGCCTTCACGGCGTTCTATCACGCGTCCAGTTAACCCCACCCCTGCGCAGCGGCTCGTTCTATGTGCGGTTCAGCTCCGACGGCCGATACCTACTGGCGAAGGATTCCACAGGAGTCTCTGTCTTTTCCACCGACCAATTGAAGTTTGTCGTGCACATCGAGGCGGATAAGCTCTATCACGCTTCCTTTACCCCCGATTCGCGAGCCATCCGGATTGTTGCTCGCGATCTGCGCGTGGCTACCAGAAATCTCGAGAACCTGGAACAACTCGATCTCAAGACTTTGGCGACAACGGAAGGCTGCTTGAGTGTCGCCGTTTCATCGAGCGGAACGCGACTCGCGTGCACCCAACCCGACTTCTCGCTCAGAGTTTTTGACCTTGCGACCAGCGAAGAGGTCTACAGCGGTCCCCCGGACAAGGTTCTTACCGATAATGCAAGGACGGTGTTGCCGTTGGATACAAACGGCGTCTATGCAGGTCCCATAGGATTCATCATGGTTAATTCCTGGGCGCCCCTGGCCGATCGCGTTGGGCAGATTGTTCCCATGCTTTTTTCTCCGAACGCCCAAGAACTAATAGTCGGGAGCCCTCGCGGGGGCGGCTTTCGTATTGACCTGCAAACCCAGAAAAAATTGAATCTTCCCGGCTCCATCAAGGACCACCTGCATTCTTCCCTGGCTTGGCTGGATGGAAATCGCGTCTTGGCTTCTGAGCGGGAAAAACCGCATACGCCCAAGATTTTTTCGCTGGAAAGTGGCGCGACCCTGTCTGCGCTTCCGTTCACATCCAATTCGTTTCGAGCCTGCAGCAACCCGCGATATCTGCTCCTTCATGATTTCGGGACTTCGGGCGGACGCATTTTTGATATGGAGGAGAACGGCCTCTTGGATATTCCTGAGAACATCGGCGTTGACGTGTTCGGTTCAATCATGGCGCTGCTAATCGAGGACGGAGAACTATACCTGTACCATATTGGGGATAAACTTCCATACAGGATGGCCCATCTTCCGCTGGGCAACTTACCGGAATTGCGCGTCGCTTCGGTTGATTCCGGTCTTAAATTCCTTAACCTCGCCGTTGATGGCCGAGGTGCTGTTTTTTCCATCAGCGCCGGCGGCCGCATAGGAGATTTTGCAAAGTTTCTGGCCGCTTACACCAGAGATGCTTCTGCAAGCTTCTTGACTGTGCCGCCTACTCCACTGGGGCCGGCGAAGATTCTGCGCCTGGATAGCACGCTGCGCACTCTTTCTACCGTTGCACCTCTTAGCGACGAGATTCTGCGTTCCGGCGGCTCCATCCTTCTCGAATATTCCCTCGATAATCCCCTGGGCAAAGGGATGATGTTCAACATGGAGGGCGATGTCCGCTATCGGCTGCGCGCTCTCGATCCGCAGACCGGAGCCGTCCTTTGGAAGCGCTCGTTCTTTCGAGACACTCCCGTGCCGTTCCCGGACCCGCAAGGCACCCGTCTCGTGCTGGGCTGGCGGGCACAGAGCGATGAAGCGAAAGACGCCGCCGGCCACTTCCCGGTAGCCAAGCAAATCTTTAAGAGAGCCAAACTCGACGAACACGATACCTTTTTTGAGGTGCTGGACACCCGCTCCGGCAAATCGCTAGGCGGAGTGTTGGTCCAAGTGGGAAACCATGCGTCCAGCTTTGACGCCGCCTTCTCTGAAGGCGACACACTGTTTCTGCTCAAGGATGGAATGCGCGTTTCTCTCTATTCGTTGAGCGCTGGTGCCCTCAAAGCAAAACTTGTAGGAGACCGACCGGCAGCGAACGGCTTGAGCAATTTCCTCGCGTTGAATGAAGGTGCGGGTAAACTGGCGCTCTACGATGCCAATACCGGGACAAAACTCGACCAGCTTTTATTTCCGGATGGCATCGCCTATTCGCACTTCTCTGAGGACGGAAAGCGTCTTTTTGTCCTCACCGAGCGTCAAGTGGCATTTGTGCTGGACGTAAGCACGGTCCCACGCCCCCACTCGGTTTCATCGGTAAATTAGTCCCGCCTGAGGAAGCAGTCGTTTCCCAGCGGGCGAAGCAAGGCGCTATTTCCGGCCGTCATGAAGCAATGCCGCCAGCTCTGTCAGCCGATCCAAATAGATATCCGCGGGATGGGCTTCTCGGTCGTAGGTCCCGAATCCATAATTCACCACAGCCGCAAGAGTTCCGGCGTTTCGAGCGGTCTCGACGTCCACCGCGGAATCACCCACCATGAGCGCTTCGGCCGGAGCGGCCTTGAGTTCTTCAAGAATTTTCTTCGCGCCCAGCGGATCCGGCTTCTTCGTTTCAAAACTGTTCCCGCCATAGACCGCACGGAAATATTTCGCCAGCCCCAATTCTTCCAGAATCTTCCGGCTCACTCGCACCGGCTTGTTGGTCAGCACGGCCTTGGGAAATTCCCGCAGCTCTTCCAATGCCTCCGCAACTCCCGGATACGCGCGTGTCGCATCCAGTTTGTGCTCTTCATAGTGCGCCAGAAAGAACTTCAGCGCTCGCTCACAGTCCACTTCCGTGGCTCCATTTCCCAGGGCTCGCGCCACCAGTCGCGGCGCTCCATGCCCGATGTAGCTGGAAACGGTGTCTTCGTGCAGAGGCTCGCGCCCCATCTCTACGAGCATCGCGTTGACGGAACGAATTAAGTCTTGCTTTGAATCAATCAGCGTGCCGTCCAAATCGAAAATCAACGCGCGAACCGAAGACCAATTGGGAGCCGTCATAAACCACTATTTTAATATGCGGAGGATCCCGCGCCACTTTTGGCGGCTGCCCGCTACGCATCCGGCGAAGAACTTCGTGCATCCAATACCCGTCCCGGAGATGGACTGATGCACAACACGGAGCTGCTTTTCTTGACTTCAATGGAAAGCCGTTCTAAACTACGGAGTTTTTAGATGGCCCCAAATAGTATCCAGAGGGGCGGGACTTAAATGGACAAGAAACGACTCGATTACTACAAGAAAAAACTGCTCGCGCGAAGGGAAGAACTCACAAAGACCATCGCACGCACTCAGGAAGAGGGAAGAACGGCGGACGAAGACCCCACCGTGGACTTGGCGGACAAGGCTGCCAACTCTTATACCAAAGAGTTTCTCTTCGGCATGACTAATGCCGACCGGTCGCTCCTGAACTTGATTGATGGCGCTCTCAAACGCATCCAGGAAGACGAATACGGGGTGTGCGCCAACTGCCAGGAAGAAATGCAGCAGAAGCGGTTGGAAGCGGTGCCCTGGGCTAAGCACTGCATCGCGTGCCAGGAGAAGATGGAACAGGGCTTGTTGTAGGCGTTCCATTTATCGTTCCGCCAAGCTCCTCGCCATTTGATTACTGTACGGTAATTTACATCTTTGAGGCGGAAGAGCAAGAGTGTAGATTTTCCGGCTGTGGAGGAAGCGCGCAGATCGAGGCCAATCGCTGCGCTTCAAGGCCCTCCGGCTAGAAGGCGAGGCCTTCTCGAAGGTCTGCTACTCCTGGACTCGCGGTGTGTGCCGATCTGCCAAAATTGTCTCGGATTCTTTCGCACGGATCCCTCCAACCGTTTGGGAAATTTCGGTTGCCCTCTTTTCGGATTGCAGCTGAGAGAAGCGCAGCCGCGCTTCTGCCCAGCTTGCCCAAACAAAACGTATGGATTTGATTGCGTGCAGTTTCGTGATTAATCCAGGACCGCTGGTTCGCGCAGTTCTCTTGGTCAAGTTCGAGCAAATCGAGCCTCTGGGCGCCTGGCTCGCGGAGTCGGTACGTGGCGCTTTTGCCACGCGCCCGGGCGGCCAAGTTGACAGTCTTCGCGTCCTACTGGTAGATGATGTATGGAAGACCGGAGCGACCTTGGATGCCCGCGTGCGGGCGGTACGCGAAGCTGGCGCCAAGTCGGCAGTCGGCCTTACCGGGGCCCGCGCGATAAGAAATCCACTGCCAAGCTCCGTAGAATGGTAGAATACTTCCAGAAAGCTCGATGGGATCAAACCGGCACATGGCGGCCGATTCCCGGGGGGCTCATACCCCCGATGCGGCCCGCGTGGCTGCGCCCGCTTCGGAAGCTCCCGCTGGCAGTAGAATCCACAACTCGATTTCGCGCCGGGCATCGTTGATGCAGGAACCCGTGCTGGTCCTGAATGCCACTTACGAGCCCATCAACGTGACCGCCGTCCGCCGCGCGATGGTGCTGATGCTGAAAGGCGTAGCGCAGGCCGAGGAATTGCACAGCGCAGAGGTCCACTCCGCCGCCCACGCTCACCAGGTTCCTTCGGTGATCCGGTTGCTTGCCTACAGACACATTCCTCAGCAGAGCCGCGCGCTTTCACGCAAAAACATTTTGCTGCGCGACCGCAACACGTGCCAGTTTTGCGGGCGCGTGTTTCCCAGTTCCGAGTTAACTCTGGACCACGTATTGCCCCGTTCTCGCGGCGGCCGGTCTTCCTGGGAGAATCTGGTCGCCTGCTGCTACCGTTGCAATAACACGAAAGGGGACCGCACTCCGGAAGAGGCCGGGCTAAAGCTAGCGCGCAAGCCCCGGCCTTTTACGCTGCATACTTCCCGTCAATTAATGCGGCTGATAGGCCACCGCGACGATCGCTGGCGCAAATACCTGTTTTATTGAGATTTGCCCTACTAAATCGATTTTTCCAAAAAATCTTTCTGCCCCTAGGAAACCTTTTTCGCTCCCGTACATCTAACATTACAAAACCACTTCGAGGACACACCCCGGGAAGCGGTTAGGGCTAGCCCCTAACCGCTTCTCTCCTTTTATGTGCCAATTTCTCTCCGTTAGATTTTTTTCCCTCATACCCGGGATTCCGGAAAACTTTGTAACGCCTCTTCTTCGCTCGGGAATTCAGGGAAAACCCTGAATAGCTGGGTAATCTTCAGAACCTCTTCCACCTTCGCCGACAAACCGACCACTTTCATCTCGCCGCCCTTTTTCACCACGGAAACGTAGCTTCGGGCCAATTCCCCGATTCCCGAGCTGTCCAGATAGTCCAGGGCCCCCAGATTCAACACCACTTTCTTGCGGCCTTCCTCTAAGAGCCGCGTAATGGCATCTCGTAGTGCGCTAACCTCGAACGACGTCAGCCGTCCGGCAATATCAAGGACAGTGACTTCACTTCTTTTTCGAATGGAAATCGTGAATGAGCGGTGCGGCAACGTGGGTCCTCTCCGCTGGGAAAAAGATTGTACTGCGAGAACCGGTCAATGTGGAGATAACTTCCTCCGGCGCGGAACTTCGCGACATTATTGCCGCATAACCACGTGCAGGCCACGCCTCCAACTTTTTGCCATGCCCACGCACGCGAGTTCAAGTTCCGGCCACAAAAATCTCAAAATTTCATGCGTCGAAGGGTGGAAGCGCAGCGCTGGCGCCACAAGATACACGAGCGGAGGAATCTGCTGAAGTTCGACCCCGGGAAAATAGCCGTAACGCGAGATCTCTCGGCGTTCCAGGTGCTATCGGCCAACCATCAACCGCTGAACCAGCGGCTCGGGAAGGCGAGCGGAACGCATTCGTTTTTGCACTGCCGGGATGTCGTAGGGCACGCGCCAGAATTGCACCACGTTGTGCTCGAGGTCGGCGATGGCAAAGGCTGCGCGCGGGTCTCCGTCGCGCGGCTGCCCAATCGAGCCGGGATTCAATAAATACCGCCGCGCGGGCTCGACGCGCAGCGCGGCATAGGATTCTGCCGGGCGCGGCCGGATCTGTAACACCTCCAGCTGCGAATCTCGATACGAAAAACCTCCTTGATGATGGGTGTGCCCAAAAAACGTGACTAAGGCGTTCGAATCCAGCAACCCATCGAGCGCTTGTTCCGGTGTGAATACATATTCATCTTCGTCCTGAAGCGCGCCGTGAACGAGCACGACCCCGTCCGACTCCAGCGGTCCTTTGGGCAAAGCCGAGAGCCACGCCATGTGCTCCGCTTTGAGTTCCGTTCGCGTCCAATCGACTGCCGCCTTTGCCACCGGATTGAAATCTTCAGTGGCCATTAAACCGGTCACTGCTTTGTCGTGATTGCCTCGGATCGTCTTTGTGCCCAATTCGCGCAGCTTCGCCGTAACGTAATTTGGGTCCGGGCCATAGCCGACCACGTCCCCCAAGCAAACCGAAGAGTCCCAATGGTCCTTGGCCGCATCAAGAACAGAATCTAGCGCCGTGCCGTTCGAATGCAAATCGCTCAGAATCAGAATCCGCATCGTGGTCCTTGAAAAAAATGACCTAGAGTATAAATGAACAAGCTAGCCCATGCACGAAGCGATGAAACCTATGTGAAGAACGGCAATCCAATCTCTCGGAGGGGTTGTGGGTTGTCTTCTAATTCTTTTTTAGGTGAATTTTATTCTCAAGAGCGGAAAAGATTCTTTTTTGAGGGAAAAGCAATCTCTCCAGCCGCAATTTTCTGCATCTTTGCAAGATTTTATTGAAAACCGGCGAAACATTCCCCACGGTAATTTCGTCTATACAGGCGCAGCTCCTTACCGGGCTTGCTAAAGGCGAGATTCAGAAAAAACCCCGCGGTGGCAGCCGCGGGGTCATGACACGCAATCTTTCCGGCCGTTAGTCCAGGAAGAAGAGGTGTCTTCATGGCGGAGACTACCCGTCCGCCCCCTGCGTGTCAACTCATTCTTGCCGCGGCATCCTGCTATCGGCTGACTCGATCCTGTTCCGAAAGGAATTTGACACGCATGAGAAACAACTCCTTTTTCCGCTGCGTGGCCCTGCTCGCCGCCATCGCGCTGGCAGTGCCCGTTTTCGCCAAGCCCTTTTCCAAGAATATTAGCCTCGCTCAAACCGCTAAACTCGGCAAAGCCGAGCTCCAGGCCGGCGAGTATCGCCTGCTGATCGACGGCAACAAAGCCACCGTGCAGAAGGGCGGCAAAGTGGTTGCCGAATCCGAAGGACGCTGGGAAGACCGCAGCGCCAAATCCAGTTACGACTCCGTGCTCATCAGCGAAAATGGCCAGGTGAAGGAAGTTCGTTTTTCCGGCCAGTCTCGGGTATTTGTCTTCAGTGAGTAGGATCTCTTCTTTAACCCCTTTCCCAGCGACGAGAGAGAGGGAGGCTGCAGCCCGCCGCAGCCTCTCACTTGTCCAATCCTTTTCTAGAAATTCGTCCTGCTTCTCCCTTGCTCACCGAATCAGCATGCAATCTCCGTAGCTATAGAATCGGTAGCCTGCTTCGACCGCGTGCCGGTAAGCTGCAAGAACATTTTCGCGGCCGGCAAACGCGCATACCAACGCCAGCAGTGTGGACCGCGGTAAGTGAAAGTTGGTCAGCAGGCAGGTGACGACGCGAAAACGAAATCCGGGCGTGATGAACAACTTTGCTTCGGCCTTTCCGGCGCTCACGACGGTCGAAGACCCTGATTCCGCCGCGCGCACGGCCGAATCTTCCAATGCCCGCACGACCGTCGTTCCAACGGCGAAAACCGGGCGTCCCTCCGCGTTCGCGGCATTGATCCGTTCGGCTGTTTCACGTGGAACTTCATAAGATTCGGAATGCATCACGTGGCCTTCCAGCGTTTCCCCATGAATTGGCTGAAACGTGCCAAGCCCCACATCCAGCGTTAGCTCGCAGATCTCCGCACCTCGCGCGCGGATTCGTTCCAGTATTTCCTCGGAAAAATGTAGACCCGCGGTCGGCGCAGCAATCGCGCCGGGATTCTTCGCAAAAAGGGTTTGATAGCGCTCCCGATCCGCCGTTTCCTCCGCGCGTTCAATGTACGGGGGCAGCGGCACGTGTCCCAGCCGCTCCAAATGTTCGTTCATCGTCCTCTGGTCGCGAGAAACGAACCGCAGTGTTCGCAGGCCGAATTTCCCTCGCGTGGTTATTTCGGCCTCCAACTCGCCTTCGCCAAAAAGAACACGCTCCCCAAGGTGCATCTTGCGCCCTGGCCGGACCAGCGCCTCCCAAGTGTCATCCTTGATACGGCGCGTTAGCAGGATCTCGACTTTCCCGGTCAAGTGCTCGCCTCGCGTAGACCGGGAAGGCTTCTGCGAGTGCACCCCCGCGCGCCGTCCAAAAAGCCGTGCGGGAATCACCCGGGCGTCGTTCAAAACCAGGAGCTCATTGCCTGCAAGAAGATCCGGGAATTCCGCAAATTCCCGATCCCCGAACTCGCCCGAAGAACGATTCAAGAGCAGGAGGCGCGAGGCATCTCGGCGGTCTAGGGGCCGCTGCGCGATTCGCTCTGGTGGCAGGTAGTAGTCAAGCTCGTCCGGGCGCATGAGCAGCCATAAGTCTAACAAGAACCTCCCACCGATTTGCGAACCTGAGCCTGCGGCGGCCTCCGGATGGTCTGGACTCTTCCCTCTTCTGGAACCTCGTAGCGTCACCCCTTTCCAAGGCCAGTGATTCCTTCGCATGACTAGCTTGCGCTGCAAGCTCGCTTGCAAGTGACCGCGCGGGGCAACCACCTCACATCTGATTCATTCATTGCGGGCGGGCTTAGGCTCCAGAATTCCACTATCTTATTGTATATAAGCTACTTGTAGTAAGACATAAAGTTCTTGACAGTTGTACACTCATATCTTATGATGTCACTACAATCACCTATGGAGGTGCTTACAACTATGAGAACAGTAGCCCGATGGGAACCCTCCCGCCGCGTTTCTACCCTGCAGGAACAGATCAATCGCCTGTTCCACGAGACGTTTGAACGGACCGGCGAGCAATCCAGCCTCAGCGCGTGGGCGCCAGCCGTTGACATCTACGAGAACGAGCATGAACTCGTGGTGAAGGCGGATCTCCCCGATGTCGATCCCAAGGATCTCGACATCCGTGTGGAGAACCATCTCCTCACGATTCGCGGGGAGCGCAAGTTCGAGAAGAAAGTAAACGAAGAAAACTACCTGCGCGTCGAGCGCTCTTATGGTTCCTTCGCCCGCAGCTTCACCCTCGCGAATACCGTGAATCCCGATGCGATCAAAGCCGATTATCAGCACGGGGTGCTGACGCTGAGTATCCCCAAGCGCGAGGAAGCGAAGCCGAAGCAGATCAAGGTGAATGTAAACGCTCCGGCGGTGGCCGCCGCGGCTGCCTCAGGCAAGTAAGGGCTACGCAGCGAAAAGGCTGCAAAGCAAGTACGCAAGCTGTAAGAATAGGGGCTGGCGGTCGGCCAGCCCCTTCTTGCGACCGATACACAGAATTGGATCGAGGGTCCGATGTTGCGATTTGAAAAAATGACGGTGAAGGCGCAGGAGGCTGTGCAAGGCGCCCAGGAAGTGGCTGCACGGCACGAGAATCAGCAGATTGAGCCGATTCACCTGTTGTCGGCTCTGGTAGCCCAGACCGACGGTGTCGTGCCTCCTTTGCTCGCCCGCTTGGGAATTCACGGCGAGGCGCTCACTCAGGAAATTGAGCGCGAGATCGCGCGCCTTCCCAAAGTGCAGGGCTTCGCCCAGCAGCACATGGGCCGTCCGCTCAACGACATCCTCGAACAGGCATTCAAAGAGGCGGACAGCTTCAAAGATGAGTTCGTTTCGACCGAACACTTGTTTTTGGCGATTGCCAAGCGCGACCGTGATCCTGCCGGGCAATTGTTGAAGCGGCACGGAGCTTCGCATGAAGCGATTCTGCAGGCGCTGGCTGGCGTGCGTGGAACGCAGCGCGTGACGTCTCAGAATCCCGAAGCCACCTATGCGGCCTTGGAGAAATATGCTCGCGACCTAACCGAGCTGGCGCGGAAGCAGAAACTCGATCCGGTCATCGGCCGCGATGAAGAAATTCGCCGCGTGATGCAAATCCTCGCGCGGCGCACAAAAAACAATCCGGTATTGATCGGCGAACCCGGGGTCGGAAAGACAGCCATCGTCGAAGGTCTTGCCCAGCGCATCATTTCCGGCGACGTTCCGGATGTGCTTAAGACAAAACGCATTGTTGCCCTCGATCTTGCAGCCCTCGTGGCAGGAGCGAAATTCCGCGGCGAATTTGAGGACCGCTTGAAAGCCGTTCTCAAAGAAATCACCGAAGCCGAAGGACAAATCATTCTTTTCATCGACGAGCTGCACACGCTCGTGGGAGCCGGCGCAGCCGAAGGCGCCATGGATGCTTCCAACATGCTAAAGCCGGCGCTGGCCCGCGGTGAACTGCGCGCCATCGGCGCCACCACTCTCAACGAGTACAAGAAGCACATCGAAAAAGATCCGGCGCTCGAACGCCGCTTCCAGCCCGTGCTGGTCTCCGAACCGACCGTGGAAGACACGATTGCGATTCTGCGCGGGCTGAAAGAGCGCTACGAAGTGCACCACGGCGTGCGCATCAAGGACTCGGCCATCATCGCCGCGGCAACGCTTTCCAACCGTTACATTTCAGACCGTTTTTTGCCGGACAAGGCCATCGACTTGGTCGATGAGGCCGCCGCAAGCTTGCGGATGCAGATTGATTCCATGCCTGTGGAGATTGACGAAATCGAGCGCCGCATTCTACAGCTCGAAATCGAGCGCCAGGCGCTGTTGAAAGAATCCGACACGCATTCCAAAGAACGGCGCGGGCAGATTGAGAAGGAGCTTGCCAAACTGAAAGAAGAATCGAGCGCGAAAAAGGCGCGGTGGCAAAACGAGAAAGAAGCCATTGGCAAAATTCGCAAACTGAAAGAGCAAATCGAGCAGCTCAAGGCCGAGGCGGAGCGTTACGAACGCGCGGGAGAACTGGCCAAGGTCGCGGAGATCCGTTATGGAAAGATTGCCGCGGCAGAACGCGAACTGCAGCAAGCGCAGCAGCGCTTTGCTTCCGTGCAAAAAGATGCTCCTATGCTGAAAGAAGAGGTCGACGAAGAAGATATCGCGAAGCTCGTCAGCAAATGGACGGGGATTCCAGCGGGCCGCTTGCTCGAGGGCGAAGCACAAAAGCTCGTGCACATGGAGGAACGCCTACGGCAGCGAGTGGTTGGCCAGGACGACGCGCTGGCGCGGGTTGCCAATGCTGTCCGCCGTAGCCGCGCGGGGCTTTCCGACACGAAGCGCCCCATCGGCTCGTTCATTTTTCTTGGGCCGACCGGGGTAGGAAAAACGGAACTGGCTCGGGCCCTGGCGGAATTCCTCTTCGACGATGAAAAGCTGATGATTCGCATTGACATGAGCGAGTACATGGAAAAGCACAGCGTTTCGCGGCTGATCGGCGCGCCTCCGGGCTATGTCGGCTACGAAGAAGGCGGACAGCTTACCGAACAGGTCCGGCGCCATTTGTATTCCGTCATCCTTTTTGACGAAATCGAGAAAGCGCATCCCGATGTGTTCAACGTGTTGTTGCAGATTCTCGAGGACGGGCGCCTCACCGACGGCAAAGGCCGCACGGTGGATTTCCGGAACACCGTGTTGGTGATGACCAGCAACGTCGGCTCCGGAGCCATTTCGGAATTGGCGGGCAAGGATCCGGGGCGCGCGCGAAAGGCAGCAATGGAAGCCTTGGGCGCGTCGTTCCGGCCAGAATTTATCAACCGGATCGATGAGATCGTGATCTTCAATCCGCTCGGCAAGGAACAGTTGGCGGAAATCGTGGGCCTGCTCATGAAGAACGTCGAGAAGCTGCTCGCCGAACGGCAGATTACTCTGGAACTGAAGCCAGCAGCGCAAGAACTGCTGCTGCGCGAAGGCTATGATCCGGCTTACGGCGCTCGGCCTCTTCGCCGCACGATTCAACGGTTGGTCCAGGACCCGCTCGCGTTGCAGATCCTGGAAGGCCAGGTGCTGGCGGGCGATCACGTAATCGTCGATCGGGGTGGGCAGAAGGACATCCTGCGCTTCGAGCGCAAGCCGTCAAAACAACCCGCGGCCGCAGCGCGTATCTAATCTAGAGGGGAGAAATGTGGCAGAAGAAGCTGATTTACCCCTCAATCATGGAGAGTGACACTTCGTACGCGAATGGCGCACGCATAGAATAGAAGGAAATCATGAGAGTCTTTCGAACAACTTTTTTGCTAGTAGCTCTTACGCTTTTGTTGATGCTGATTGGGCAGTATTTCGGTGGCCGCAACGGCATGACTCTTGCGCTCGGCTTCGCGGTGGTCATGAACGCTTTTGCCTATTTCTTTTCGGACAGGATTGCCTTGATGTCTAGCAGGGCCAAATCGGTAACGCGCGAACAGTTGCCGCGCCTCTATGCCGTGATGGACCGCCTTGCGGCGAAAGCAAATTTGCCGGTCCCGAAACTCTATGTCGTTCCCGAAGCCGCACCCAATGCCTTTGCCACCGGAAGAAATCCGCGGCATGCGTCGGTTGCCGTAACGCAGGGCTTGCTCGAACTGATGAATGACGACGAACTTGAAGGCGTCATCGCTCACGAGCTATCTCACGTGCGAAATTACGACATTCTGATCAGCTCGATTGCCGCAACCCTAGCCGGAGCGATTTTCCATCTCGCTACCATGGGCCGCTGGGCCATGATTTTTGGGGGATACGGAGGGGACCGCGAGGACCGCGACGGCGGCGGAATCGCTGCGATCCTGATGCTGATTTTGGCGCCGATCGCCGCAATGCTCTTGCAGTTAGGCCTCTCCCGGCAGCGGGAATACTCTGCGGACGCGACCGGCGCGAGGATGGTCGGCAATCCCTACGGCTTAATGAGTGCTCTCGAAAAGCTGGGCGCATACAACAGCCGCATCCCAACGACCGCCATTACGCCTTCTACTTCGTCTCTGTGCATCGTGAAACCCCTCTTTGGGGGCGGGTCGTTGGCGACGCTGCTGAGCACGCACCCGGCGCTCCCAGACAGGATTGCCAAGCTCCGCGATATGACCATCATTCCCGAAAGGTAAGGCATGCGCGGCTCGTCGAATCCGTGCTCATTTTGTCCATTTGGGGTGTAATCTTTTCAGAACGAACTCTCTCCTGCGGTTTACATGGCCCGTGCTAGGATTAGCTAAGCCTCTTTGTTTCAGCATCTTGAGGCCTTGAGCTCTCCCGGCCACCTTTGGCGTCGCAAATGCACGGTCAAATAGCGCCTAGCTGTTTCTATTGGGGGAAAGCTGGGGGCAAGGGTAATGAGCTGTCGCGATACAATCCACCTGATTTGCTGGTACTTAGAGGGGCGTTTGTCTTCGGTGGTCGAAACCGAGATCAGGCGTCACCTCGAAAGCTGCTCGGACTGCCGTCTCGTACTTGAAGCGGCGGTGAACACGCTTGACTGCTACTTTAACGCAGAGCGCGGTGAAGTGACTGCTGACGCTTTTCGCGCAGCTTAGTCCGCTCGCTTTGTAAGCCCATCAATCCAAAGCTGTTAACCGTTCTCTCCGTACGCACCACCCTCCGCTAAATACGCGGACGTCAGCTCAGAAGCCCGAACAGTCAGAGAGTTTCAAGCGCCTTCTACCTACTTGCGTAAGCTTTACACGTACTAGTACGTATAGAATCTGGCTTCTGCACTTCTTTCTGACGGTCATCAACCTGATTCGGCTTGATTTAGCTAGTACTAGTAGCATTAGGCCCATTTGGCTTCAGGGATGCTGCTTCCCCGGCAAGGCCAAGTCGCCTATGCAAAAGGAGAGACGAACGTTTATGAGCGAATTCCAAGAGTTTTCTCACACGACTAACTCAGGGACGCCTCGTTGGGTCGGATTAGCGCTGGCCGCCCTAGGTGGCCTTTCCCTGATCGGATTGGGAATTGGCTGGAGCGCCTTCAATCAGGCGAAGAGCCTGGAGCAGGCAACGGTGGCCTCGAAACAGGCCAATGAAGCGCTGAGCCAGCGTCTGGCGAAAGCAGACGAAATCAATCAGCAACTTCGCAGTGATCTGAGGGTCATTGCGGACAAACAGAACGTTACCCAGGGAGAACTGGTCACGGCCCGCAAGCAGGACAAGAGCGCCACTCATGCGATAGACCAGAAGGTCGACAACCTCGCTACGTCGGTGAAGGCGGAGCTAGCCACCAAGGCAAGCGCGGATGACGTCACCAAGCTGAACGGCGATGTCACGGGAGTGAAGGGCGACCTCGACGCCACTAAGAACAGCATCCAGATGGCCCGCAGCGAAATGGGCACCTTGATTGCCCGCAACCACGACGAAATCGATCAGCTTCGGCGTATTGGCCAGCGCGATTATTTTGAATTCACCGTGCAGCGCAAGGGCGGAGCCACCAAGGTGGGCAGCATTCAACTGGTGCTGAGAGACACGAACCCCAGGAAGAACCAATACACCATGAACGTGCTGGCCGATGACAACAGCTTTGAGAAGAAGAACCGCTCGGTCAACGAACCCATCTTCTTCTACACGGGAGGCAGCCGCTCCGCGCTGGAACTCGTGGTCAACAAAGTCACCAAGAGCAGCGCTAGCGGCTACTTGAGCATGCCCAAGGGCGCGACCACCTCGGCGGCAAGCACGGCGACTTCTGGCCAGTAAGTCTGAAAACTTTGTGTAAGCGGCTTCAGATACAGTGGGATACAGGGGCCGACCAGGGGAGGATTGCAGAGGAGTCCTCCCCTTTTCCTTTGCGCTGGTCCGGGAATAAAGTTGGCACTTCGGGCGGTTTAGGAAGTGGCTGGACACCGGAGCCGTGGCTATGCGAAGCTAAAGAAACGGCCCGGCAACTCAACCACCACGAATGGACTTCTGGAGGGGGGAAAAATGAAACCAAGACTCTCAATGGCAATTGCGGCAACTCTCTTCGCGGGAACGCTTGCAATGGCAGCGGACAGCTCCCTGACGGGCTGGATTTCCGATAGCCAGTGCGGGGCAAAGGGCGCGAACGACAAGGCCGGCGAGTGCACGACAAAGTGCGTCAAGGAGCATGGCGCGAAGTATGTGTTCGTGAACGACGCCGACAAGAAAGTGTACGTGGTCGATGCTCAGGACAAGGTAGCGGCGCATGCCGGCCATCACGTGACCGTCAAGGGCACGGTAGAGGGCGACACGTTGAAGCTGACCAGCATCGACATGGCCGGCAAGTAAGCAAAAAAGCATTCTATATTCGGAACCGGCGGGCAGGCTGAGTCATTCGGCCTGCCCGCTTGGTTTTGCGCCGCCCCACATTTCCGTTACGATGTTGCACGGCCATGCCGACCACGTTGATCCATGCGGGACGTGCTTTGACTCCCACTTCGGAAATCGGTGACGCCGGGATTCTGATTCGGGATGACGTCATCGAGGCGATTGCACCGCGCAGCGGCTTGACCCTGCCCGCTGCCGGGACGGAGCTCAAAGCGACTGAGAAAACGGCGATTCCGGGATTTATTGACATTCACATTCACGGCGCGGGGGGGCGCGACGTAATGGAAGGCAACGGCGATGCGCTGGGCGTTGTCGCGCGGAAGGTGGCGGAGTTTGGCACCACCTCGCTGTTGGCCACCACGGTGACGGCGGCACCTAACGCCACGGTTCGAGCGACGGCGGCAATTTCGTTGTACATCAGTCAGCAACATGCGGCAAGGGAATCCCGCGCCGAAGTTCTGGGGATTCATTTCGAGGGGCCGTTCATCAGCAGAGAGCGGCGTGGCGTGCACCCCGTGGAATGGATTCAGCCTCCGTCACAGGACTTGCTCAACCGTTTCCTTCAGGCGGCGGAAGGAAAGGCGCGCCTGATTACCATTGCTCCGGAAGTGTTCGGCGCGGCTCCGTGCATCGATGCCGCACGCAAGGCAGGCTTAGTCGTTTCCGTGGGCCATACCGATGCCAATTACGAGCAAACGCGCTTTGCCATCGCCCACGGGGCGCGCAGCGCTACGCACACCTATAACGCCATGCGGCCGTTCACGCACCGCGATCCGGGGGTGATCGGCGCGGTGCTGACTTCACCGGAAATCAACGCGGAGCTGATCGCTGACGGAGTGCACGTCGAAGAAGGTGCGATGAAGCTGCTCTTAAGAGCGAAGGGGTATGAGCGGGTTACGCTGGTAAGCGACGGGCTCTCCGCCACAGGCATGCCGGATGGAAAATACATGCTGGGCGGTTTTGAGGTAACGGTGACCAACGGCGTCTGCCGCAACGCCGCGGGAATCCTAGCCGGCAGCACTTTGACACTTGACCGCGCGCTTCGAAACATCGTGAACCTGGGTGTTCCGCTGGCGGACGCGGTCCGTATGCTGACGCTGAATCCGGCGTCTTTGCTGGGGATCGAATTCAAGAAGGGATCTTTGAGGGTGGGGGCGGATGCGGATGTTTTGCTTCTGGATCAATCTCTGCGTGTGACGGATGTTTGGGCGCGCGGGCTGCCGATGCATTAGACGAAAGTTTGAGTTTTCTCGGCGAATCACGGATTCAGCGGGAGATTGAGCTCCTCAGCAAGCTCTGCGGGATCAAACGGACTGCAAGCAAAATAGCGGCCGTCTACTTCGAGAGTTGGGACTTTGCGCAGGCCGTGGTTTGCTTTTAGAACGATTTCTTCAGCGGCCTCATTCTCTTCGATATTCACCTCGCGATAGGCCACGCCCCTTTGCCGCAGAAACGCCTTCGTGTAGCGGCAATCCGGGCACCAAGCCGTGGTGTAAATCGTGATGGGCTCCATAGGTTCCATACACAATTAGATTAGATGAATTAGCCGGATTCCGCGTCACCAACTTGACGGGGAGCCGCGAATCGCAAACGTCAGTGAGAATTGGCAGGCACGCCGCGGAATTTGCGCGCAACCTGAATGCGAATGAGAGCGCGCTGAAGCGCCACGCTAGCGCGGTCCCAATCGATGTCGGGAGCGCCTGCGGCAAGCCTTTTTTCGGCGCGCGCCCTCGCGGCTTCTGCACGCTCAAGGTTGATTTCGGCTGCCAGCTCAGCGGTTTCCGCGAGAACCGTAACGCGATCCGGCAAAACCTCCGCGAAACCGCGAACGATGGCAAGAGGCGCCCCCTGCGCCGCGCCCTGATACGTCAGTTCGCCGATGCCTAACTCGGTCATCAACGGAGCGTGGCCCGGAAGAACTCCGAGGTAGCCATTTGCGCCTGGCAGAGTGACCTCCTTCGTGCGCGCTCGCACCAGTTGCCGCGTCGGCGTGACGATAACCAATTCCATGGCTTCCGGAAGCATTTTGTCTTAGACGCCTGCTTTCATCTTTTCCGCTTTTTGCAAGGCCTCTTCGATCGTACCCACCATGTAGAAAGCCTGCTCTGGAATATCGTCGTACTTGCCTTCGACGATTCCCTTGAAGCTGCGCACGGTGTCTTCGATCTTGACGTACTTGCCTTCGAGGCCGGTGAACTGCGCGGCCACGAACATGGGCTGCGACAGGAACTTTTCGATCTTGCGCGCGCGCGCCACGGTGCGCTTGTCTTCGTCGGAGAGTTCTTCGATGCCGAGAATCGCGATGATGTCCTGCAAATCCTTGTAGCGCTGTAGGATCGACTTGACAGCGCATGCTACGGTGTAATGCTCCTGGCCCACGATGCGCGGATCGAGAATTCGGGAGAAACTGGCGAGCGGATCCACCGCGGGATAAATTCCGCGCTCGACGATCTGTCGGCTCAAGTTGGTGGACGCATCCAGGTGCGTAAACGTCGCGGCTGGCGCCGGATCGGTGTAGTCGTCGGCGGGGACGTAAATCGCCTGCACCGAAGTAATCGAACCGGCCTTGGTTGAAGTGATGCGCTCCTGCAATTCGCCGATTTCCGTGTTGAGGTTGGGCTGATAACCGACAGCCGATGGCATGCGGCCGAGCAGCGCGGACACTTCCGAGCCTGCCTGCACGAAGCGGAAAATGTTGTCAATGAACAGCAGCACGTCGAGGTGTTCCTGGTCGCGGAAGTATTCCGCTACCGTCAGGCCGGTCAGGCCGACGCGCAGACGCGCTCCGGGCGGTTCCGTCATCTGGCCGTAAATCAGGGCGGCGCGAGACTTTTCCGAATTGCCCGGTACGACCACGCCGGACTCCTGGAATTCCAGCCATAGGTCGTTTCCCTCGCGGGTGCGCTCGCCCACACCGGAGAACACAGAAACGCCGCCGTGCTGCATGGCGACGTTGTGAATTAGTTCCTGAATGAGAACCGTTTTGCCGACGCCCGCGCCGCCAAACAGGCCAATCTTTCCGCCTTTCAAGAACGGCTGAATGAGGTCGACGACCTTGATGCCCGTCTCGAACATTTCCAATGTGGTGGATTGCTCGTCGAGCAGCGGCGCAGGGCGGTGAATTTGATAGCGCGTCTTGCTTTCTAGGGGCCCGAGCTGATCTACCGGCTTGCCCAGAACATTCATCACGCGGCCAAGCGTCGTGCGGCCCACGGGCACGCTGATGCCTTCACCCAGGTCGCAAGCCTTCATGCCGCGAACCAAACCTTCCGTCGGCTCCATCGCCACCGCGCGCACACGCCCTTCTCCCAAGTGCTGTTGCACTTCGGCAGTCACGTCAATGGGTTCCGGAACGTTGTAGCCATCGCTGGTAATTCGAACGGCGTTGTAGATCGCGGGCAAATGGCCGCCTTCGAATTGCACGTCGAGCACCGGCCCGATAATCTGCACGATATGTCCCACGGCTGCGTGTTTTTCCGCCATGCTTTCTCCTACGCAGTGCCCGATGCACCGCTCACAATCTCGATAATCTCCTTGGTGATGGCCGCCTGCCGCACTTTGTTCATGTGCAGCGTCAATGCTTCAATCACATCGCCGGCGTTTTTCGTTGCGGACTCCATCGCCGTCATGCGCGCCGCGTGTTCTGCAGCAGACGATTCCAGCATGGCGCGCTGCACCTGCGATTCGACATACCGAGGCAAAAGTCGATCGAGAAGTTGCTCTTCCGGCTGCTCGTAAATGTAGTCCACCTGAGCGCTCGCCGCCGCGGCTTCGCTACCTTCTTGCACTTGTGCCGGGTCCACCGGCAAAAGCTTCTCCACTGCCAGGTTCGCGGACATTACTGTCTTGAATTCACTGAAAATAATGTAAACGGAATCGATCTCGCCTTTGGCATATAAATCCGTCACCAAGCTCGAGATTTCGCGCACGGCCCCGAATTCCACGCGCGCCAGTACATTGATGTATTCAGCGATGAGGTTGAACCCGGCCTTGCGCAAAGCGTCGCGGCCTTTTTTACCAACTGGAATAACCGAAAGCTTGCGGCCCTTGTTCGCTCGGAAGAATTCGTTCGCCTTGCGCAGAATATTGGTGTTAAACGCGCCGGCCAACCCGCGTTCGCCGGTCAAGACCAGAGCGAGAACTCGTTCCTCGGGCCGGCGCGCCAACAGAGGATGCTGAGGTTCCGCAATCCTGCTGATCGTCGAGCGCAGCACGCGGACCAGCTCTTTTGCGTACGGACGCGCCGCCAATGCCGCCTCTTGTGCACGCCGCAACCGCGCTGCCGCCACAAACTTCATGGCGCGCGTGATCTGCTGAGTGTTTTTCACCGAGCGGATGCGGCGCCGGAAGTCGAGAAGTGTGGGCATGGTCTTTCGTCAGTCGCTATCCCTAATTCGCCGCCGCGGCAGTCACGGCAAAGCGTTCTTTGAACCCGTCGACAGCCGTTTTGATTTCCGCCTTGATCCCGTCGTCCAGCGCTTTCTTCGCCGCAATGTTCTTCAGCAATGACGGGTAATTCGTCTCGGTAAACTGCAAGAACTCGCGTTCGAAACGGCGTACTTCACTTACCGGCAAAGTGTCGAGTGCTCCGCTTGTGCCCACCTGAATAATCAACACCTGCTTTTCGGCCGGAAGAGGGACGTACTGGTCCTGCTTCAAAACTTCTGTCAGCCGCTGGCCACGCGCAAGCTGACCTTGCGTCACCTTATCGAGCTGATCTGCACCGAACTGAGCGAACGCCGCCAATTCGCGGTACTGCGCCATGTCCAACCGCAATGAACCCGCCACCTGGCGCATAGCCTTGATCTGCGCGTTGCCCCCCACGCGGCTTACGCTGATGCCCACGTTGATGGCCGGACGAATGCCTGCGTTAAAAAGGTCCGTTTCCAGATAAATCTGCTCGTCGGTAATCGAAATGACGTTTGTCGGAATGTAAGCAGAAACGTCGCCGGCCTGCGTCTCAATCACCGGCAGCGCGGTCAAGGAACCTGCGCCCAACTTGTCATTCAATTTTGCTGCGCGTTCCAGCAACCGCGAGTGCAGATAAAACACGTCGCCCGGAAACGCCTCGCGTCCTGGTGGACGCCGCAGCAGCAAGGAAATCTCGCGGTACGCCTGCGCATGTTTCGAAAGGTCGTCATAAAACGCCACCGCATGCCGCTTGTTATCACGGAAGTATTCTCCCATGGCGCACGCGGCGTACGGCGCAATGTATTGCAGCGAAGCGGGCTCCGCGGCTGAGGAAGCTACCACAATCGTGTAATCCATGGCGCCCGCGTCCGTCAGGGTCTTCACCACCTGTGCGATGGTCGAGCGCTTCTGGCCGATGCCGCAGTAAATGCAAATAACGTCACCGCCCCTCTGATTGATGATGGTGTCGAGAATCACCGCGGTCTTGCCGGTCTGGCGGTCGCCGATGATCAGTTCGCGCTGACCGCGGCCGATAGGAATCATGCTATCAATCGCCTTGATACCGGTCTGCAGCGGTTCGCGCACAGGCTGGCGGTCGAGCACGCCCGGTGCAATGCGTTCGAGGGGATTACGCTGCTTCGTGGCGATGGGGCCTTTGCCGTCCAGCGGCTGTCCCAAAGGATTGACCACGCGTCCTACCAGCGCGTCGCCCACCGGCACAGACATAATCGTATTCGTGCGCTTTACGACGTCGCCCTCTTTCAGCTCCGTCGTCTCACCGAGCAACACGACGCCGACTTCCTCTTCTTCCAGGTTTAGCGCGATGCCGTATACGTCATGCGGAAATGCCAGCATCTCGCCGGCCATCACCTTTTCCAACCCGTACACGCGCGCGATCCCGTCGCCGACGCTGATGATCGCGCCCACTTCATCCACGGCAAGGGTTTGCTCGTAATTCTCAATCTGCTCGCGTAGAATCTTGCTGATTTCGTCTGCCTTGATGTTTGCCATGCCTGCTCCGTCGCTTCCCCGAAGACTTTCTCACCACACCCGTAAACGCTGCTTTTAAGCCCCTATTCCCCGGCGAGCCGGGCGCGCATCTCATTCAATCGGCTCCGCAGCGAGCCATCGTAAATCGTGTCGCCGATGCGCACCACCGCGCCGCCTAGTAATGCCGGATCGAGCGAATACTTCGGCTCGATTTTCTTTCCCGTCACCCGCGCCAGCGTTGCCGCCAGATCTTTTTTCTGCGCCGCGCTCAATTCCACCGCCGAGGCAATCGCCGCTTCGGCCACACCCTGGCGCTGCCGCAACACTTGCTGAAACGTCGCAACAATTTCCGGAATCAGTTGCGTCCGCCGATGGTCAGCAATCACCAACAGAAAATTGCGAAGAATCTTGCTCGCGCCGATGCGACCCGCGATCTTTTCAATCACCGCGTGTTTTGCCTCCACACTGACGGCCGGGCTTGCGAGGAACGTGCGCAGTTCCGCCGATTGCTCGTACGCCGCGCCAAAACTCTCCAGTTGCTTGGCCGCGGGCTCGGCAGCGCCTTGTTCTAGAGCGATGTCCGCCAGCGCGTTTGCGTATTGCAGGCTCGCGGATTTCAATTCGGCATCCCTTCCAGGCTTTTCACGAAGTTGCTAATGAGCCCCGCCTGCGCCTGTGCGTTCAACTGCTTCGCCAGGAGCGATTCCGCGCCGTCCACGGCCAGCTTTGCGGCCAGCGCTTGCAATTCCAACCGCGCTGCCCGCTCCGCCGATGCGATTTCCGCTTTTGCCGCGGCGCCGATTTTTTCCAGGTCGGACAGCGTTGCCATGCGAATTCGCGCGACCTCGGCGGCAGCTTCGCGCTCGGCAAACGCGCGCAATTCCGCAACTTCCTTGTCGAGATTCGCAAGCTTCGTTTCGGCGTCGCGGAGTTGCGCGTCGGCGGCCGCTTTGGCGCTGCCAGCTTTGCTGATCGCGGAGCTGATGGCCTCCGCGCGCCCGCGGAAAAACCGCGGCCCCTTTTTCAAACACGCCCACAAGAGCGCGCCCGCCACGACGCCGAAGTTAATCCACTTGAAGATTTCCGTGGCCGTTTCCACGCCAGCCGCGCCGCCCTCTTCGGCGGCGTGCACCGTCAGAGTTAAGAAAAGCGCCGCAATCGCGGCGCTCGAAGCGACCAATATGTGGCGCTTGGCCCTCATCCGGCCTCTCTCGCCGGCGCGCTTGGACGCGGCGGTGCTTGCAGGACGCGCTTCGCGATTTCCGCGGCAAGCTGCGGCACGGACGCTTCCACGTCGCGCCGCGCGGCCGCAAGTTCCTTGGCAACGTGTTCTTTTGCTTGCGTGACTTCACCGGAAGCCTTGGTTCGCCCGTCTTTCAGCTGCGCCGTGCGCTCGTCGAGCAGTTTCTTTCGCGCGACCTCCTGCTCCGCATACACCTTGCCTCGCGCCTGCTTCAAGGCTTCTTGGTATTGCTTGACCTTCTCAGCTGCGGCGGCTTGCGCGGCTTCCGCGGCCTTCTGTGCGCCCACCGTCCGCGCGTCGCGGTCCGCCATCACCTTCAGCAGCGGCTGAAAGAAAAGTGTCCGTAAGATGAAGTAAAAAATGAGGATAATCAGGACTGTGGGCGCAGCCCCAAGGAACAGTTCGCCAAGTTGGTGACCGATGGAAGGCATTGATTCAATTGTAACGCCTAAATTTCCGTCGCCTCTGACCCGGATCCGCGCGGGGCGGTCGGGTTGGCAGCCGCGCCTCGCTCCAGCCGGGGGAGCGTACGGTGGGCTTCAGACCGCCGCTTTGAAATGTACTTTATAGCATCCGCCGCGCCGGGCGTCAACGCGGCATCCTGAGTGGTCTACTCGCTCGGGAACTCGTTTTTGCGGTAGGGCCATGCCATTCTCGAGTAGTCCTTTTGCCCTGATCGGCGCGATCATCGCCGCCGGTTTTTGTCTGGTTCTCGCGTTCCAAGCCGGCGCACTGCTGCTCCCTTTCCTTCTGTCCAGCCCGTATCAATGGGCGCCCTTGTGCGAGCGCGGAAAAGACGCAAGGGCTTCTTGCAAACTCGTTAGGCACGGCCGCTGCCAGAGAAACAAAAAGAAAGAGGCGCAGAAAGTCGCGCCCTCGAGTTGACCCACCAAGCTTCAAAAGAACGGCTCACTGCCTGGTTTGCGCGGAAATATCGTACACGTAGTGCATCTCCAGCGTGCGGTTATTTCGCCCGCTGCCCTCGATGTGCAGGTTTTCGTAGAGCTGCCGGCCGTCGGGAGATAATTCAAATGAGCGGCTCATCTTTCCGCCGCGCGGGCTTTTTTCGTCGGTGACCAGCCGGTTGCCATCCCACTTCGCGGCGATTTCCTGGTAATGGTCATCTTTTGATTTTTTCAGCTTGCGCCCGTCCGTCATGAACGCGCGCTTGCGATCGTGGTCATCCTGCAAATCCACTTCCGCTCCGGTCATCGAGAGGGTCATCGTCGCCGGGGGGCTCAGGAGTTCGTGCATCTTCTGACGCTCTTCACCACTTTCGCCGGTGTATCCGCCACGTCGCCCGCCGTATCCTCCGCCGCCAGGCCACCCTCCGCCGCCGCGTCTTCCTCCATAACCTCCGCCGTTCGGATCGCGCGAGTCTTGCATTCGCTGGCGGGGATCGTCGCTTTCATCGCGGTTCATTCTCCACCCGCCCAGGATGCTTTGTCGAGGAGGCGGCAAAGGAGCTTGCTCTTGCGGCCGGGCAGTCGGAGCGCTTTGCGTTGGCGCAGCCGTCACCGGCCCCGGCGGCGCCTGCGCCTACACACTCTGCGAGCACGCCAGCAGCGCTCCCGTCATTCCAAGGAATGAAAAAGCCAGCAGGTCCTTCATCTTCAAGGGCGTTTTCAAGGGTTCCTCCGCTTCTCTCCCGAAGAAAGCAGAGGTCAGGAAATGTCACTTCTTAGAGTCGGTAGTTGACTGGAAGGATGCTTTCCGCATTTAGGCTCCGGGCTTTCCAGACCCTCAGCTTTTCGGCGTCGGCCCGGCCCTTACTGCATCGCAGACGTCGCGGATTGCAGCCACCACCGCGTCAGGCCTTTCCATGGGGATCATGTGCGTGCTGTCTGGCACCACAATCTGCTTTCCGTGCGTGGAGAGCCGCGTCTGCCGCAGCTGAAGATCGTTAACCCAGGTTTTCCTGAACTCTCGCATCTCCTCCGACGAGACGCCTTTCGGAAGATCTTTTGCGTCCATGTCCTTGCCCGCCGTAAGCACCACCAGCGGCCGGTCTCCCAGGTTTCCCGTGCGGCGAACTTCCTCGGCGCTCTGCGAGAAGCTCTTGATTTCCGAAAACGCTGCATCGATGAATTTCGTTTGCAGTTCCAAATATTTCATCTTGTCGCGGAAATCTTTGCTAAGCTTGCTGTCGCTTTCATCACCCGCCGTGAGCCGAGCTATCCCAAAGAAAATGAGAATGGGCATCAGACGCCTTTGTGAGTCCAGTTGCTTGACCTGTTCCTCTGTGAGTTTTTGCAACGATGGAGGCATCATCTGCTCCTGATCTTCGTGCGAGGTGTCCACCAGCACGAGTCCGGCCACGTCCGCTGGATACTTGTCTGCGTAAACGCGCACGTTATAGCCGCCGAACGAATGAGCCACAAGCACGTACGGCCCTTTCTCTCCGGAAGCCGCAAGCAGTGCGTGCAACTCCTTGACGATTTCGTCGGTGGTTTGCGGCATGGGGCCGGCGCTGCTCCAGCCGTACCCTGCGCGATCGTACGAACAAACGCGCGTAAACTTGGCGACGTCGGGCATGACCAAATCCCATCCAGCGGCGGGAACGCCCAGCCCGCTCTCTAAAATCACTGTTGGCGAGCCTTGCCCCACGCAATGCAGATTTAGCGAGACCCCGGGGAACTCAGCGCCAAGCGCAATCGAACGCCCCTCTTGCGGAAAGCGGCGCCCGTCTCTCCAATTCGCGATCGCCTGGTAGGCGGCGCCCGCCAGAGCCGCACAGACCAGCAAAAGGACCAGCCCGATCAACACGCGCTTCACAAAGCGCACCCAGCGGTTTTTCTTCGGCGGCGCAGGAATCGGTGACGCGGTGGCCATTTTTCTTCCTCCTCCATCAGGCGCAGGCATCTTAGTGCGGTCGCAATCCAAGGTCAAAGACCCAGTCGCGAGAGGATCAGAATGAAGCGAAAGGAGGTTCTGCACCGCGGCTACGGGAGCGCCTTGTCTATGGAGATTGCTTTCGGTTCGGAGTTCACGCCAACCAGTGATTCAAATCCGTGGCGCGGGGAAGCAGCGCAAGCGCGCCCAATTCGCGGAAGCACGCAGCACGTTCGCGATATCCGTGTTCGTGGCGGGCAATAACTGCGAGGAACGGCACGCCTGCTTCGCGAGCGGCCAGCGCATCATCAATGTTGTCGCCGAGGTATAGCGCCGTTGCCGGATCGCGTCCGGCAAGAATCATCTCCAAGCCCTCCGGACGGGGCTTCTTCGGCGCGTCGTCCATGGTGACGATCGTTCGGAAGAATTTCGTTGCGGGCCAGCGTTCGAACGTGTGCGCCAATTCTTGGCGTGTCCGCCCCGTGAATAAATTCAGCTCGAAGCGCTGCGCCCATTTCTCGATCTGCTGCGGGTTCACCAAGATTTCTTCGTTGCGGACGTTTCCCGGCCTTCCGTCGCTGCCCCAGTAAAACCTTTCGAAGGCAACTCGCGCCTCTTGGTAAGAAAGTGGTCTGCCTAACGCCGTCACCCATGCGGCTACCATGCTCCAGTCGTCGTTGAAGCCCGGCTTGCTCTTCCATTTGTGCAGCTCGGCGTAAGTCACGCGCTTGCCCGTGAGGTGACGAACCGTTTCGAGCGCCGAGCGCCAGTACGTACCGCTCACGTCCACCAGAACGCCGTCCACATCAAAAATCAAGATTTTCGGCTGCGTTGAGAGCGTCTTACTGCGTCGCATGGCTCGCTTTCGCGGGGGAGAAGATTTTTTCGGCACGGGTTCCTCATTCGAACGACAAACGAAAAGTTTCGCCGCTGCAGAACCTTGCGTCAAGCCAACTCAGCCCCCTTCCGCCTCACGGCGTAACATTGCTGGCAAATCCGGCGCGTTGTTACACTCTAGGGACGCTCGAAAGGAAGCCTCGCATGGCCAAATTTGGCGGAGTGGACTACATCGACTTTGATTCGCAATTGAACGACGAGGAGAAACTCGTCCGTCAGACCGCGCGCGAATTCGTCGAAAACGAAGTCATTCCCATCATCGAAAAACACAGCCGTGAGGCCACTTTTCCGATGCATCTGATTCCGCAACTGGGCGAACTCGGATTTTTTGGCGCCAATTTGCACGGCTACGGCTGCGCCGGCATGTCCAATGTCTCGTACGGGCTGATGACCCAAGAACTCGAGCGCGGCGACTCCGGCCTACGCAGTTTTGTTTCCGTGCAGGGCGCGCTGGTCATGTATCCGATTTCTTCCTATGGCAGCGAAGCCCAGAAGAACAAATGGCTGCCGCTTCTGCAGCCGGGAAAGGCCATCGGATGTTTCGGCCTTACGGAGCCGCAATTCGGTTCGAATCCCGGCGGCATGCTCACACGTGCGGTGAAAAAAGGCGGCAAGTACATTTTGAACGGCGAGAAAATGTGGATCACCAGCGGCTCCATAGCGGATGTTGCCGTCGTGTGGGCAAAAGGCGAAGACGACAAGGTCCGCGGGTTTCTCGTCGAAAAAGGCACGCCGGGATTCAAATCGTGGGACGTCCACGGCAAGTGGTCGCTGCGCGCATCCGTGACTTCCGGCTTATCCTTCACCGATTGTGAGATTCCCGAAGAAAATCTCCTGCCCGGAGTCGTGGGGTTGCAAGGCCCGTTGAGCTGCTTGAACCAGGCGCGCTACGGCATCGGCTGGGGCGCGCTCGGCGCGGCCATGGCCTGCTACGATACCGCGCTGCAATACGCGAAAACGCGCAAACAATTTGCCAACAAGCCCATCGCTTCGCACCAGCTCGTTCAGGAAAAGCTCGCCTGGATGATCACGGAAATCGTGAAAGGCCAATTGCTCGCGTTGCACGTCGGCCGCCTCAAAGATCAAACAAAAGTCGATTCCTCGCACATCTCCATGCTGAAAATGAACAACGTCGGCATTGCGCTCGAAACCGCGCGAAAAGCTCGCGACATCCTCGGCGCCAACGGTATCGTGGACGATTACTGCATCATGCGGCACATGAACAATCTCGAAAGCGTTTACACCTACGAAGGCACCAACGACATTCACAAGCTGGTGATCGGCGAACGCGTCACCGGCATCTCCGCGTTTGTCTAGGCCACTTCACTGTAAATTTTTCGAGCAACAACGGCCCGTTCAAATCTTGTAAGCCAGTTCGCCGCGATGTATCGTGCCTCCCGGGAGATTCGCATGCAACCTCGTCGTGGATGCCACGTTTTTGCGTTCATCGCACTTATAGCTTACTTTGCCACCACTTCGGCACGCCCTGCGCAAGCGCAACCGAGGCCCGCGCCCGCACAACAGCCCGCAAACTCCGCCAATCCCAAGATCCGCGCCATCACCGCGTTCATCAACTTGGATTGGCGCGACTACCAGCGCCAGATCGCCGACGCCCTCAATCTGTTGCACCGGGCACAGGTGACCTTCGAATCCCGAGGTTACCAGGTACAAACGATCCGCATCGCCACGCAGCCTTTCCCGGAATACATCCAGGGAATGAACACCCAGCAGGCAGTCGCCTTCTTCAAGCTTCTGGACGCGCTCGCGGAGCAGCAAAAATTTGCAATGTCCATCGGTCCGGCGATGCTCAATGCCAATGATCCCCCTTCACAGGCCGATCTTCTTGGGGAAATCCTCGGCGGCACAAAAAATCTGAACGGCACGGTGGTCGTGGCCGGCGAAGATGGAGTTCGCTGGGGCGCCATCGCTGCGGCGGCGCGCGTCATGAAAAAACTCGAAAACTCCACCGAGCACAGCCAGGGCAATTTCCGCTTCGCCGCCATCGCCAATGTGCCGCCGCTCTCGCCGTTTTTCCCCGCCGCGTATCACGCCGGTTTCGGCCACCAGTTCGCCATCGCGCTTGAGTCCGCCCCGGTAGTTGCCGCCGCGTTCAAAGATGCTCCGGACCTTCCCTCGGCTCGCCAGCGCCTTACTGACGCGCTCGCCGCTGTCGCCTTTGACGTCGAGCATCACGCCGGACGCGTGGACTCCGAGACCGGCTGGACGTACATGGGCATCGACCTCTCTCCGGCGCCGTCGCCCGCGAAAGACGCTTCGATTGGCGTAGCCATCGAGAACCTGACCAAGCAGCCGTTTGGGATGAGCGGCACGATGACCGCCGCAGCCACGATTACCGCAGCCATCAAGGACGTGAAAGTAAAGCAGACTGGCTACTCTGGACTGATGCTGCCGGTGCTTGAGGATGCGCGTATCGCGCAGCGCTGGAGCGAAGGCCGCATTTCCGTGGACGCGCTGCTTGCTTACTCCGCCGTTTGCGGCACTGGCTTGGACACAATCCCACTGCCGGGCGACACCAGCGCCGATCAGCTTTCGCTCATCATCGCCGACATGGCCAGCCTGTCGGTCAAGTGGCACAAGCCGCTTTCCGCCCGCCTCCTGCCAGTCGTAGGCAAGGGCTGGGGCGAAACCACAGAGTTCAACAACCCGTTCCTGGTCAACGTCACCCTCCAACAATTCGGCCAGAAGTAGTGGCGCGTGTATTTTAGGGCGAGGCTTCTTGCCAAAGCCACATCCTTGTCTCGCTGCGGTCAAGTTGCGTAGTGCCGCGCAGGGTCGCCGTCTTTATTTTGGAGTGCGACAGCCTTGCTGACGTTTATCTTCCTTGCAACCGCTTCGAGGATGGCCCGCCAGCTTCTCGTTGACCGGGACAGATTAAATCTGGCGCGCCTCCACCTCCGTGGCCATCTCCCGGTACGCGCACAACGCATTCGCCAACTGCATCTGCCGCGGCGTCCGGCACTCCGGCTCAAACAATCTCGGGCTCCCAACGACAATCACCGCGGTTTTCGCGCGTGACGTCGCAACATTCAGCCGGTTCAAACTGTACAAAAACTCCATCCCTCGCGGCGCATCCTCCGGCGACGACGTCGTCAGCGAATAAATCACCACGGGCGCCTCCTGCCCCTGAAACTTGTCCACGGTCCCGATGCCCATCTTCGGCAGCCGCGCGGACAAGTCCGAAACCTGCGCGTTATACGGCGCCACGATCAAAATGTCGTCTTGCTTCAGTCTCCTGGTGTTTCCCGCCCCGTAGAGCCATTTCACTTCTGGCTTCAGCAAACCGTCCACAATCCGCGCGATCACCTCCACTTCTTCTGCGCTTGAGTTGCGGTTTCCCTCATGCTCCACCGGAGCGAACCATAATCCTGCTCCCTTCAGCCAAACGTGCCCCTCTAACACTCGGCTCTTTGCACTCGCATGCGAGCTCAGTTTGCTCTCATAAAAAACTTCCGAAGTAAACTTGCAGATCTCCGGATGCAATCTCCAGCTTTCTGGCAGCAAAAATCCCATGTCATCAGGAATGGTCTTCTTGCCGTTCAGCAAATGCTCCAACGCAGATTTCTCAGCGCCATCCGGATGGCTCCCCTTCGTTGGGCGTTCCAATTGTTGTGGATCCCCCAACAGCACGAGCTTCTTTGCCGCCTGAGATACCGCCAGCACATCCGCCAGCGACATCTGCCCCGCTTCATCGATAAAGAGCACGTCCACACATTCAAACGCCGCCTCCGGTGCCCATAGCCAGGAAACACCGCCGACCACGTTCGCTCTGCCTGAAATCAGGGCGCTCCACGCCTCTTCATTCTTTTCGTTCGCCACGGCTACGCCGTCGCTCTCCTCTCCGCCCGGCTGCCGGTGCAGGCAACGCAGGTTGTCGACATCCTTCTCGCCTGCGGCCTCCACCACGTCGTCGAGAAGTTTCCGGATCACCTTATGGCTTAGTGCGGTGACGCCAATCTTCTTGCCCTGTTTGACAAGCTCGCAAATCATCCGCGCGCCGGTATACGTTTTCCCTGAACCGGGCGGCCCCTGAATGGCAAAGACCGAATCCTCGAGCGCCAAGGCAATGCGGCTCGCTGTGTTTGCGGGCTTTTCAGAAGCCAGTGGCTTCAGCGTCTCTCCTGCCAGAAGACGCGGCGGTTTGCGGAGCAGCAAATCTCGCCCCGCCCGGTATTTTCCCGCGGCGTCAATGCCGTTTGACGCGACCCACGCGCCTATTCGATAGAGAGAGCCTGCATGCGGAGCTGTGTTGAGCGGGGCATCCCACATATACACCGTCGGAGGATGGATTTCGGCCGTCTTTTTGGTTTTTTTGATGTCCACCATTCCCTTTACGTGGTCGATCACAATGACTTCGCCGAATCTCTCATCTCCGAAATACACATCCTTGCCGGCCCGTACGTTGGTCTTTTGCGGATCAAACGAATAGCGGTCGGTCGGCGCTTGCCAACCTGAATCAACTCTTTCCACAAAGCGCAGCCTGGTCAAACCGACTCGCTCGTCGAGCAGGTCCTCATCGCCCATCTCCGCGAGGCGATAGCCTTCTTGCCAGGCACTCTTGTCCTCGCGGCGATGCCAGCTTAGAAGCTGCGCCAGCAGCCATTGTGCGGATTGCTCTTTTGACCGCCCTTCCGGATCCGCTGGAATTCCTTCGCAAAGCTGCAGGGTCAACGCCTCCGCTCGATCCAGTTTTTCTTGTAACTTGTCTGATGGGGCTCCGCTCTTTTCTGGCGGCCGTGGCACGGCCATGCCACGGCTCACCAGCGTCCCCCGCTCATCCTCGAGCCAATCCCGCAGTCTCGCCGTCGAAACGCAGTCCTCCCGGTTGTATCCCTCCATCACCTCGCGAATCTCCTCGGGCAACACCTCGTCGCCCCAGCCCAACTCCAACCGATGCTCGACGTACCTCATCGCGCTCCGCGAATTCTCCAGCGGAGTCTCGCGCTTGAATCCGTAAAACGCTTCAATCTTCTTCAGCGAATACTCTTCAACACTTGCTCGTACGCCCTGCTTGAACGCCCGATGCAAATCCACCAGCATCTGGGAGCGCAGCATGCGATCGACCTCGTCCTCCCGCGTCGCGTGCATACCCATCAATCGCTTCAGCGTCCCCGGCTCGTATCCGCCGAAATGATAGACATGCATCTTCGGGTCGGCCTCCCGGCGCCGCGAGATTTCATCCACCAGCCATCGGAAACCTTGCTTTTCCTCTTCGCGATTCAAGGCCCATCGCTTTTCGTAAACCAGGTCCCCGGCCGCATCGCGAAACGCAAACCCAAACAAATATTGCAGTCCCTGCTCACCCACGAACGGGTCGCCTTCGAAATCCATGAACAGATCGCCCGCCGACGGCTCCGACAGGCGGCAAAATCCCATCCCTTCCGCGACGGGCAAGAGCAGTTCGTGCACCAACCTGTTTTCGGTGCGCCCTTCTACTTGAACGCGCGCCTGCTCGCGCCTGTTTTCATACGTTTGTTTTGCCCCCTGCCTCGGCCTTTCTTTCAGTGGGATCGGCAGCGCCGCCAGCTTGGCCATGGTTCCGGCGTTCCAAACCTCAAATTGATCCCGTTGCTGCCGCCGAATGTCCGCAACCAAAGACAAATGATCATCCGTACGCCTTTGGGCGTCACACTCGCGAAACCATTTGCAGATGTTGCAGTGCTCCACCGGCTCCGGATAGGTCGTTTGTTCCGTTTCCGGCTCAAACGTAAACGCATACTGCCCGGGGGTTGCGGACACCGCTTTCGGAGGGTACCCGCGGCGGCGCAAACCCTTGAGCGCTCGCTGGCCATCCTCGCTGCAAGCGCAGCTGACCGCCTCAACCAAACGTCTCTTCACATACCGGTAGAACGCCGCATACTCGGACACGCGGTATTTTTCGCCAGCAAACCCTTCTCCAGGCGGCACCACCCACAAAAACTCTGGGGCCGTCCCCTGAATTTTGCAAAGCAGCTCCGAATACAGCGAAAGCTGCAGAATCGTGGTCGCCTTGGTTTCCCGCGCCAGCTTTGTGTCGGCCGCTTCGTAGGACCACGCCCACCGCTTGCTCGGCCTCGGAACACGTCGCAACACATCCGGCCGCCCAAACCACTCCCCGTCGCTCAGCGCTCCCTGTGCAATGACTTCAGCACCGCGCTCCATCAGCGCCAGTGTTTCTTCAATGAGCGGCTTTTCTTCCTTTTGGGGGATTTGGCTCAGGTTCTCGACCGTCAATCCTCGAGCGCACAAGTGCGCCAGATACTCTCTCTCGTGCCTCTCGCCCCGTTCTCGGATTACCACCAAGTCGGGGGCAGCCCAATCTGGTTCGGCTCGCTGCCCCTGAGCAACCTGCAGGTCCAGTGTCGTCAAGTGACGGCAAGCCGAATGATTGCTCAGGTCCGTGGCGCTCAACCGAATTTGTTTCCCAACCAATTTCATTCGCAAAAAGTCTCCGACCACAACTTTCGTGGATTCTGGCCCATCCCAAGTGGCCAGTAACTATGATCCAGCGTCTGGGGAGCCGTGGACGCGATCACGAACAGGCGCATGACGCATGAACCGCCACCAATAACTTACAACGGAGAAGGGTATACTGCTGCCCCCGAGGGAGGGCAGTGTGAGTCCTACGAAAACGCAAACGGCAAAATTGTTACTGGCCCTGCTGGACGAGGCGTACGAGAAAAAAACATGGCATGGACCAAACCTGAAACAGTCCCTCAAGGGGGTTTCCGTGGTGCAGGCCGCGTGGCGGCCGGGACCTGGGCGGCACAACATCTGGGAGCTGGCGCTGCACGCCGCGTACTGGAAATACGTGGCTCGGCGCAGGATTGAGGGCAGCAAGCGCGGCACGTTTGCGTTGGAGGGCAGCAATTTTTTCACTCGTCCGCAGAAAGGCAACGCGACGGAAGCCGCCTGGGCCGCCGACAGGAAGTTGCTCGAGCGCGAACACCGCGCCCTTCGCACGGCGGTTGCAAAGGTCTTGCGCACACAGAGCGGCGCCAAGTTCCTGGGCCACGTTTACGGTGTTGCGTTTCACGACGTCTACCACGGCGGGCAGATTCGTCTGCTCCGGCGTTTGCAGGAACGCTGAGAAAGGGGATGGAGACGGAGATCGGCCTAGCGCAGGTTTTTGAGGGCACGGACTACGGCATGCATCTCTGGCGCTTCCTGAAAAAGGCGAATGGCGGCGATGCCGGACGCACCGGCCGAAAGGCAATCTGCAGCATTTTCCAAGGTGATTCCGCCGATGGCCAGGACCGGAAGTGCCACCGCGCGGCAGACTCCAGCGAGGCACTCGAGCCCTTGCGGAGCGCCGTAAGCCGCTTTCGACGGTGTGGCGAACACCGGGCCAAAAAAAACGTAATTCGCGCCGCCGCGCTCTGCCGCTCTCGCCGCTTCGAGCGAATGGCAGGAAACGCCGATCAGAAAATCTTCTTGGCGAAGGGCTTTCACTAAGCGCCGCGCCTCTTCCGGCGGCAGGCTCTTGTCGCCGAGGTGCACGCCGCCACCTTGTGCAGCCAACGCAACGTCGAGCCGGTCGTTCACCAGAATGCGCGTGGAACCGCGCCCACGCGCCCGCGGCGCTTTGCTTGTTGCCGAGAGGGGAGCCTTCGCATCAGCGGCTTGGAGAGGGTTTGTCGCGAGATCCACGGCCACGCTGGCGAGCGAGCTACATTCTTTCCCAAAGAGATCCTTCTCTCGAATTTGAACCCAGTCGATGCCTGCCGCAACCGCCGCTGCGATTTTTTCGATGAGAATTTTGCGCGCATCGAAGGGCTGACGCGCTCCGGAGGTTTCCGCGAAAACAAGACTGCGCCGGTCAGTGACGTAACAAAGCAGCGGAACGCGCCGTGGGCTACTGATGCGGGACACGGTCCGGATCCTGGCGCGCGCCAATCCATCCGATGGCCAGAAGGATGTCCAGGACGCCGATGCCGCTTACCGCGCCGCGGAAAGTAGGATGGAGGACAACGTGCATGAGCCAGGGGTAGTGGCTGAGAAAATAGTTATTCTCCCAATAGATGGACCACGGCAAATAGAGCAGCAAAGCGCCCATTTCGAACGCGAGCACCACGAGAAGTGCGCGATAAATCCGGCTCATTGAGGCGTGGAAATCCGTCCCGCTGGATGCATCTCAGATCAGCGGATGGGCTTCTGAAGAGCTGCGATGCGTTCGGCTACGTCGCGGTAGTCGATATTCATCGCGTAAACCTGGGAGAAACTCTTTAGCGCCGCATCCGGCTCGCCCGCCGATTCCTGGGCAACACCCAAATCATACCGCAAGGCGAGCGTACTTTCCGGGTCCATTCCGGGAGTGCGCAACGCGCGCTCATACCAAATGGCGGCGATGGCTGGCTGGCCCTTTTCCATAAACGCCAGCCCCAGCAGGGTGTAGCACTGCATGGTGTAGCGGAACGCGCGGCCGTTGTCGCTGGCTTTGGCGACTTTCTGAAATTCGCTAATCGCTTCTTCGAGGAGGCCCATCTCTCGGAAAGCGATGCCAAGATTGTAGTGCGTTTCGAGATCTTCTTCTTCGCCGCCCATCTCACCAAGTTCGGCGCGAAACTCTTCGAAGACTTCCTTGAGTGGGCCTGACTCGGCAGGAGCCGCAGGCTTAGCGGGAGCTTTCGGCTTTGCCGCGGGTGGCTCCGGAGCGCTTGGTTTCGAATTCGAGAAAGACGGAGCCAGAGAGTCCATGCCGAGCTGATCGATTTCTGCGGCCAAGTCGGCCAGGAATTGGTCGGATTCGAAGCCGTCAGCAGGAAGAGCCGCTGCTTTATTTTGCGCCACGGGACGCTGCGTTGGCGGCGGAGCCACAGGTGGCTGAGGAGGCTTCTGATCGTAAGCGGGAACCAGCGGTTCCTGCTGGAGCACGAGTTCGTACTCTTGCTCCAATTCGAGTTCGGGTTCCGCCGGCTTCGGCAGCTTCTGCGGAACTTTTGCCGCAGGCTTTTCCTTGGGCTTGGGAGCGGGGACGTTGGCGGCGGGTTTCTCCAAAGGAATCGTCGGAGCCGCCGCAGCGGGCATTCCGTCGGCCGCAGCCGGGGCCGGTTCTTCGGCGATATGAAATTCTTCGACGTGCGCAGGCGGTGCTGGGTGCGGCGGAGCGGCGGGAGGCTTCGCTGTCAGAGGAGGAGTCTTTACAGGTGGCGGCGGAGGCGCAGCGGCGGCTGGCTCGTGAGTTTCTTCGAGGAGGTTGGCCCATTCATCAGACAAGTCCACTTCGTGGACTTCTTCTTCCTCCGCTTCTTTTTCAACCGGGGCTGCAGCTTTCACCGGTTCCGGCTGCGCTTTCGCGTCGGGAGGAGCGGGCGACGCATTCACGGGAGCGGGAGCGGGTTCTGGCGCTGCGGGTACGGCCGTGATTTCCGGAATACCCATTTCTTCGGCCGCCGGTTTCGCGGACGCAGGCTCGGCAGTTCCAACCACACTGGCCAGGTCCTCGTCGGACATGCCGGCGGCGCGCTGGAAACGGCGGCGCAACTCCGCAAAGCGCTCGGCGCTGCGCTTGTCGCCAGTATCGGTGTGAATTTTTTCTAACTGCGCGGCCAGCTCCGCGGTGCGGCGGTCGTCCCCGGCGCCGAGGACAAAGTCGAGCAGCTTTTCGAGCGTGGGTGTATGGCGCGGCGCGCGGCGGAGAATCGCTTCAAGAAGGCCAATGGCTTTCTGCGTGAGGCCGTAACTTGCGAACAGGTCCACATCCGTGAGCGACTGAGAGATGAATTTCTGGGTCTCCTCGTCCAGTTGAGGATCGGCCGTGAATGGCTGGGTTTCCGGACCGAAGCCGGTTACATCCGAGCGCAGTCTGGGAGTGGGAGCCTTAGGTATTTCCGCGCGCAAGTGGTCGTCAGGAATCTTGGGAGCTTCGCCAATTTCTTCAACGGAATGAGCCGGGGGCATGCCCATCTGGCGAAGAACGTTATTGAGTTTACGCTTGGCGGAATCACTGTCGGGCTGGCGCTCAACAAGCTGCTCGAAAATCTCTTTCGCGCGGTCGAGCTGCTCATTCTCGACCAGAGCATCACCCAATCGGGCCAGGGCATCGGGCATGTGGAAGGAATCGCTGGTGCGGCCGTAGAGCTCAACAAGCCACTCGAGCGGCTCCACCTGACCCGGCATCCTGTCGGCCAGGGCATTGAGCATTTTTCCGACGGCCTCCTGCTCGCCGGCATCGATCAAAGGGATGCGCGACTGCTCGAGAATTCCCTTGGCCTTTTGTGTTTGCCCGGCATCGAGTAAAGATTCGACCACTTTTTGTATCGGGCCGTAGTTTTTCGCGTCGGCTTCGAAGACCTGCATTGCCAGAGTGACGGCTTGGTCCCAACTCGAATTCTTAAGATGGAAGTCCAGCAGAAGTTCGGTCTGCTCGCCGCCCTTTTCAAGATCTGGGACCTTCTCGAGGAGGTGCGCGGCCTTTGCCGTGTCACCCTGCAAAGAATAAGAACGCGCCCGAACGACCAGCGCGGCCGCGTTGTTGGGCTCGAGTTTGAGAGCTTTGTCTGCCAGCTTTTCGCTTTCCGCCTGGTCACCACGGGCAAGCGCGCGCTGCGCCGCCGAAACATAGGCTTCGACCGCATCGCTTTTCTGCCCCATTGCCTGATACAAATCGGCGAGGCGAACCTGGATGCGGAGATTATCGGGTTCGGCCTGTAATAGCTTTTTGAGAAGGCCAACCGCCTCCGCCTGGCGATTTTGCTTTAGGTGAATTTCAGCCAACTGGAGAAAGAGAGGCCGCGCCTCGCTCATCACGCCCTGCTGGACGTAGAGGTCGGCTAACTTTTCGAGCGGGCGGATTTCTTCGGGAGCGAGTTTGGCAATGCGCTTGTAGACGGCGATCGCTTTCGTGAGAAACCCGTCACCCACAAAGATCTGGGCCAGGCGCTCGAAGTAATCGATGGCCTGGAAGGTTTCGCCCTGGCGGATGTACAGCTCGCCGATGGTCATCAGGGTGACCTGGTCGCGAGGTTCATACTTCAAAATGTTCTGGTATTCGGCGATGGCCTGGGCGACTTTGCCCTGATTCAGCAGCTTTTGTGCGGCTTCGACGTATTTGCTTTTGGTGTAAGCCATTCGCGAAAAGAGACAAATCTCCCCAGGGAGCGGTCCCCAACACACTCCCCCGGTTGGCCGCGGGCGGAAAATGGCCCTCGGAGCTACTCTGGTAACGCTAGCAGGCGAGAAAAAGGCAAGTCAACGAACCCAAAGTTTGTTGTGAGCAGGCAGTTATCCCCGTGCTGCTTAGGAACTACCAAGGCGAATACATAGCGAAAAAGGCAGGCGCCGTTTAGCGAGAGGACGCGGCCCGGTAGAGGCCGGACGCGTGGGGCTGCAGAGTGACGGTAAACGATTCAAATGAACCCAAGTCCTTGCGCTCCCAGAGGTCGCGGAGACGGTACTTTCCATCGGGCAACTCGAGGTCTTTCCAGGAGTAGTGGAGTTCCTGGGAGAGGGCGTCAAGATTGAAGATGGCCAGGTAATACTCTTCGCTTTCAGCGGCGCGAGCGACCCAAGCAGCCGCCTTGTCCGTGGTAAGAACCGCGTGATTGCCGGTGGAGCGCTGGTCCACGGCGATGACCTCGGGGTTGGTGAGCAGCGACTCGGTCCATTCATCACACAGCGTTAGATTTCCACCCATAAGAAGAGGCGAGCGAAAGATGGACCAGAGTGTGAGCTGCGTGCGCTGCTCATCGTGGGTCAGGCGCGTGGCACGCGGCTTGCCCCAGCCAGCGGCGGGCTCGAGTCTGCCAATGGGAAGCATGTCGGCGTCGGGCCAATGACCGGGGCCGGAAAAAGTCGCCCACTTCGCGGCCCGCTCGAATTGGTTCTGAATGCCTGAGGGAAACTCCGTGTGGCTGTGCCAGAGGTCCCAAACGTCATCGGAGATGCGCCACATCTGTGCGTACTGGCGAACCTCATCCGCCTTTTCGAGCGCGGTGGGACCGGGGGAAAGGCTGAGCACGATGGGGCGGCCGGTTTTGCGGATGGCCCGGCTGATCAGCCTGATCTCATCGCCCTTGTAGGGATGATCGGAGATGCAATCCACTTTCAGGAAGTCCACGTGCCAGGGTGCGTAAAGCTGGGCGATGGAATCGTAATATGCCTGAGCTGCGGGCTTGGCGACATCGAGCCCATAGTTGAAAGGATTCCAGGGGCAAGTGTCGGAAGTATTCGCCGCATCCGAGGCATGGAAAGAGACACCGGCAATCGGAAGATTCTTGCGCACAGCTTCCTTTGGAATTCCGCGCAGAATGTGCAAGCCAAATTTCAAGCCGAGCGAATGGACAAAATCAGCGAGCGGCCCGAAGCCGGCACCTCGGCCAGCAGAAGGAAAAGTGTTCGCTGCCGGCGTGTAGCGCCCGAAATCATCCAGACTGAATTCTGCGTTCGCTGCGTTGGTCCCCGCGGTGTGATTCGTGACGTACCAGCCGGAATCGACAACGATGTATTCCCAGCCGAACTTGTTGAGATGCTCTGCCATCCATCTTGCGTTCGCGCGAATGTCGGACTCGCTGACCGTTTCTGCATAGGCATCCCAACTGTTCCAGCCCATGGGAGGAGTTGCGGCGAGTTCAGAAGTCTTGTCGGGCAAAGCAGGTCGAGTCACAAAGAGTATCGCAGCAACCGGCAAAAGTGTGATGCACGCTGCTCGTCGCATTTCCCTCTCCGGACTCAATGAAAGCATTGGCCGAGGAATGCTAAAAAATTGGAAGCGGAGTTTGCGTGGCCCCTACGGCCCAGCAGCCGGAATCGCGTACAGGCGCAAACGAATAGCGATGAAGCGGCGTGGGCCCGTGCAGGCGCAAAGCTTCCAGATGGTCCGGAGTGGCATATCCCTTGTGGCGCGCGAGTCCGTATTGCGGATAAACGGCGTCCCACTCTTCCATGCGCGTGTCGCGGTGCGTTTTCGCCAGGATGGACGCAGCAGCAATGGAAACGCTGCGCGCGTCGCCTTTGATCAGGGATTTCTGCTCGATCATCACATCGAGCTGCAGGGCGTCGATCAGCAGATAGTCCGGCGGGATGGAGAGCTGCTCAAGCGCGGCAGTCATGGCCTGCCGCGAAGCCTGATAAATGTTCCAGGCATCGATGCGCTGCGCGTTGATTTCCGCGACGGCCCAGGCGAGGGCGTGTTCGCGAATCCGTTCCCGGAGTTCGCTGCGGCGTTCGGCGGTGAGTTTTTTGGAGTCGTCGAGGCCGACAATGCGGCGCTTGGGATTCAGAATAACCGCGGCGGCAACGACAGGGCCGAACAAAGCGCCACGCCCGGCTTCGTCAATGCCGGCGATGCGCGTCCAACCCAACTTGCGCGCCGCTCGCTCGAAACGGGAAGAGCAGAGCCGGCTCATCGGGTGGGGATTTTAGCACGATGTTGCGGCTCCGCTCTGGGCAGTTTTCTTGACGGAGGGAATTGCGCGTGACACGATACTGCCCCGCAAGGTGGGCGGGGCGACCGCGGAAATGGAATTCCCGGCAGGAGAGAACGTATGAACAAACACACGGGAAGAGAGCGGTGCGGGGCTGCGCATCATCGAATGGAACGATCGGCAAACTCCTCACGCCGGTCCCGAAGCGGGTTTTTGCTCCTGGCGGCGCTCGTCGCCGGAGCTTCACCGGTTTCCGCGCAATCGCGACACATCGAACTAAATGATCTAGCGAAGATCGTTTCGGTTTCCGACCCGCAGATTTCGCCGGATGGGAAGACCATCGTGGTCGTGGTGGGCCGGCAAAACCTCGAGCAAGACCGCACCGATCGCGAGTTGCTGCAAATTGACATTGCCAGTGGGGCGCAGCACGCCCTGACCTACGAACGGAAGACGGCTGGCTCGCCTCGGTGGTCTCCAAACGGGGACCGGCTTGCATTTACCGCCAACGACGGTGCGGGAAAAGACGCGAAGCCGCAAATTTTCGTTTTGCCGATAGGCGGCGGCGAAGCAAGGAAAATCAGTGACGCCCCGAACGGCATCGAGCAATTCGCGTGGCGTCCTGATGGACGGGAAATCGCCTACGTAACTTCGGACGAACCGGTGAACAAGAAGGAAATTGAAAAGCACAATGACGCGTTCGAAGTCGGCGACAACGATTACTTGACCACGGAAGCGCCGCAGCCTTCACACATTTGGCTGATTTCTGCTGATGGCGGAAACCCGAAACGATTGACGTCGGGGGTGTGGAGCCTGCCGAAGAGCGCACCTCCCAGTTCTCCCGCTTCACCGATTTCCTGGTCACCGGACGGAAAGTCGCTGCTTTTCACCCGGCAAGAACATCCGCATCAGGGCGACGCCGACCTGACGACGCTGCAAATTCTGAACATGGATTCCGGGGAATACCACAGGCTCACCAAACACCAAAAGTTCGAGAGTTTCGGGGCGTTCTCGCCGGACGGCTCGCGAGTGGCGTACTGGTATCCGCGCGACGGCGATCCCAACAACGAAAATGAGATTTTGGTGACGCCGACTGCGGGAGGAGATGGAACCGATGCAACTCGCGCAATTGACCGTGACCTTTTGCGGGTTATCTGGATGCCTGATGGCAATTCTTTGCTGGTGGGGGGAAATGACGGCACACAAGTCTCGATGTGGCTTCAGCAGCTAGACGGGTCCGCAAAAAAACTAGCGCTGGGCGACGTCAGCCCCTCCTGGCTTTTCTGGATTGATGCGTTCGTCGGACGAAAGGGCGAGATCGCCTTCACCGGCAGCACACCGAGGCAGCCTTCTGAGCTGTACTACATGGCATCCGCGAATGACACACCGAACCGGCTCACCAATTTCAATCGTGAGATTGCAACATTGGATTTGGGAGTAGCCGACGCAATTGCTTGGCAAGGCCCGGATGGATTCAAGGAAGACGGTGTGCTCGTCTATCCGCCGGATTTCCAGAAGGATCGGAAGTATCCGCTGGTACTGATTATTCATGGCGGGCCACAAGCCGCGTCCTCGACGGCTTTTTCTTTTCTGCCACAGCTCATGGCCACCCACGGATATGTGGTTTTTTCGCCGAATTATCGTGGCAGCGACAATCTGGGCAACGCCTACCAGCGCGCGATTTGGAACGACGCCGGGGATGGCCCGGGCCGCGATGTAATGGCGGGCATCGATGCCGTCAAGAAGATGGGATTCGTCGATGAATCCCAAATCGGCGTGACGGGCTGGAGTTATGGGGGCTTCATGACTTCCTGGCTCATCGGCCATTACCAGATTTGGAAAGCGGCCATGGCCGGCGCGCCGGTTACGGATATGTACGACGAATACAATCTGGCGGATGGCAATGTGACGGGGCGCTACAGTTTTCGCGGATCGCCATATATTGGAGACAACCTGAAAAACTTTCGCACGCAATCGCCCATTACGTACGCATCGCACATAAAAACGCCCACTCTCATCATGCACGATACGGGCGACGCACGCGTGACAGTCACACAAGGGTATTCGCTCTACCACGCCCTGAAGGACAATGGCATTCCCGTAAAATTCATTGCCTACCCGGTCGGCAGCCATTTTCCGAGCGATCCCCTTCGTCGTATGGATGTGAATCGGCGCTGGGTCGAGTGGATGGACCAATATTTGAAGTAGATGACGGAAAGATGAGGAGGTTCGATGTATCCGCGAACACGGCACGTGCGTTTGCGCCCTGATTGCTTTCTGGCTTGGCTGCTTGCGCTTCTAATGATTTCTCCTCATTGCATCGCGCAGGGGCTGGCCAGTAGCGATCTTTCGAGGCTGCGCTCCGTCGGCGGTGTGGCGCTTTCGCCGGATGGGCGGCACCTGGCGTATTCGGTGGCCATGCGCGACGAGCCGGGGCGTCCTTACGGGCAACTCTGGGTCATGGACCTCAGCACGCAGAAATCGATTCGCTTCGGCGGCGACAAGGACCGCAGCGGCGGAGCGGTGTGGTCGCCGGACGGAAAGTGGATTGCGTTTTTCGGCAGACTCGGGGACAAGCACGGGTTGATGATCGCGAAACCGGACGGCGCGGACGTCACGGTTCTGGCATCACCCGAAGGCACGAACAGCCCGCTGCCCGGCACGGGAAATGAACTGACATGGTCGCCCGACGGAAAGCAGATTGCTTACATTTCATCAAAGCCGGACAGCCGGGCGGCGGAGGCCAGCGCGGATCCGATGGTGATTACGCGCTATCTCTACAAGCCTGACGCGGGCGAAGGCATGACGCGGTTCAACGACAACCAGCGGCTGCACATTTTCGTGGTGGATCTGGCCACCACGCAGACGCGGCAGCTCACAAAGGGTGATTCGGATGAGCATTCGATCGACTGGTCGCCGGACGGCAAAGAAATTTTGTATTTGACGAATCCGGAGCCGAATGAGGATGAGTTTTTCAATTACGACGTTTTTGCGCTGAAGGTGGCGGACGGCAGCGTTCGCCGGATCACCTCGACGGAATTCAACGAATATGACCCGTTGTGGTCTCCCGACGGGAAGAAAATCCTTTTTCGCGGAACGCGCCGCGGGCTGACCGACCGAGAAACCACGATGGAAGACACACATGTGTGGGTGATGAACGCCGATGGAAGCGAGCGGCGCGAAATCGGCGCGGTGATTGATAACCGAGCAGGCTCGCCACAGTGGTCGCCGGACGGAAACTCTGCCTATTTCACGGTGCAGGAGCGTGGCAGCAACTATTTGATGCGCCTGCCGACTTCGGGAGGAAAACCTGAATACGTCGTCAAGGAGCCAGGGTTTGTCGGGTCTTTCTCGGTCGCGAAAGACGGTTCCGTTTTCTTCAGCTACGCCTCGCCGCGGGACTTGTCGGAACTTTACGTAAAGAGCGGGAGCGGAGCGCCGCGCAAGCTGACAGACTTAAACTCGCAAGTTCTCAGCGGAAAGCAAATTGCCGAAGTGGGATCGTTCACGTTTGTCAGCAACGACAATAAGTACGAGGTCGAAGCGTTCCTCACCAAGCCTCTTGGGATGACGGCTACGTCCAAGCATCCGATGATCGTAAACATTCACGGTGGCCCGCACGGGCAGAATGGTCCTGCGTTTAACTTCAAGAACCAAGTGTATGCGGCGCAAGGCTGGGCCACGCTGAACGTGAATTATCGAGGTTCAACGGGCTACGGGCAGAAATTTGCGGATGCCGTCTTTGGCGATCAGAACGGAAATGAAGGGCAGGATGTTTTGTACGGCGTTAGCGCGGCGGTGCGGCGCAATCCGTGGATTGATCGCGAGAGGCTGGGCATCGAAGGCGTCAGCTACGGCGGGCAATTGACGGACTGGCTGATCACGCAGACAAACCAGTTCAAGGCGGCCATTCCCATCGCCGGGATCGCCAACCTGGTGAGCTACAACTACATGACGTATTACAACCAGTATGAAGAGATGGAGTTTGGGCAGTTCCTCCATCAAGGCAATTTGATGGACGTGGCGTGGGAACGCTCGGCGCTGAAGCACGTGGCCGCGGCGCACACGCCCACGATGCTGATGCACGGCGAAAACGACAACGATGTGCCGATCGCTGAAGCGGAGCAGTTTTTTATTGCGTTGAAAGACGTAGGGACGGAGGCGATTTTCGTGCGCTATCCGCGCGAGGGACACGGCCTTTCCGAAACCGGGCACAACATCGATTCCATTAATCGATGCATGGCGTGGTATGAGAAACATTTCCCGAAGCCGGGCGCAGAGGGGATCACGAACGTCCAACCATAGGCGAACAATGAAAACGTCCCCGGAAAACCGGGGCCTGCTTGGCCTTGTCCTGAACTCCGGAACACCGCTTAGGCTTTTGCTTCCGTGCCTGCGGCAGCGGTAGCCGCAACGGGCGTGGCTTGCTCTTCCTCGCGGCCTGCGCGCTTGATGCGGGCGGCCTTGCCCCTCAAATCGCGAAGGTAATAGAGGCGAGCGCGGCGAACCTTGCCTTTGCCGACGACTTCGATGGAACTAATCGTGGGGGAATGCAGCGGGAAGATGCGCTCGATGCCGATGCCAAAGCTGACGCGGCGAACGGTGAAAGTAGCGCTGGAGGCACGGCCTTTCTTCGAGATCACCACACCTTCAAAAGCCTGGAGGCGTTCCTTTTCCTTCTCGCCTTCGCCTTCTTTGAGTCGGACGTTCACGCGAATGGTATCGCCCGCGCGGAACTCGGGAAGGTCTTTGCGCAGCTGCGCTTCATGCAATTTACGAATTGCCGGGTTCATGTTCTTGCTTCCTTTTAGACCCACTCAGGCGGGGCCAGCTCTCTTAGGGCAAACTCTAATTATAGAGAAAACGCGGCAAAATGCCTAGCAGAATCAGCGTCGACCGTTCGACCCACCTCATTCTTCAACCGTTTAAATTACTGATTCTTAGCCTTCATTAAAAAACCGTGACTGCTATTGACGGCACCTTGTACCTGAAATTTACGGATGAATACGTAGAAATCAACACAAGCTCCTTCGCGTTAAGTCGCAAGAAGCTTGACGAGGGCGTAGTTCAAGGCGGAAAATCCAGTGGATTGGCGATTACGGATGATGGCAGGGTCTACGCGAGTTTCAGCGCTCACGGAATGGGTGGCCCGTCAAGACTAACGGGTTTGTACGAAATCATGGCCGAAGCCGGAAATCCAGTCGCTCGCCTTCTTCCGGTCATGGGTACGTTGAATTATTTTGATGGCAAGCAGAGAGACGACGGAACCTTCCTACTTCTTTGGGGAGCGGAGGGCCATCAATTGGCGGTCTGGCGCACCGGTGAGCGTGACGTGTCCTGGGTCGATGTGATTGGCGAGGAAAGAACCGACTAACCATTAAGCGATCGCTGAAGCCGAAGTATGTCTGCGGATGACGGTTTCCGCGAAACGTTCCATTTCTTCAAGTTGCGGGCTGAATTGCAGCAGGAAGAGATCCACGCCTGCTGCGTCAAATTGGGAGAGGCGCTCGGCAACTTGTTCGGGCGTTCCCACCAGACCGGAGCGCAACCCGCGGTTTGAAACGGAATAGTCTTCAAGAGAAACGCGCTGCTCCAGCTCCGTTCCTGCAAGCCATTGCTGGAAATTCGCGTAGCCCGCGGCCGTCTGCTTCACGTCCGTGATGCGCCGAACCTCGTCCTGCGCTTCGCGCTCGGTTTCGCGGACAATGGCGTAGCCGGCAACACCGAATTTCAGCGAGGCCAGGTTGTACTTCGCGCGGCGTCCGCAAAGATCCGCGATTTTCTCTCGTACGCGTTCGGGCGGATCGCCGTGCATCAAGTAGGCGTCGCACTTTGCGGCGATCAATTCCTTTGCCGCGGGGGACTCGCCCCCCGCATAAAGCGTGGGCCGCGGTTTGGCCACCGGCTTGGGTTCGAGAACGTTATCTTCCACGCGGTAATACTTGCCGGAGTACGAAAAATGATCTTGCTTCCACACGCCATCGAGAACGTCGAGCCATTCGCTGGTGCGCGCGTACCGGTCGTCGTGCTGCTCGAACACCACGCCGTATTTGCGGGCTTCGTCGGCCCACCAGGAAGAAACGACATTCAGCGTGAGGCGCCCGTTGCTGATGTGATCGATGTTGGCCGCTTGCTTTGCCAGCAAAGCGGGCAGATGGAACGTAGGACGCACCGCCACCATCAACTCAATTTTCTCGGTGACTGCAGCCAGCGCCGCCGTGGTCGACAAAGCATCGAGTGAGTCGGCCTCCACGCCCTTGATGTCATTCAAATTGAGTTCCGCGATGAGCGTCACGTCGAAGCCGATTTGTTCGCTGCGCTGCGCGAGCCGTTTCACGTACGGCCACGTCGCTTGCATGTTTTCGTTTTCGACGTTGCGCAGCCATCCGCCAAAAACAGGCAGCCAGTATCCGTATCTCATCGTGGGCCTCCCGTGGCGGCAACGCGATCCACGTCGCTGGCTGCGTGGCGCTGAGCTTCTGCAATCAGGAAATCTGCCAGCCGCGCGTAGGGATTGAATCCAATGACGCGGACCGGGTCGGCGACAAAATTCGAAAGTGCGTTCACGTCGTAGTAAAGCTGGCGGCCGGTCCGTTCGTCAAAAACGTATTCAATGCCGCCCACTTCCACTCCGGCGAGCTCGACAATGCGCTCGACATCTTCGATGACTTGACGCGGCGGCTCGTAACCCTCGACTTTCATACCGGTCTTGGGCGCGTCCACCGGGCAGGCGATGCGCGTCAGTTCGTCGCCGCGAGTGTTTTGACAAATGTCTGCCGGACAGAGGTTGAAACTCTCACCGGTGACGTGAATTCGAATGGCGTAGAGATACTTGCCGCCGAGCACTTCAACCCGCGTGATGATCCCGTCGCGGGCGGTGAAGGCCTCCTGTACAAGTGCGGTCGAATCGATGCCGAAGTAGAGGCGATCCTCTTTGACGGCGGCGCGCAACTGCTCGCGAGAACTAAACCTCTCAATTCCTGCGCCGCTCCCTCCAATGTTCGGCTTCAACACAACTGGATAGCCGACGGCCTCGGCCGCCGCCAATGTCTGCGAGGAGTGATGGATGACCCGAGCTTTGGGATAGGGCAGACCAAGTTTTTCCAGATTGGTTAGCTGCAGAGCTTTGGAAGTCTCGTGCAAAAAACAGCGATAGCCATTCACCACGCGCACGCCCTTTGCTTCGAGGTGCGCGAGATAATTCAGGGTATAGAAGATTCCGTGAGCCAGCCCGCGCTGCCACGCGGAAGGGCTCATGCGGTTGAAAAGCAACGAGTGTTCGCGTTCGGGTGAAGCCGCGTCGTAGTGATGATGACGTGCGTCAAGCTTGACCCAGTTCACGCCGCGCTCGTCGAGCTGCTGAAATAACGGACGGAACCAATCCGGATGCTCGTAATAAATGGCGATGGGCTTGTTCAACTTGAAGCCGTTGTCGTTCATTTTCGCACTCGTATTGACTGTCTCATCAGATAGGAAAGGACTGCAAGCCGTTCGTTTTTATTCCGCAGAGAGAAGATCGGGCCGGTTGCGGCGCGTCTTTTCGATGGCGGCGGCACGGCGCCACTTGGCGACTTCCGCGTGGTTTCCGCCCATAAGAATTTCCGGCACTTTCCAGCCCCGGTATTCGGCGGGACGTGTGTAATGTGGAAAGTCCAGGAGCATGTGACCCGTGACTCGTGACTCGTGACTCGCGAGTTGCGACTCGATCTCAGCCTTGCCCCGCAAGTCTTGGCGGGCACCAAAAGATTCGTTCTGCGAAGAGGCTTCATTGCCGAGCGCTCCTGGGATAAGCCGCGTGACGGCATCTAGGACAAGCAGGGCGGGCAGCTCGCCGCCGCTCAAGACAAAATCGCCGATGGAAATCTCCTCAGTGGCCAAGTGCTCGGCCACACGTTCGTCCACGCCCTCATAGCGCCCGCAGATCAACACGACGCGATTGAAACGTGCATACCTTTGCGCCCTCTCCTGATCGAAGAGTTTTCCCGCAGCGGACATGAGCACGATTGCGGTACGCGGATCTGGCGCCGTCTGCGCCGCCGCATCGCCGACACGGTGGCCCAACAAAGACTCGACGGCTTCAAATAGCGGCTCGGGCTTCAACACCATGCCTTCGCCACCGCCAAAGGGCCGGTCGTCCACGGTCCGGTGACGGTCTTTGGTGAACTCCCGCAGATCCTGAACGTGCACGTCGATCAGCTCGGCTTCGCGCGCACGGCGGACGATCCCGTGCTCGAGCGCTCCCGTAAAAAACTCAGGAAAAATGGTAATAAGATCAAAGCGCATACTGTTACGAGTGTAGACAATTCCGGTCATCGCTCCAACCCTCTGGCAGCATTCGAGAATCCGCTTGCGCCATTACGCCGTAAACGCTTACGATGCCCCGAAGCGATGGCCCTATTCTGGACTTCAGGACAGCTTGTGCGCTCCATGGTGCGGCCTTAACCTCTTGTTTCTGTTGAGGATACCTGCTTGGGCAGAGACGTTTGGAATAGCGAGATCAGGCGACACGCGCGGCTAGATTTGCAACCCTGCGGTTCCCGCATCTTGCAGCGGAGGCAATTTCCATGGTCTTCACGTCCCGTTTCCGCCGACTGATCGCGTTTCTTATCGTCACACCGGCTTCGCTCCCGCCCGTTGGATGTGGTGGCGCGTACGGCGGAGGAGGCAACGGCAGTCGAGGGGCCAACCCGCCAGGAGCGCCGACCGGTTTGACGGCGACGGCAGGCAACGCCGTGGTGAATCTCTCCTGGACCGCCGGTTCCACTGCGACCGGCTACTACGTGAAGCGCTCGACCACCGCAGGCACGGAGGCACAGATCGCCAGCGTCACTGCGACCGCTTATGCGGACACCTCGGTCAACAACGGCACGACCTACTATTATGTGGTCTCGGCCTACAATTCCTATGGAACGAGCGCGAATTCGAACGAAGCCAGCACCACGCCCTCTGCGCCAGTCAATCCTCCGTCCGCACCAAACGGCCTGCAAGCCATGGCCGGGCCTGGCCAGGTCAGCTTGAGTTGGACCGCTAGCGCCGGAGCTTCGAGTTATCACGTCAAGCGCTCCATTACGAACGGCAGCGGGTACGTCCAAATCGCTGCCCCCACCTTCACGAGTTATACCGATACTGGGTTGACCAACGGGACGACCTACTACTACGTCGTGTCAGCACTAAACACGGCAGGTGAAAGCTCGAACTCGACGCAAGTCTCGGCCACGCCTGCAAACGCCGCTGCGGACGTGACCATCACCATCGATCCCACGAATTCCAAGCCAATCTCGCCGTGGATTTACGGTACGAATTTCTATTCGGGAAACACCAGCCCGCAACCAAACTTCACTTTCGACCGTGCCGGTGGCAACCGTTGGACGGCCTACAACTGGATCAACAACGGTTCGAATGCAGGCAGCGACTACTTCTACGAGAATGACAATTATTTATGCAATGGGAGCTGCGATGCGAGCATTCCCGCGGAAGCCGTGCGCACGTTCATCGCCGGCGATCAAACTGCCGGGCTGGCAAGCTTGGTGACGCTGCAACTACAAGGCTATGTGTCGGTAGACACGACAACGGTTCAGGTGCCCCCACCCTTCCCGAACCTGACGTATTTCCGGCCGGTGGTTTCCAAAAAAAGTACGGCATCCCCGGCCCCTTTCACGGTTACGCCTCCGCCGGCAACCACCGATAACAATGTGTACATGGACGAGTTCGCCTGGGCATTGGATCAGAAGTTCCCAACCATGAACATTTTTGCGGCCAATGCGACGCATCCCACCTTTATCAGCCTGGACAACGAGGCGGATCTGTGGAATTCCACTCATCAGGAGATTCAGGGCTCAACCAATGTCTCGACGGCCAACTTCATCACCAAGACGGTTACCCTGGCAAGAGCTTTGAAGGATCTGCGACTACAGTTTCCGAACCAATTCTCCAATGTAGTGATCTTTGGCCCTGTGAACTACGGCTTTAATGGCATTTACAGTTGGCAAGGCGACCCTACATTGAGCCCGACTCCGACCGGAACGAACTGGTTCGCGGACAAATACTTAGCCGGTATCTATGCTGCTTCGGCCACGTATGGAGCGCCGCTCGTGGATGTTTACGACTTCCATTGGTATTCGGAGGCCACAGATGGCACAACCCGAGTGATTAACATGACTGGTTCCACCCTGACTGATCCTCAGGTCCAAGCTATCGTTCAGAGCCCGCGCAGTTTATGGGATACGACCTTCAAAGAGGACTCCTGGATCACCAACAATGTCCTTGGCGGTCCGATCTACATCCTGGGCCGTCTCCAGGCGAAAATTGCCGCCGCGAATCCAGGAATGAAAATCGCCATCACCGAATATGAAAACGGCGGTTTTAACCACATCGCCGGGACCATCGCCCAAGCCGACAATCTAGGCATCTTTGGCAGCATGGGAATCTTTGCCGCGAACTTCTGGCCGCCCAGCGGCACCTATTCATATACTCTCGCGGGCTTTCGCGCCTATCGCGATTTTGATGGAGCTGGCTCAGACTTCGGTGACACTTCATTGGCAACAACTTCCAGCGAGGTCGCCGGCGTGGTTGTTTACGCCAGTACGGACACAACCGCTCCCGGGCGCGTTGTGTTTGTGGCGATCAACCGTTCCAATTCACAAAAGGTGACAGCCATCAACGGCCAGGTGCTATCTGGCACCGCCCACGTGTATCAAATGACGGCGGCTACAGCCGCAGCGCAAACCGTGGTCCAACCCGTCTCCCTCGGAACGCTGGCGGCAAGCGGCACGTCTCTGACGGTCACGCTTCCCGCCTATAGCGTCACAACCATTGACGTTCACTAACGCGCGCTGGATTTGCAACCGGCAAAGAGAAATCAATGTTCCGGTTGGTTGAGTTCGCGCAGGCCTTCCGGCAGCATCACATCGATGCGACGGGCGCGCGGATCGATTTTTGTGCAGATATCTCCCGCCAAAGGAATGAGCAGTTCCCCCTGCGAAGTGTCCACTTCGAGGAGCGGCGTTCCTGCGATCTCTTCGCCGGGAAACTGAACATCGCGGACCGTGCCGAGCAAGGCAGGAGCTTCGGCAAGCGAGCACGGTGAAGAGGCCGCGACCGGTACGTTTGAAGGCGTTTCAAACACGCTGCAGCCAATAAGGTCGGATACAAAATGCCACCCTTCCGGCAAACTCGCGCGTTGCTCGAGCGGCAGCAGGACTTCGAATCCGCGCAGCTTCTCCGCTTCAGAAATCGAGTTCACACCTGCAAAATGAAAAACCATCTGGCTGCGATGGTTCTGGTTCAACCAGCAGGATTTGAGCACGGTGCGCTGCGGCTTGCTATTGTCTTGGGGCGCACCAAGAAAAACTTCCTGTAATCTCGTGAGCCGTTCGGGAAAATCGGTGAGGACTTCTGCAGCGACTTCGCCTTTATTTCCTCGCGCACGAAGGATGCGCGCCACCAAGACCCAGCGTGGAGTGTCAGAGCTCAAGGTTTTGCAGATTTTGATGCGAAAGTTGCAGCGGCGCAAACCCGAGGCAGCAACAGGAACGTCAGTCTTCGAGAATCTCGAGTGTAAACCGTTTCTTTAGTTTCATCCCCGCCGCGCCGAGAAGCGTGCGAACCGCCTTGGCCGTCCGCCCCTGGCGGCCAATCACTTTTCCCAAGTCCTCGGGATGGACGCGCAGCTCGAGCACCGTCACCTGCGATCCTTCCACGGACTTCACTTGAACGTCCTCGGGATGATCCACGAGCGCTCTGGCGATGGATTCGACCAGTTCCTTCATTTGGGCAACTCCGCTTGAGCTTATTTCCAGCGGCAACTTGCTGCGCCCTCCAGAAACGGTCAACGCCTCACTGGCACCATGGGGTAGTGAACCCTAACCGCCGTGGAATGGCGTCCGGGCCGGAGCGGCACGCCCAATGTTCAGGGAGCTGGGATGTGCGTTTACGCGATTTTCTGCTGACGTAGAAAACTGCGTACTGTATCACTGGGCTGCGCGCCCAGGCCAATCCAATGTTTGATGCGCTCGGCGTCGAGCTTAATCTCCGCGGGCTTTTTCAGCGGATCGTACGTTCCCACCGCTTCCTTGATGCGGCCGTCGCGTGGCCGGGTCCTCTCGATGACCACCACGCGGTAATAGGGCTTTTTCTTCTTGCCAATCCTGGACAAACGAATCGTGAGCACTAACTCAATCCTCCTAAACTTTGACATTGTAGCCTGTCTCGGTGCCTTGCAGCAACAAAGTTTCATAGGGGTAAAACTATTTACGTCGTACCGGTTGTTGGGCTGGAATTACCCAGCAGAAGGGTCGGGGCGCTTCGGCTCGGGGTCAAGCCCAGGAACCCAGCCGACGGAAGCAGGCCGGTGCTTCATACGACTCCCTTTGCCGCCATGCGGTTGTCTAACCAACGGGGAATGCATAGACTAGCCTCAGTCTTAGCGAGGTCGCCCTTGCTACCCTCCAGCAAGTTTTCTCAATTGGTCCTCGCGGTTGCTTCCTTGCTCACCGTCTTGGTCATCCTTGTTGTAAGAGAGGCGGACCATCTGGCGAAGAGCCAACTCCTTTCCGATCTTCTGCAAACAGCGCTGGTCTTGTGTTCCGGGGTCTCTGCCATCCGGGCGACCCTGCGTTCCTCCGAATATTTGCGCCGTCTCTGGCGGCTGTTTACGGTTTCATTGTTTCTGGTGGTTGTCGCCCAGGTTGTTGAAACCTATTACGAGAGCATGGCCTTCCAGCCGTTCGCAACGCCCTGGCCTTCGGACATCATTTTTATTCTGTGGGTGATTCCAGCACTGATCATGTTGCTGCCACGGCCCGATGAAAAGTCCGTCAGCATCCCTTGGGAAACGATGCTCGACTTTTCGCAAGTGGCCATCGTCGCCCTCACTGCCTACCTATATTTCTTCTACCTCACGTCCCGGTGGGAAGCCGAAGGGCAGCGGCTCGTCATGAACGAGATTCAGCTGCAATTGTATCGGGACCTAGCCATAGCCGTCGCGTTTCTGATCCGCTCCCGCAGCGAATCTCAGCCCGTCAGAGTACTGTTCCGTCGTGTTTCGCTGTTTTTTCTCCTAAGCGTGGCCTCCTCGCTCGCCTATCTAATCAGCTTGCCTGCGCCCGTCTACCGAGCAAACTGGTATGACGTCGTGTGGTGCGTCCCCTATCTCTTTGCGACGGCCTTCGCCTCCGGATGGAAAACAGAATCGGCTGCCACGGCGAAGGAACAAGCGCCTTCGGGAAGAACCAAGATTTTTTTGCGAGTGTTACCGGCTGCCGTGCCGCTTCTCGTCCTGGCGATGAGCCGGCGAATCGCACAGGAACAAGTTACGCTCGCCTGGGCAGCAATCACGGCATCCTTCCTCATCTCTACGGCGCGCTTGATTTTGACGAATGAGAAGCAGCTGCGCATCGCAGACAATTTGCGCAAAGCCGAAGCCGCTCTTCGAACGAGCGAGGAACGTTTCCGCACACTCGTTGAGAACTTGCATGTCGGCGTGGCTCTGATGGGACCCGGAGCAGAGATTCTGTTTGCGAATAGCGCGGCACTGAAGATGTTTGGTCTCTCTTCCGAGCAGGTCATTGGAAAAACCTCAGAGGAGCTGGGACTAATCGCGCTTCGCGAAGATGGAACGGAATATCCGTTTGTCACGCGGCCTGCCCTACGGGCCTTGGCGACAGGACAGCCTCTGCGTGGCGAAGTCATGGGTTGGCGGCGTCCCGGAGAGGAAGAGATACTCTGGATCCTCGGCGAAGTCGTGCCTCTATCGAGCAAGGACGGCCAGCCGGACCGGCTGGTTACCGCCTTCAGCGACATCACCAAACGCAAAGAAGCGGAAGAGGCCTTGCACCATCTTTCAGCCCGTTTGCTTCGCCTTCAGGACGAGGAACGCCGAAGGCTGGGTCGGGAGCTTCACGACAGCCTGGCGCAGAGCGTGATGGCCGTGAACCTGGATCTGGTGCAGGTAATGCGTTCGTCGCTACCGCTAGACAAGACCGCGCGGAACGCGTTGGCCGAAGCTCGGAAGGTGCTGCGGGAAATGTCGCGAGAGATTCGTACTCTTTCCTATTTGTTGCATCCACCAGTGCTCGACGAATTGGGCTTGGCCTCCGCTGTGAAGGAGTATGCGCAGGGATTCAGTAAACGAAGCGGCATCGCCTTGGAAATTGATATCCAGCCCGATTTCCCCAGAATGCCGCAAGAAGCGGAAACTGCGTTTTTCCGCATCGTGCAGGAAAGCCTGGCGAACATCCAGAAGCATTCCGGAAGCTCGACCGGAGCGATTCGCTTGTGGAACGGTCAAGGCCGCGTCCAGCTTGAGATCAGGGATCAGGGCCGCGGAATAGCCGCCAAATCCCGACGGGACGGCAGCGACGTCCCAAGGGCCTCTCGCTTGGGGGTCGGAATTCTCGGGATGCGCGAACGAATGGCGCAGTTGGGAGGAACCCTTGAAGTGCAATCTAATGCCTCGGGAACCGCAGTTCACGCTACAATCCTTTTAGTGCTCGAGGGAACCCATGGCGCCCCTTCGGATCCTGGTGGCTGATGATCACCAGGTTGTGAGGACCGGGCTCCGAACTTTGCTGGAGTCCAAAGCCGGGTGGCAGGTTTGCGCCGAAGCGGCCAATGGGCGAGAGGCCGTAGAAAAAGCTGGCGAGCTGCAGCCCGACGTGGCCGTACTGGACATTGGAATGCCCTTGTTGAATGGCGTGGAGGCCACACGCCAGATCCGCAAAGTATCTCCTCAAACAGAAATCCTCATTTTGACCATGTACGACTCGGAGCAAATGATCCAAGGAGTCTGGGAGGCAGGGGCGTGCGGGTACATCCTGAAGGACGACGCGGACAGAAACCTGCTTGCAGCCGTGGATTCCTTGCGCCGGCACAAGCCGTATTTATCCTCCCGCGTTTCCCTGCCTGCCGCATCCGTTCAACCGGATGCCGATGGAGTGGAGCGCCCGGGTCGGCGCTTGACTCCACGCGAGCGTGAAATCGTTCAACTGCTCGCGGAAGGAAAAACCAACAAAGAAATCGCTACTTTTCTCAACATCAGCGTGAAAACCGCGGAAACCCATCGCGCCAACATCATGCTCAAAATGAATTTCCATTCGGTTACGCAATTAGTCCGCTACGCAGTGAAAAACAAAATCATCCAACCTTAACTGGCCCGCCTCAGCTCCACCCTACTCCAACGTTCTACAGGGAAACCCCTAGGGAATCCGCCGAATTTCAAAAGCGCGCGACGGCGTGCATCCTTTTGTTACAGACGCGTTACAAATTTGCCCCCACGTGTCAGGAGCGTATGCGATGAAACCCAGCGATCGCCCCATTCGCGTCCTCGTGGCAGATGATTCGCCATCGGCGCTGGCTTGCATTTGCCGGTACCTCGAGTTCGAAGGAACGTTCGAAATCGTCGGAACCGCTTCGGATGGTCTTCGTCTGGTGCAAAAAGCAGGGCGCCTGCGTCCCGACCTGGTGCTCACGGACTTAAGCATGCCGCTCCTTAACGGCCTCGAGGCGACAACGGAGTTACGAAGGCTTTTTCCCGAACTTCGCATTGTTGTCATCACGCAGCTCAGCGGGCTGTCTCTGAGGGAAGAATGCGTGCGGCGCGGGGCCGATGCGCTGGTTGAAAAAAGCCAAATGCCTGGAAGACTTATGGAGGAGGTTAGCAAGCTTTTCCCAAGAGATTCCGCCCTCGAACAAGGGTGAATGCCAGCGAGGTGGATGCGAAGGCAAGTCCCGAGTCCAGCCAGGAAGAGCAAGTCAGACCATGCAATCGCAGCGTTATCAAATTCTGTTGATTGGAGAGGATCCTTCTCGGACACAGATCTACGTGGAGATGCTGCAGGGTGCCGAAGACGCTTCTTTTGTTGTAGGGAAGGAGACGAATTGGCAATCGGCTTTGTCACGGTTTGCTTCCGCTAAGCCTGACTCGCCTCTGTTTGACGCGATTTTGTGGGAGCCTCCTTCCTTGGATCCGACCGCCTTGGCGTTGCTGAAAGACGCTGCTTTGCAATCGCTCTCTGTTCCCTGCGTGGTCCTGGTTTCTGAGAGTCAAGAATCGGCGGGAAAGCAAGTGCTTGAGGCGGGAGCCAGCGAATTCCTTGTCAAGGAGACGCTCGGCAAGGATTTGCTCCAAAGAGCTCTGCGGTACGCGATTGAGCGCAACCGGGCGGAGAGCTCCGTTCGACAGTGGGAGAAGCGCTTCGAGGATTTCTTCGAGAACACGAAAGACATCCTGTTCATCCTGGACCTGGAGGGCAATCTCACGTCGGTGAACAAAGCGGCCGAGGAAATAATGGGCTGGCCGCGAAACGAGGCTTTGCGGAAAAACATCAAGGGCCTGGTCGCGCCGGAGCACGCTGCGTTGTGCAATGAAGTGATGCGACGCATCGTGAGCGAAGAGCCGCTGCAGCATTTCGAGATCGCCATGTTGCGAAAGGACGGACGCAAAGTCCTGCTGGAAATCAGCGCTCGCCTGCTTCGTTCGAACGGAAGGAAGGATTGCGTGCAGGGAATCGCCCGTGACGTCACCGAGCGGCGGCAATTGGAGAACATGGTTCGCCAGTCGCAGAAGCTCGAGGCTATCGGCAGGCTCTCAGGGGGATTGGCGCACGATTTCAACAACCTGTTGTGCGTCATCAATGGGCACACGGAGCTATTGACCGAAGCGCTCCAGCCGGGCGACCCGCGGATGCGCAGCGTCACACAGATTCGAAAGGCCGCGGACAGCGCCGCCGCCCTGACTCGGCAGCTGCTGGCCTTCAGCCGCCGGCAGGTTTTTCATCCGCAGGCTGTCGATCTCAACGCCATCGTGACGGAAACCGAGAGGCTTTTAGGCCGGCTGATTGACGAGCACATCGAGTTTTACACGGCCCTCGATCCCACGCTAGGCCGTGTGGTGGTCGACCCGGTCCAGGTCGAGCAGGTGATCATCAACCTGGTCCTCAATGCCCGGGACGCCATGCCCAAGGGCGGAAAACTCACGATTGAAACCAGCAACGTGGATCTCGAGGAAAACCATCATTCGAAGCTTTCTCAGATCCCCGCAGGCAAGTACGTACTCCTGGCCCTGACGGACACCGGCTGCGGCATGAATGAAGAAACGCAAAGCCGCATTTTCGAGCCGTTCTATACCACCAAGGAAATGGGCAAAGGAACCGGACTGGGATTGGCAACGGTTTACGGAATTGTGAAACAGAGTGGCGGGTTTATCTGGGTCTACAGCGAGGAGGGCCGCGGCACAACATTCAAAGTTTACTTGCCTCGTGTGGACAGGCCTCTGACCGAAGCGCGTCCAGCCAGGCGCGTCGAAATCAGCTATGGAACCGAAACCGTCCTGGTCGTGGAAGACGCTGAGCCTCTTCGCGCGTTGACAAAGGAGTTCCTGACGGCAAGCGGCTACACCGTCCTGGAAGCAGCCAATGGTGACGAGGCCATTCAAATCGCTCAATCGCATGCCGGGAGCATCGATCTGCTTCTGACCGATGTCGTCATGCCACGAATGGGCGGCAAGTCACTTGTCCAGCAAATGGCGCAAATCCGCCCGCACACGCGGGTGCTGTACATGTCGGGATACCCGAATGACGGCATTGTTCAGGCGGGAATTCTGGCAAACGGCGTAGCGCTCCTCGAAAAACCGTTCACGCGCGAAATTCTGTCGAGGCGCGTGCGGCAAGTGTTAGATGAGCCGCCTCTGGCAACCTGATCTTGGACGCGTTCGTTGAATTTCAAACGCATTGCAAGGGAGAGCAAGGTTCAAAACAGATTATGAGTTGC